>NZ_JBFUDZ010000061.1:0-29122 GCF_056404455.1 Mesorhizobium sp. P2_D1
TGCCAGCTTCACTCGACTCGACGACCTGCCAGCCGTCGAGGCCAAGCGAGGGATCGGCAATGGCATCCATCATCAGTTGGTTCGAGCCGGGCTCGATGCCGTACATTTTCTTGCCGAACTTGTCGGCGAACTTGTGCAGGTCGGCAAAATCCTTGACGCCGGCGTCCCAGACGTAGGTCGGCACGGCGAAGGTGTATTTGGCGCCTTCCAGATTGACGCGCACGTCTTCGACCGAGCCATCCTTCTTGTAGGGCTCGTAATAGGTGACCATGGCCGGATTCCAATAACCGAGGAACAGGTCGAGATCGTTGTTCTTCATGCCTTCATAGATGACGTTGATGCCTAGCACCGAGCTCTGTGGCTGGTAGCCGAGTGCACCCAGCAGGACATTGGCAACGCCGGTGGTGAAGGCCAGATCGTTCCAGCCGGGTTCGGCCATACGGACCGCCCTGCACTGTTCGGCCTCGGCAGCTTCAGCCGCAGAACAGGCCAACGCCAGGGCAGCGAGACAGACGCCATTCGCAAGGATGCGGAACATTTCGGTTCTCCTCATTTTCGACAATTGACCAATTGGTCTTTTTATTGTCCCATTGGTCAATAGTTGATCTGTGCGGACGAAAATGTCAATGTGGAATCGCAATGCATGGATCGATCCGGTGAAACTCAAGCGTCTCAGCGAGATACGCCGCAAGGAACTGCGGCAGGCGGCGTTCGCGGTGCTGGAGCGCGAAGGCATTGCCGGCGCGACGCTGGAAAAGGTGGCGGCCCAGGCCGGCGCCTCGAAGGGAATCGTGCTGCACTATTTCCGCAACAAGCAGGAGTTGTTCGAGCACGCGATGCGCGAAGCCAACGCCGTCCTGTGTCAGGCGGTGATTGCGCGCCTTCGCCGGGCGATCACCCCGATGGAGCGGATGGATGCCGTGATCGAGGGCAATTTCGAACCGCATCTTTTTCAGCCGCCTCTGTGCCATGCCTGGCTTTCGCTCTGCGCCGAGGTGCCGCGCGACGAGAAGATGGCGCGTATCCAGAGAGTGATCCACGCGCGCATGCGCTCGAACCTGTTGTCCGGCCTGCGCGGCCTTGCCTCGCCGGCGGATGCCGACGACATCGCGCTTGGCGTCACCGCATTGATCGACGGGCTTTGGCTGCGGCTCGGCCTGCAGCCAGGCAGCGTCTCGCGCGAACAGGCGGTCCGCCAGGTCAAGAACTATGTCGCGGGACGGCTCGCCATTCGGGAACCCATGCGAGAGCCGGCGGTCGAAGTTCATACCGTCGGATAGGCCGATGGCTTGACCGCGGCCGCTTATATGCGGTGCTCTCGATGGCCAAGCTGCCTCGGAGCGTAGAATGAGACTTCACGACAAGCGCGCGCTGGTTACCGGTGGATCGGACGGCATCGGCCTTGCGATCGCCGAGGCCTTTTCGCGTGAGGGTGCGAATGTCCTGATCGTCGGCCGCGACACCGAAAAACTTGATGCCGCGGCCAAGCAGCTCGGCGGCAATGTCGAGACGCTGTCGGCCGATCTCGCCACCAGCGCCGGCATAGAAGCCGTGGCCGGGCACGTGAAAAAATCCGGTCGGCCGCTCGATATCCTAGTCAACAATGCCGGGGTGGCTTTCCTGGTGCCATTCGAGACCGTCAGCGAGGAGCAGTTCCGGCAATCCTTCGCACTCAATGTGACGGCGGTGTTCTTCCTCACTCAGGCTCTGCTGCCGCATCTGGTAGCAGGCGCGTCGGTGATCAACATCTCGTCCTATTTCGCCAACAAGATGATCCCGAAGCGGCCGTCGAGCCTCTATTCGCTGTCGAAGGGCGCGGTGAACTCGCTGACCAAATCACTGGCCTTCGAACTCGGCCCGCGCGGCATCCGCGTCAATGCCATCGCGCCCGGCACGGTCGACACCGCCATGCGCCGCAGCACGGTCGACACCCTGCCGGCCGAGGCAAAGGCGGAGCTGACGGCCTATGTCGAGCGGAGCTATCCGCTTGGCCGCATCGGCCGCCCCGACGATCTGGCCGGCATCGCGGTCTATCTCGCCAGCGACGAGGCCGCCTGGACCAGCGGCGGCGTCTTTGCGATCGACGGCGGATACACGGCCGGGTGAGCGTCCGGCTCTCCCATCGAGGGGGCAAGCGCTTCAACCGATTTGCATCCGTCCTGCCCGCAATCTCCGCTTGAAGCCGTTTGTGCAACGCGATACGCCGTTGCCGACTTCGACAAGGAGAGACCCGTGACCGCTGCAAAGACCAGAACCGAAACCGACACGTTCGGCCCCATCGAAGTCGCCGCCGATCGTTATTGGGGGGCCCAGGCCCAGCGTTCGCTCGCGAATTTCAAGATAGGTTGGGAGAAGCAGCCGGCGTCGATCGTGCGCGCGCTCGGCATCGTCAAGCGGGCCGCGGCGGAAGCCAACATGGAACTGAAGCGGCTCGATCCGGCGATCGGCAAGGTCATCGTCGAGGCAGCGCAAGAGGTTATCGACGGCAAGCTCAACGACCATTTCCCACTGGTCGTCTGGCAGACCGGYTCSGGCACGCARTCCAACATGAACGCCAACGAAGTGATCTCCAACCGGGCGATCGAGATACTGGGCGGCGTCATGGGCTCGAAGAAGCCCGTGCATCCCAACGACCACGTCAACATGAGCCAGTCGTCGAACGACACCTATCCGACGGCCATGCACATCGCTTGCGCTGAGCGCATCGTGCACGATTTGCTGCCGGCCCTGAAGCACCTGCACAAGGCGCTGGACGCCAAGAGCCGGGCTTTCGCCCACATCATCAAGATCGGCCGCACGCACACGCAGGATGCAACCCCCCTCACCCTCGGCCAGGAATTTTCGGGCTATGCCGCGCAGGTCGCTTCGTCGATCAAGCGCATCGAGCTGACGCTGCCCGGCCTGCAGGAGTTGGCGCAGGGCGGCACCGCCGTCGGCACCGGCCTCAATGCGCCGGTCGGCTTCGCCGACAGGGTGGCGGATCGCATCGCCGCCATCACCGGCATTGCCTTCGTAACCGCTCCGAACAAGTTCGAGGCGCTGGCAGCCCACGATTCCATGGTGTTCTCGCACGGCGCGATCAACGCCTGCGCCGCCGCCCTGTTCAAGATCGCCAACGACATCCGCTTCCTCGGTTCCGGCCCGCGTTCGGGCCTCGGCGAACTGTCGCTGCCGGAGAACGAGCCGGGCTCGTCGATCATGCCGGGCAAGGTCAATCCGACCCAGTGCGAGGCAATGACCCAGGTCTGCGTGCAGGTGTTCGGCAACAATGCCGCGCTCACCTTCGCCGGCAGCCAGGGCCATTTCGAGCTCAACGTCTATAATCCGCTGATGGCCTACAACTTCCTGCAGTCGGTGCAGTTGCTCTGCGACGCTTCGGTCTCCTTCACCGACAATTGCGTCGTCGGGATCGAGGCGCGCGAAGACAACATCAAGGCGGCACTCGACCGCTCGYTGATGCTGGTGACGGCACTGGCGCCGACCATCGGCTATGACAATGCCGCAAAGATCGCCAAGACCGCGCACAAGAAGGGCACCACGCTGCGCGAGGAAGCGCTGGCCACGGGGTTGGTCAGCGAAGCCGACTACGACCGGCTGGTGCGGCCGGAGGATATGACGCACCCGGGGTAAGACATTTGGCAACGGGAGAATTTACTCGCGTCACGACCTCACTCGACGCGAATTTTGCGTAAGCCGCCCGCTCACGGAAACGTAAGCGCTGTGAACAATGTGTCGCCAATCTGGCGGCTTTGGTGAACAGTCAGCTTGCTCTATCTGGGTTGCATTGAACCCTTCCCAGAGAGAGCCACCATGTCCATCAACACTTCAGTCGCCGGTTCCGGCGCTTCCAATGCCTCAGTCACCATCCTCCTCGGCCGCGTCCTGCTTGCCGCCATCTTCCTGCTTTCAGGTTTCGGCAAGCTCACCGCGATCGCCGGCACAGCCGGTTATTTCGGCAGCCTCGGCCTGCCCGTACCGACCGCGACGGCCATCATCGTCGGCCTGATCGAGCTTCTCGGCGGCGCCGCCATACTTGTCGGCTTCCAGACCCGGATTGCCGCCTGGGTGCTCGCTATCTTCACCGTCGCCACAGCGCTGGTCGCCCACACCGGCTGGGCTGATCAGATGCAGATGATCAACTTCCTCAAGAATCTGGGCATTGCCGGCGGCTTCATCGTGCTGGCCACCTCGGGTGCCGGCGCCTACTCGGTTGATGCCAAGCGCGGCTGAAGCCAGAAGCAATCAGAGAAAAGAGGGGCGCGGAATTTTCCGCGCCCCTCTTTCGTTGTCTGTCCATGCATCCCAGCGAACCAGTTCCTGTTAGGATCGTGGCGTCGGGATGGGGAACGGTCTCAGCCGCCCCTGCTCGATCGACATCGGAGACGACAGCATGCCTCGTAACGCACTGCTTCTGCTTTCCCGGCTGCTGCTTGCCGCCTTGTTCGTACCCTCCGGCTTCCACGCGCTTTCCGACATTGTCGGCACGACAGGCTATTTCGCCAGCCTTGGCCTACCGCTGCCGACGCTCGCCGCCTGGGGTACCGGCTTGTTCGAACTGATCGCCGGGCTGCTCATCCTGGCCGGTTTCCAGACCCGGATCACCGCGCTGCTGCTCGCCGCATTCTGCATTGTCGCTGGTTTCATCGGCCATTACGGCCAGGGCGGCGACGACGCGATGCTTGCCTTCCTGCATTCGCAGATGCTGATGAAGGACATCGCCATTGCGGGCGGCTTCCTGGCGCTGGCGATGGCGGGCGCCGGTGCCTGGTCGGCCGACGGGCGTGGTTCGGCGTAAGGCCTATTTGACGGATACGCTCGATTTCACCGAATTCACCGAAACGCTCTATTTCACCGAAACGCTTGGGCCGCCCTCGACGGCCAGCACCAGCCGGCGGTTGGTGATCCTTGCCAGTTGCGCCAGGCGGCCGGCCGGCCGTTCGCCATAGAGGTCGGCCAGAGATGCAGGCAGCACCAGCGCCAGCACGCCGTTGCCGCGCTGTTCCCATTTCAGCCGGGGCATGATGCCAGGCATCGATGCCGTGAGCAGGTAGACGACGCGCATCATCGCCGCCAGCACGCGTGCCCGCTCCAGGTAACGCGGCGAAGCCAGCGCCTTGATCTCGGGTGCGATGGCCTCGTTGAAGATGCCGTCGTGACGATAGGCGTTGGCCAGTGCCAGGAAGGCACGGCCGGGATGGTCGACGCCGAAGAAGGACGCGTGCGCGATAATGTTGAGCGACTGCTTGCCCCGATATTCGGGATGCGCGCGCCAGCCGATGTCGGCCAGCAATGCGGCGGCGTGGCGATAGCGCGCCTCGTCCTCGGTCTCGTCGATGCCGAAGGCGGCAAAGGTCCTGGCGGTCCAGTCGACAAGTTCATGCGCATGGGTGACGGAGCGTGAGCGCAGCCGGGCGAGTTCCTCCGACGCCGAAATCAATGGATCGGCCTTCTGCTCGGCCTGGTCGAGCAGCGAATAGAGAAAGCCCTCGCGCACGCCGAGCGCCGACACGATGATCTTCGACGGCTGCATCGCCGCCATGATCTCCTGCAGCACGATGGCGCCATAAGGCAGCAGCGAACGACGGTTCTTCGAAACGCCTTCGATGCCCTTGACCTTCTCGATCTCGGCTTTGGCCACCTGCTTGAGGAAGTTCGTCGCACTGTCGGCGCTGATCTCGTAATGGTGCATGACGCCGAGCGGATAATTGGTCATTTCCATGTGCAGCCGGGCGAGATTTCGCCAGGTGCCGCCGACCGCGTAGAAGGGCCTGCCCTGCCCGCCTTTCAACAGCTTGGCCCTCGACAGTTCGTCACGCGTGATCTTGGCCGCCTGGGTCAGCGAGTTCTTCGCCATGTCCTGCAGGCGCAGGCCGCCAAGCGGCAGCGTTATGCCGTCGCCGATCGCCTCGCCGTTGACGTCGACCAGTTCGAGACTGCCGCCACCCAGATCGCCGGCGATGCCATTGGCCGGATGGAAGCCCGAAATGACGCCGAGCGCCGAATAATAGGCTTCCTGGCGGCCACTGATCACCCGGATCTCGGTCTTGAGCACATCCTCGGCACGGTGGATGAAATCGGGACCGTTGATCGCCTCGCGCGCCGCGGCGGTGGCCAGCACATACATATGCGCGGCGCCGGCCTGGTCGGAGAGCGCGCGAAAGCGGCGGAATTCCTCCATCGAGCGGGTCACCGCCTCGGGGTCGAGCTTACCGGTGGAAACGATGCCGCGGCCGAGGCCGGCCAGCATCTTTTCGTTGAACAGCATGGTCGGCGAGCGCGCCAGCCCCTCATAGACGACGAGGCGGATCGAATTCGACCCGATGTCGATGATGGATAGCGGTCGGCGGTCCTGCAACCGGCCCTGGGAATCAGACAGCATCAGGTGGACGCTGCAGCGTTCTTCTTGCGGCGCTTGAACTGCGCGATGCGCTTGGGCGCGTGCGACTTCAGCGCGTCACCCCGTCCCGACAGGCTCGGATTGGTCATGAAATATTCCTGCGCGTTGAACGGTTCCTCGCCCTCCTCCAGCACCACGCGCCGGGAGGTTCCATCAGCCAATACGTCGAAACTTTGCTGATTGTCCATGATGTTGCCCAGCATGATCTGGCCCAGGATCTGTTCATGCACAGTTGGATTGGTGATCGGCACCATGGTCTCGACGCGTCGGTCGAGATTGCGCGGCATGAGGTCGGCCGAAGAGATGTAGACGATCGCCTCGTCCGATGGCAGCCCATGGCCATTGCCGAAGCAATAGATGCGGCTGTGTTCCAGGAAACGGCCGACGATCGACTTGACCCTGATATTTTCCGACAGGCCCGGCACCTGCGGCCGCAGGCAGCAGATGCCGCGCACGACGAGGTCGATCTCGACGCCGGCACGGCTGGCGTCATAGAGCGCGTCGATGATGATCGGATCGACAAGCGCGTTCATCTTCATCCAGATGCGCGCCGGCCTCCCGTCCACCGCATGAGCAATCTCGTCGGCAATATGCTTCAAGATGCGGCTTCTCAACGTGAACGGCGAGATTGCCAACCGCATTTCATCCGTCGGCTCGGCATAGCCGGTGATGAAATTGAAGAGCTGGGCGACATCGCGGGCAATCGTGGGATCGGTGGTGAAGAAAGACAGATCGGTGTAGATGCGCGCGGTGACCGGATGGTAGTTGCCGGTGCCGAGATGCACATAGTTGCGCAGCTTGCCGTCCTCGCGCCGCACCACCAGCGACATTTTCGCATGGGTTTTCAACTCGAGGAAGCCGAACACGACCTGCACACCGGCGCGCTCCAGGTCGCGCGCCCAGCGGATGTTGGCTTCCTCATCGAAACGCGCCTTGAGCTCGACCAGCGCGGTCACCGACTTGCCGGCCTCGGCCGCATCGACCAGCGCGCGCACGATCGGGCTGTCGTTGGAAGTACGGTAAAGCGTCTGCTTGATCGCCACCACTTCCGGATCGGCCATCGCCTGGCGCAGGAACTGAACCACCACATCGAAGGATTCGTAGGGGTGATGGACGACGATGTCCTTCTCGCGAATAGCGGCGAAGCAGTCGCCGCCGTGCTCGCGGATGCGCTCGGGAAAGCGCGGATTGTAGGGCGTGAACTTGAGGTCGTCGCGCGGGACGGCGACGATCTCGGAAATCTGGCTGAGCGCCAGCGGACCGGTCAGAACGCTGATGCGGCTCGACGATACGCCTAGCTCGCCGGCAACGAATTCGCGCAGTTCCGCCGGCATCAGGACGTCAAATTCGATGCGGATCACCGACCCGCGGCGGCGGCGCTTCAGCGCCGTCTCGAACAGGCGCACCAGATCCTCGGATTCTTCCTCGACCTCGATATCACTGTCGCGGATGATGCGGAACGTGCCGGAGCCCTTGACCTCATAGCCTGGGAACAGCTTGCCGATATAGAGGCCGACTGCCTCTTCCAGCGGGATGAAGCGGACATGGTGCTTGCGGTCCGGCAAACGGATGAAGCGCTTCAGCGCCACAGGGAGGCGCAGAAGCGCGCTCATCTCTTCGCCGTTCTTGCGGTGGCGCAATTGCAGCGCCATCGAGAAACCGAGATTGGGGATGAACGGGAACGGATGCGCCGGGTCGATCGACAGCGGCGTCAGCACCGGAAACACCTGCTCCTGGAAATGGTCTTCCAGCCAGATCTTTTCGTCCTTGGTCAGTGCATCACGGGTGATGCTCTCGATGCCTTCCTTGTTGAGCAGCACGATGAGTGCCGAAAGGCTCTTCTGCTGGTCTTCCTGCAGCCGTTCGACCTCCCGCAGCAGCTGCTCGAGCTGCTGTTCAGGGGTGCGGCCGTCAGGGCTCTTCAGCGTGATGCCCTCGCGCACCTGGCCGGCAAGACCAGCGACGCGGACCATGAAAAACTCGTCGAGGTTGGCCGCCGAGATCGACAGGAAACGGACGCGCTCCAGCAGCGGATGATTGAGGTTCAGCGACTCCTCGAGAACGCGCCGGTTGAACTGCAGCCAGGAAAACTCCCGGTTGACAAAGCGATCCGGGTTGCCGCCCTCCGGGCGAGCCACCTCGACATTCACGAATTCGCTCTGCACCGGCTTCAGTTCGTTCATTTTTCCTGCTCTTCCCTCACGCTCCGCCGCCGAGCGACGTAACCTTCCCGGATGCGCCGCAGGTGCCCTGAAGCGAGGCCTGACCCTCTCCGTAACCCGATTCCGTTTTCGGGGTCATTGCCTTAACCGGCTTAACTTATCCTCTGACAGGCTTTTGCGACAGTTTGATTTCATCGAACTTGCAAAGAGACCGGTTATGATCCAGATGCAGAAGAGACTGCGTTAAGGAGACGACGACGATGGCAGGCGGTTCCATTCCCCATTTTCAGAACGATGCGGGCCACCCGGCGATCGACATCGGCGTCAAGGAATTCATGTGCACGGGCGCCAACCCGCCTTTCGACCACCCGCATGTGTTTCTCGACATGGGCGACGACAACGAAAAGGTCTGCCCCTATTGCTCGACGCTCTACCGCTATTCGTCCAAGCTGAAGGCGACAGAAACGCTGCCGGCAGGCTGTATCTACATCGACCAGGCCGCCTGATTCCTTCGCGGCAAGCCCGATGGACAACACGCGGTCCCGGCAAATCGTCATCGCCGGGGCGGGTGTCGCCGGGCTGACCGCCGCGCTGGCGTTCGCCGAACGCGGCTACCGCGTGCAGGTGTTCGAACAGGCGCAGCGCCTGGAAGCCGCAGGCGCCGGCATCCAGCTTTCTCCCAACGCAACAGGCATTCTTCGCCAGCTTGGCGCGCTCGACCGGCTGCTGCCGGCAGCGGTGCGGCCGGAAGCGGTGGTGTTGAAGGACGCCGCGACGTTGCGCGAACTGGCACGCGTGCCGCTGGGACAAGCCGCCGAAGCCCGCTGGCAGGCACCCTATCTCGTTGCTCACAGGGCTGACTTGCAGAGCGCACTGACTGCGCGCGTTGCCGAGATGCCGAACATTGTTCTTTCTCCCGGCGCACATGTCAGCGGCGTTGCCGGAGGCAGCCATGGTGTCACAGTGGCTGCCGAGATGGACGGCGAGACCATCGAGGCCGAGGGCTTGCTGTTGGTCGGCGCCGATGGCGTCTGGTCATCGGTGCGCGGGCTTGTCGACACAACCAAGGGAGCGGCCTCGCCAAGAAGTCACTTTTCGGGCGAACTGGCCTGGCGTGCCACCATTCCCGCCGACAGCGCTGCCGGAAAAGCCTTCGCCGCGATCGGCGTCACCGATTGCGTCACGACCTTCCTGCATCCCGGCTTCCACATGGTCGCCTATCCCGTCAGCAAAGGTGCTGCCTTCAATCTTGTCGCCTTCACCAGGGGCGAACGCATTGCCGAGGGTTGGTCGGGCAATGCCAACGCTGGGATTTTGACCAGTGCGCTGCGCGGTACCGCCGCAGCACTTGCTCGTCTGATCGAGGAGGCCGGCCCGTGGACGGCGTGGCCGATCCATACGGTCGAGAGTAAGCAGCCTTGGACGAACGACCGCATCGCGCTGATCGGCGATGCGGCGCATGCGATGACGCCGTTCGCGGCGCAAGGTGCCGCCATGGCGATCGAAGATGCGGCCGCGCTTGCGGATGTCGTTGCGGACTTGCCCGGCGATCCGGCACAAGGTCTTCAAATCTGGGAGAACCTGCGACGGCCGCGCGTCGCCAGGGTCGCCCGTCGTGGCGCCCTCAACCGCCTCGCCTGGCATGCCGCGGGTCCAGTCTCCATCGCACGCAATCTGTTCCTGAAAATGCGCTCGTCTGAAAAACTCGCCGCCGATCTGGACTGGCTTTATGGCTGGCAGGCGCAGAAAATCATCCGGCGCTGAAAGCTGGGGCATAGCCCGGATGCCCGCCCGTTGAGCGGTGCTAATTGTAAAGCCGCAGCGACAGTCCGAGCGAAGCCGGCAGCGGGTTCCACCAGCCGGTGCGCAAGCCGGCGGTGCGCAAGGCCGCCGCGGTCCAGGTGTTGCAGCCGACCAGCGCGTTGAAATGGCCGTTGGCTTCATAGAAGCGGTCGAAGCTGGAATAGGCCGCGCCCGGAACGAGAAGCGGGCCTTGCGGCCCCCGTTGGAAACTCGCATCGATGAAATCGAGCAGTGCCGCAAAACGCTCCTCGCCGATGTCGAAGCCGGCGACATCCGGATGCGGTTCGACTATGGCGCCAGCAACATCGACATGCATGACCGACGCGTCGAGGGTCAGTGCCTTCATCACCGGGACGGCCTTGAGCTCGGACCATGTCGGCGTCTCTAGGTAGAAGGCGCGACCGCCCCAGCCGAAGACGAAGTAGCGAACTTCCGGACCATCGGCTGGGATGCCGGCGTCGACCAGGAAATGGAACCGCCGGCGCACCCTCTCGTCGACCGGGATGGCGATGTCGGTGTGGATCGGGTTGTTCAGCACCAGGATATGGCGCGTGTTGGCGGGATTGGCGACGGCCGGCGGCCACAGCGGCCGCGGCACGAGAGCGCCCAGCGTCACAGCGAACGCAACGACGATCAACGGCAGGCCTAGAAAACGTCCCAGCTTTTTCATGAATGGCGGCCTTGCAAACGCACCCCGGCGCGACACGAACCGCCCGCCTCCTGCTCATCCATACGCAAAAGAGCCCGGCACTGTTTCAGCCGGGCTCTTCCTGGTTATCGAAGGCCTAGTGCAGGATCTGCGACAGGAACAGCTTTGTGCGTTCGTGGCGCGGATGGTCGAAGAACTCGGCCGGCGTGTTCTGCTCGACGATCTGGCCCTGGTCCATGAAGATCACGCGGTTGGCGACTTTGCGGGCAAAGCCCATTTCGTGGGTGACGCACAGCATGGTCATGCCTTCCTCGGCAAGGCCGACCATCGTCTCCAGAACTTCCTTGATCATTTCCGGATCGAGCGCCGAGGTCGGCTCGTCGAACAGCATGATGCGCGGGTTCATGCACAGCGAACGGGCGATCGCCACGCGCTGCTGCTGTCCGCCGGACAACTGGCCGGGATACTTGTTGGCCTGTTCCGGGATCTTGACGCGCTTGAGGAAATGCATGGCGATTTCCTCGGCCTGCTTCTTCGGGGTCTTGCGCACCCAGATCGGCGCCAGCGTGCAGTTCTCCAGGATGGTCAGATGCGGGAACAGGTTGAAGTGCTGGAACACCATGCCGACCTCGCGGCGCACCTCGTCGATCTTCTTCAGATCGTTGGTCAGTTCCTTGCCGTCGACGATGATCTTGCCCTTCTGGTGCTCTTCCAGACGGTTGATGCAGCGGATCATCGTCGATTTGCCGGAGCCCGACGGGCCGCAGATGACTATGCGCTCGCCGCGCATCACTCTCAGGTTGATGTCCTTCAGCACATGGAACTCACCATACCATTTGTGCATGGCGACGATGTCGATGGCGACATCGGTGTCGGAGATGTGCATCTTGGCGGCGTTGACCTTGATCTCTTCCGCGCTGACAGCATTTTCGGTTGTCATGACAGGATCCCCTTGTTCTTTTTGTTTAGCGTTTGTGGCCGGTGTCGAGTCGGCGTTCAGTGTACATTGAATAGCGCGACATGCCGAAGCAGAACAGCCAGAAGACAAAGGCGGCGAAGATCAGACCCGACTTGGCGGTCTGCGCCGTCGCCCAGTTGGCGTCGGAGAAGTTCTGCTTGACGATGCCGAGCAGGTCGAACATCGAAATGATCGTGACAAGGCTGGTGTCCTTGAACATGCCGATGAAGGTGTTGACGATGCCTGGGATGACCAGCTTCAGTGCCTGCGGCATGACGATGAAATACATCTTCTGCCAATAGCCAAGGCCAAGCGAATCGGCGCCTTCATACTGACCCTTGGGGATCGCCTGCAGGCCGCCGCGCACCACTTCAGCCATATAAGCGGCGGCAAACAGCGACACGCCGATCAGCGCACGCAGGTACTTGTCGAAGGTGACGCCCGGGGGCAGGAACAGCGGCAGCATGACGCTGGCCATGAACAAAACGGTGATCAGCGGAATGCCGCGTACGGCTTCGATGAAGATGACGCACAGCATCTTTACGATCGGCATTTTGGAGCGACGGCCAAGCGCCAGCACGATGCCAAGCGGCAACGATACGACGATGGCCACGAAAGACAGCGACAGCGTCACCAGCAAGCCGCCCCAGCGCGCCGTTTCGACATGTTCCAGACCGAACGCGCCACCGACCAGCAGGAAGAACGACACAATCGGGAGACCGACGATCAGCAGCAGGGCGTTGAGACCCTTGCGCGGCACGCTCGGCATCAACATCGGCACCATGAGCACGACCAGCAATATGCCAACCAGGATCGGCCGCCAGCGCTCCTCGACCGGATAGGTGCCGAACATGATCTGGCCGAACTTGGCGTTGACGAAGGCCCAGCAGGCGCCGGACCAGCCATCCGGCTGGATACCGCCCTGCGCCACCGTGGCGCACACGGTCCGGTTAGGTCCCGTCCACACGGCGTTGATGAACGCCCAGTTGATGATCTGCGGCAGGATCATCACCACCAGCGCGAAACCGATGATGGTCAAAATGGTGTCGCCCGTCGACGCAATCAGGTTCTTGCGCACCCAGGCGCTGAAGCCTGTGACGCCGGCCGGCGCCGGCTGCGCCAGTGCCATTTCGGTGCGAACCCAGGACATATCATGTTCTTGCATGTCCTTACCTCTCCACCAGCGCCATTTTGGCGTTGAACCAGTTCATGAATAGCGAGGTCAGAAGGCTGATGGCCAGATAGATCACCATCATGATGACCACGCATTCGACCGCCTGGCCGGTCTGGTTGAGCACCGTGCCGGTGGTTGCCGTCAGGTCGGGATAGCCGATGGCGATGGCGAGTGAGGAATTCTTGGTCAGGTTGAGATATTGGCTGGCCAGCGGCGGAATGACGATGCGCATGGCCTGCGGCACAACCACCAGCCGCAAGGCCTGACCGGCACGCAGGCCTAGGGCTGACGAGGCCTCGCTCTGGCCCTTGGCAACACCGCGAATGCCGGCGCGCACGATCTCGGCGATGAAGGCGGCGGTATAGAAGGACAGCGCCAGATAGAGTGACAGGAATTCCGGCTTGACGACGAAGCCGCCAGTCAGGTTGAAAGTCGATTGCTTAGGAAAATCAAAGGTCACCGGGAAACCGCTCAGCACATAAGCGAGCAGCGGAAGCCCGACAATCAGCGCCAGCGACGTCCAGAACACCGGGAATTGCTGGCCGGTCGCCATCTGCCGCTGGTGCGCCTTGCGCGCGACGAACCACGCCATGGCGATGCCGACAAGCAGCCCCACCGGGATCAGCCAGGAGCCGTCGCCCCACACGGCGCGCGGAAAATAGAAGCCGCGCTGGTTGAGGAAGGAGCCGAAGGGCAGGTGATAGCTGTCACGCGGCGCCGGCAGCACGGCAAGCACGCCGGAATACCAGAAGAAAATGACCAGCAGCGGCGGGATGTTGCGGAAGACCTCGACATAGACCGTGCAGATCTTCTGGATCAGCCAGTTCTGCGACAGGCGGCCGATGCCGATGACGAAGCCGATGATTGTGGCGGTGATGATGCCGACAAATGCGACGATCAGCGTGTTGATCAAGCCGACGATGATGGCCCGGCCATAGGTGGAGTCCGACGTGTAGGCGATCGCCGTATCGGAAATATCGAAGCCGGCACGGCCTCTCAGAAAGGCGAAGCCGGAGGCAATATGCAGGTTCGTCAGGTTCACGATGGTGTTGTGGACGATCCACCAGACACCAGACACCAGCAAGGCGACGACCAGGCATTGATAGAAAATGCTGCGGACTTTTGGATCATTTATGAGAGAAGCGCGACTTGGCTCCTCGCGAAGAACTTCCTGCGATGCCATTCGACCGTCCCCTGAAAGAGAAACCGGAAGGCAGACGATCTGCCTTCCGGATCACATTTCGATCAGCGGATCGGCGGAGCGTATTGCAGGCCGCCCTTGGTCCATAGCGCGTTGATGCCGCGGGCGATCTTGAGCGGGCTCCCCGAGCCGACATTGCGGTCGAACATTTCGCCGTAGTTGCCGGTGGCCTTGACGATGTTGACGACCCAGTCATTTGAGACGCCAAGATCGGTGCCAATCTTGGTATCGGCTTCCTGGCCGAGCACGCGCTTGATCTCCGGGCTGGCGGAGTTCTTCATTTCGTCGACATTGGCCTTGGTGATGCCGAGCTCCTCGGCGTCGAGCAGCGCGAAATAGGTCCACTTGACGATGTGGTACCACTGGTCGTCGCCCTGGCGCACGGCCGGTCCGAGCGGCTCTTTCGAGATGATCTCGGGCAGCACGACGTGGTCGGCCGGCGCGCCCAGCGTCAGGCGAATACCATAAAGACCCGACTGATCGGTGGTGTAGACGTCGCAACGGCCGGCATCATAGGCGGCGTTGACCTCTTCCAGCTTCTCGAAGACGACCGGGTTGTACTCCATCTTGTTGGCCTTGAAATAGTCGGCGAGATTGAGCTCGGTGGTCGTGCCGCTCTGTACGCAGACAGCGGCACCGGAAAGCTGCAGCGCGGAATTGACGCCGGGCAGCTTCTTGGCGTTGATCATGAAGCCCTGGCCGTCATAGTAGGTGGTGCCGACGAAGTTCAGGCCAAGCGCGGTGTCGCGATTGATGGTCCAGGTGGTGTTGCGTGACAGGATGTCGACCTCGCCGGACTGCAACGCGGTGAACCGCTCCTTGGCGCTGAGCGGCGTGAACTTGACCTTGGTGCCGTCACCGAAGACGGCGGCCGCGACTGCGCGGCAGAAATCCGCGTCGATACCTTGCCAGTCACCCTTGTCGTCCGGCGCCGAGAAGCCAGCCAGGCCGGTCGAGACACCGCACTGGATGAAGCCTTTCGCCTTGACTGTGTCGAGCGTCGTTGCCGAGGCGGCTGACGCCATCAACCCAAGCGTGGCGGCGCCAAGAATGCTGATAGCAATATGTTTCATGACCCACAGACCCTTTTCTCTGTTTTTCAGGCAAACCCTGATCTTTTCCCGTGTGAACGCAGCTCCCATTCCGGCCCATACCCGGAACCCCGCATCGCAACCGACGCGCCGCCTCCCATTCACGAATGGCATCGAAGGCGATAATTCCGGTGAGGTCAAGGAAAATGACCGAATTCCAAAGAGTTTGAAAACCAACGGCCGCAAATGCCTGAATTGCAGCCAAGAGCGTCCGAAAATTAGCAAGCCGCGCAAACAAAATCGGCAAGTCCGGTTGGCCGCGGATCCGGACCATGCCGGCGAAATCTGTCCCGCGGATTTACTACGCGCCACCAATATCCCGGAATGAATTGGAGTACCCAAAGACTAAATGCATGACGAGCAATCCGGTCGCATGGCATGCCGGAAACGGGAGAAGCGCATGCTCAGGATGCTTGGACGAGCAGCCAGACGCCGATTGCCGCCATCAGCGTGCCGGAGATGCGCGGGATCAACTGCCCGGTCGGGACGGTTTTTTCCAGGAGAATGAGGATAGCGATGCCGGCGATCCACAACACGTTCATGACGCCGCCGACGAACAGGAGCGCCATCAGCGCCCAGCAACAGCCGAGGCAATAGGCGCCATGAACGATCCCGAATCGAAGCGCACCAAGCGGATCGGAGCGGAACCCGCCATGACTGGCCAGAAATGCGATCGGTGCCTGGCATTGCTGCAGGCAGACGCCCTTCATCGGCGTCCATTGATAGAGGCCGGCCGCGATCAGGACGAGGCCGCCGAGAACCGTACTGTTGGTTGCCATCAACGGGCTCAGCAAAGCCTGACTGGCCAGCAGCCATTGCGCGCCGGTCGCGGCCACGCTGAAGGCAACCCAGACCAGCAGATAGCCGGTGAAAAACCATGCAGTCGACGCGATGGGCTGCCCGCCCGCCCGCGCCTTGCGACCGACCCCGGCATAAAGCAGCACCATCGGCGCGACCGACGGCGTCATCATGCCAACCATCATCACGGACCACATGGCGAAGATGAAAGCGAAGTCGGCTGGCGCCCAGGCGCGGAAACCGGGCGCCATCGTGGCGCCCATGTCCATGCCACCCCTGTCCATGCCCGACATGTCCATATCGCCCGCATCGGTGCCTGACATGTCCATGCCAGCCATATCGCCAACTGCCGCGCTCGGGGCGGCAGCATGCTGCATGGTCATGTCGGCCGCGAGCCACAGCACATAGACCCATGCGAGCACAGCTATGATGACGAGCGCGGCCGTCACGACTGTGCGGTCGCGCCGCAGCACCGCCTCAAGAGCCGTGTCGATCATTGGATCAGCTCAATGCACGATGCCGCTTTGCGAGAGGTGCAAATTGGCGAAATGGCTGTGCGAGTCCGCCAGTTCGAACTTGATCGGGCCGGTCGCCTTGGTCCAGCCACGCCCGACCTCGGCAAGCGAATATTCGAAACCATGCGTGAGGTCGATGCGCGCCCGATGCTCCGCACCGGTGACGGGATTCTTGATCGGCTCGCCGCGGCCCGAGGTTACGCCCGGCACGTGCAGGCGAGCGGCTCGGGCATCGATGTCGACTTCGAAGTCTATTGCCGCGAAGATCGGATCGTGGACTGTCTCCAATGTGGTCGAAAAGACCTGGAATATGGTCGCGCCGGGTTCGGTGTCCTCACCGCTGAGAATGCGAAGCAGCGCTCCGCGCTGCGCCTCGGTCGCCCGCTCGTCAATGACCACTGCCGCCTCACCCCTGCCGTGGTGAATTGCGCCGGGCCAGCGGAAGACACCGGCAAAGCGCAAGCCATCCAGCTTGGTGTCGCCGTGATAGCCRCTCTCGATTTCCACGCCGACCACCGCGCGGCAGAATCCATTCGTCGGCAAGGCGTTGAACTGGCAGGGGCAGCCATAGGCGCAGTTGCAGTTGACGAACTCGCGCGCCTTGATCATCCACTTGACGTTCGTCATGGCATTCCTCCCCTTGGCTGCATTCACTGCTCTGCAAGCGAGATGCCCGGATCGCAGGGGATCAGGAGGTCAACCGGGAAGGATCATCCGGCAGCATCTGATCAAGGCAGTCCGGGAAAATATTAGGAATCAATCATATATCTTTCCCGGCCGTCCTCAATAGCCGAACGGCCAAGAGCGCAATGCGTTCGGACCGGGCAAGACTGTGYGCCACTTCACCAGACACGACTTGGTACATCCGAAGTCGGTTGCCTGGCGGGTGCAGGTCGGTTGCGCGGCCAAAGCCGTCGCACTATGGCTAGCGCCTTGTCGAACAAGGCGAAGAAGAATGGCGAAAGACGGCGACCGACTGGGTATCAACACGCGGCTTACCCATTCGGGCAACAACCCGCATGACTATTTCGGTTTCGTCAATCCACCGGTGGTGCACGCCTCGACCGTTCTTTATCCCGACGCGGCGTCGATGGCGGCACGCAGCCAGAAATACACTTACGGCACGCGTGGCACGCCGACGACCGATGCCCTTGCCCACGCCATAGATGCACTGGAAGGGTCGGCCGGCACGATCGTGGTGCCATCGGGCCTTGCGGCGGTGACCGTGCCGCTGCTCGCCTTCGTCTCGGCGGGCGACCACCTGCTGATCGTCGATTCCGTCTATCACCCGACGCGCAACTTCGCCGACACCATGCTGAAGCGGCTGGGCGTCGAGGTCGAGTACTATGCCCCGCATGTCGGCGCCGGCATCGCTGCGTTGATCAAGCCCAATACCAAGGTGGTGTTCACGGAATCGCCGGCGTCCAACACGTTCGAGCTGCAGGACATCCCGGCCATCGTCAAGGCTGCGCATGCCGCAGGCGCCATCGTCATGATGGATAATACCTGGGCGACGCCGCTGTATTTCCGCCCGCTCGACCACGGCGTCGACATCTCGATCCACGCGGCGACGAAATATCCGGCAGGCCATTCCGACGTGCTGCTTGGCACGGTCTCGGCCAACGAAGGCTGCTGGAAGCATCTTTACGAAAGCTTCTGCACGCTTGGCTGCTGCGCCGGGCCCGACGATGTCTACCAGGTGCTGCGCGGCCTGCGCACGATGGGCGTGCGCCTCGAGCACCATCAGCGCAGCGCGCTCGCCATCGCCTCCTGGCTCGAGGGCCAGAAGGGCGTGGCGCGCGTGCTCCACCCGGCCCTTCCCAGCCATCCGGACCACGGCCTCTGGAAGCGCGACTTCTCCGGCTCGAGCGGCATCTTTTCCATCGTGCTTGCCGGCGGCGGCCAGAAGCAGCAGCACGCCTTCCTCGACGCGCTGCAGATCTTCGGCCTCGGCTATTCCTGGGGAGGCTATGAGAGCCTTGCGGTGCCGGTCTGGCTCGCCGACCGCGTTGTCGCAAAGGGCCCGTATGAAGGCCCGTTGATCCGCCTCCAAATCGGCCTCGAGGACGTCGACGACCTGAAGGCCGACATTCTGCGCGGCCTGACCGCCGCGGCTTCTGCCTGAGCGATCGGGGCACCAGCCCAACTGATTCGGCAAATCACGGAATTCTATTTCTCATAACCGCGCCTTTACGGATCAATTTGGCTTTCAAATCCGACAATGCCGCGTCATTGCGGTGCGATCATCTGGTTTCGACTTCCCTCTGGCATACCGGCAGAGTTTCCGACTCCCATGGCCTTTCGCCTTTTTGTTCCGATTCTTGCCGGCGCGACGCTGCGCGAGCGCATCATCGCCTGCATCGGCGCGACGATCGGCATTGCACTGACCGGCGCGATCGGCGGTCTGGTGCTCGGTAACGGCCCGCACGTGCCGCTGCTGGTGGCGCCGATGGGAGCCTCGGCCGTACTCCTGTTCGCGGTGCCCGCCAGCCCGTTGGCGCAGCCATGGTCGATCATCGGCGGCAACACGATATCGGCACTGGTCGGCGTGATCGTGGCGCATTTCATCCACGAAACCGCCCTTGCCACCGGCGTCGCGGTGGCGCTTGCCATCGCCGCCATGTCGTTCACGCGCTGCCTGCATCCGCCGGGCGGGGCGGCTGCCCTGACGGCAGTGTTGGGAGGGCCTGCCGTCATCAGCGCCGGCTTCCTGTTTCCATTCGTGCCGGTGGCATTGAACTCGCTTCTGCTGGTGGCGCTGGGCTACGGCTTCCACAAGCTGGCCCGTCGCAATTACCCGCACGTGCCGATTCCCCCGACGAACAGCCATGGCACCGTCGATCCGCCGGCGCAGTTGCGCGTCGGCTTCCAGCCCGAAGACATCGATGCCGCGCTTAGCGCGCTCGACGAGACGTTCGATATCGATCGCAATGATCTCGACCGGCTGCTGCGGCAAGTCGAATTGCAGGCGATGGTGCGCGCGCACAAGGGCCTGCTGTGCGAGGACATCATGTCGCGCGATGTGATCTCGGTCGACGAAAACACCTCCGCCGAGGCGGCGCGCCATTTGCTGCTGGACCACAACATCCGTACCTTGCCGGTCGTCAACGCAGAGGCAAGGCTGGCAGGCACCGTAGGACTGCGGGAACTGGCGCTGGCCTCCGGCACGGTGGGATCCGTGATATCGCCCGCGGCGACAGCCGCCGCCGATTTCGCAGCCATGGGTCTCCTGCCGATACTCACCGACGGCCGCAGTCATGCGGTCATCGTCGTGGACGACGACAAGCGCATTCTCGGGCTGATCACGCAGACCGATTTGCTGGCGGCCACGGCGCGTCTGCAGGCTGCTGACAAGTCCTCGCCGGAAGCGGTACGGTAGCCGCCGCCGGACCCGGCAAAAATGGCCGGGAACCTTTTGCCGGCAATGCCATCCAATCTCTCAATCGGGTTTCGGTCCGGGATTGGGTTGAGGAACTGGCCATGCCTGCTGTCTTGACGGCCATGCCTTCTGTCGCTTCAGGCGACATGCAGCTCGTGCGACGCGCCTTGGCGCGCGAGGGCGACGCTTTCCGCACCATCATCAAGATGCACAACCAGCGGCTCTACCGCATCGCCCGCGGCGTGGTGCGCAATGACAGCGAGGCCGAGGACATCGTGCAGGAGGCCTATGTCAGGGCCTTCGCCCATCTCGATGCGTTTCGCGGCGACTCCTCGCTTGCCACATGGTTGTCGCGCATCGTCATCAACGAGGCGCTCGGCCGACTGCGCAAAAGACGCAGGACGGTGGCAATGCCGGAAAATCCGCAAGCCGAGATCATCCGGTTCCCCCTCAACCCCAGCGACGATCCGGAACGGACCATGGCGCAACGGCAGATCCTCCAGCTGGTCGAACGGGCCACCGACAGCCTTCCCGATGTCTACCGGACTGTGTTCGTGGCGCGGGTGATCGAGGGGCTGAGCATTGAAGAGACCGCCGATCTCCTCGGCGTCCGGCCACAAACCGTCAAGACAAGGCTGCACCGCGCCCGCACCCTGGTACGCAAGGCACTGGACGACCAGATCGGGCCGGTGCTGCTCGATGCGTTCCCCTTCGCCGGCCGACGTTGCGAAAGGCTGACCAGCGCCGTGATGCGGCGGCTCGGCCTGGAAAGCTGACCTTTCGCCGATTCCTTGGGAACGTTTGCCGCTGCCCGGCATCCAATGACCGTCAACCGAGAAAACACTGACCGGCGCGATTTCCGCTCCGGGCGAAGGAGATGCCATGCCTATCCGACACACCGCTGCCCTGGCCGCCATGCTGCTGCTTGGCACTGCCCCGTTCGCGCAAGCGGCCGACAAGCCGACCGACCCACAGATCGCCCACATCGCCTACACGGCCGGGGTCATCGACATTGAAGCCGCCAAGCTGGCGATCGAGAAATCGAAGAACAAGGACGTCGTGGATTTCGCCAACGACATGGTGCGCGACCACGAAGCCGTGAACGTGCAGGCGCTCGACCTGGTCAAGAAGCTCAAGGTGACGCCGGAAGACAACGCCACCAGCCAGGCGCTGAGCAAGGCGGCCGCCGAAGAGAGGGCCAAGCTTGCCAAGCTCGAGGGTGCCGCCTTCGACAAGGCCTATGTCGACAACGAGGTTGCCTACCACAAGCAGGTCAACGGCGCTCTCGAAACGCTGCTCATCCCGTCGGCCAGCAATACCGAACTGAAGAGCCTGCTGGAGACCGGCCTGAAGATCTTCCAGGGCCATGAGCAGCATGCCGAACATGTCGCCGGCATACTGAAGTAGGACAGGCAGTATGTCGAAACGCCATCTATGGATCGCGCTGACGATGGCCATCAGCATCGTTCCGGCACAGGCTGAAACCATCCAGGTCACCATCAACAAGCTGGTGTTCTCGCCAGCCACCGTCGAGGCCAAGGTCGGCGACACGATCGAGTGGGTGAACATGGACGTGTTCGCCCACACGGCGACCGTCAAGGGCGGCTGGGAGGTGACGATCCCGCCGAAAAAGTCCGCGAGCCTCACCCTTCAGAAGGCAGAGACGGTCGATTATTTCTGCCGTTTCCACCCCAACATGAAAGGCCGTTTGGTGGTGGCGCCCTGATCCAGTGCCAACGAGGCCCGCCTGGCCTCGTCAGGCCGCGCGATGTGCGTCCATGAGCCGACATAGCGGGGCTCGCGGCACGTCAGCCAGGCATCCAGCCCTTCGCGCAGGTCGGCGGTCGGAGCCAAGCGGGCAAACTGCTCGGCTTCGACCAGCAGGCCTTCCGCGACGCTCATGTTGAGGCCGCGCGCCACCGCTGTGAGGATGCACGCGATCGCAAGATCGGAGTGCCGCAGGATACGCTTGGCGAGGCCAATTGCGGCCGGCATCAAATCGCCATGCGGCACCACCTGGTTGACGAGGCCAAGTTCAAGGGCGCGCTGCGGCAGAAACCAATCGCCGGTCAAAAGCAGTTCGAGCGCCCGCTTGCGCCCGGCGAGCCTGGGCAGGCGCTGCGTTCCGCCAAAGGTCGGCGGCATCGCAAGGCTGATTTCCGGCTTGGCGAACAGGGCGCGTTCGCTGGCGAAGGCCAGCGGCACGGCCTCGGTGATTTCGCAGCCGCCGCCAAAGGCAATGCCGTTGACGGCGGCGATGACGGGTTTGCGGAATGCTTCCAGCCTTGCCGTCAGCCGCTGCCCGCGCATCACAAAGTCACGCATCGCGACATCGACGCCAAGCGCCACACTGGCCGAGAATTCGTGGATGTCGCCACCCGCCGAAAACGACCGCTCCCCTGCTCCGGTAAGAATGACCGCCCGAACGCGGGCATCGACTTCAATGTCGTCGAGGACCGCGAGCAGGCGATCGACCAAGGCATAGTTCAACGCGTTGAGCTTCTCCGGCCGGTTGAGAGTGAGGATGGCAATGGCAATCCCATCCCTGGTTTCGTTGAGGACAAGATCGGTCATTTGGCTTCCTTCTCCAGCGTACCCATGGCTGGGAAGGTTACGCCCTTCGTCGCTTGTGTATATTCACTAGTCGGTATACATAGGTTGATGCCTGAAGCGCAAAGCCCCACCCGCAAACGTATTGTCGATGCCGCGACAAGACTGTTTTACGCGGAAGGCATCGGCCGCGTCAGCGTCGATGCCGTTGCCGAGGAAGCCGGGCTCACCAAGCGGACGCTTTATTACCACTTCAAGAGCAAGGACGACCTGATCGCCGCCTATCTCGATGGCCGCGACCAACCCAATCTGAAGCGGATGGCCGGCTGGTTCGATGCCGCCGAAGGCGGTGTGGATCGCAAGGTCGAGGCGATCTTCGCCAATCTGGCAAAGGCCGCCCACCATCCGAAATGGAAAGGATGCGGCTTCCTGCGCACGGCCGCGGAACTCGCCTCGATGCCTGGACACCCGGCGATCAAGGTCGGGTCGCGGCATAAGTCAAATTTTGAAACATGGCTGGCTGGCGCGTTGTCCGACCGGGGCGTCGAGGAGCCGCAAGCCCTGGCACGCGAGATCGTTTTGCTGATAGATGGCTGCTTTTCGATCATGCTGATCCACCGCAACCCCGACTATATCGAGGCAGCCGGCCGTGCCGCGGCGACGCTTGTCCGGGCCCGAATTGCAAGCAACCAGGTCTAAAGCGCGTCGCGTTTGAACGGATTCAGGCAACGCGCTTTAGGTCTTTTCATGCATGTCGTTCTCCCAAAACCGGGGCCACTTTTGAGCGACATGCATTAGAATCCAAACGCCAGCCATGCCGTGCCGACCACCAGCGTTGTCAATGTCAGCGGCAAGCCGACCTTGAAGAAGGCGCCGAACGACAGCTGCGTGCCGGCGGTCCTTGCCTGCTCGGCGACAATCAGGTTGGCGACCGAACCGAGCAGCGTGAAATTGCCGGCCAGCGTCGAGCTCATGGCGACCACCAGCCAGGCACGTTCGGGATTTTCAAGGCCGGGTATGAAGGGCCGCAGCGCCAGCACGGCCGGGACATTGCTCATGATGTTGGAGAGCACCGCGGTGAAGCCGGACAGGCGCCAGACATCGTTGAGCCCAAGGTTCTTTGCCGAGGCGATCATGTCTGGCGTCAGCAGCGTCTTTTCCGCGCCGGCAACAACCACGAACAGACCGGCGAACATGAACAGCAGCGGCCCGTCGATCTCGCGGTAGATGCGTTCCGGTTTGATGGCACGGGTGAGCAAGAGGATGGCACCGCCAATGAGTGCCGCCTTGGCGACGGGCACGCCGGCGAAGAAGGCGATGGCCAATCCGATGCAGACCACCACCGCCTTCAGCACCTGTCCCTTGTGCATGCGACCACGCGAGACTTCTGGGGTCAATTGGGCCGTGCGCGCGAATTCAGCCCTGTAGACGATGCGAACGATGACAATGACCGCGACCAGGCCAAACAGAGCGACCGGAGCAAGGGCCGCCGAAAAGGCAGGATAGGAAATGCCCGACAGCGCGCCGATCACCATGTTTTGCGGATTGCCGGTGATGGTGGCGACGCTGCCGCAATTCGACGCGGTGGCGGTGGCGATCAGATAGGGGATGGGGTTGCGCTTGATGACGCGGGTGACGTGGACGACGATCGGCGCCATGACCAGGCAGATAGCATCGTTGACCAGGAAGGCCGACAGCACGCCGGTCAGCAGCGTCACCATGACCAGGAGCATGAAAGGCGCGTGCGCATGCTCGATGGCGACGGCGCCAAGACCGCGAAAGGCGCCGGAGACCTTCAGATGCGCCACCACGATCATCATGCCGAGCAGCAGCGTGATGGTGTCGAAATTGATCGCGCGGTAGGCATCTTCCATGCTGAGCGCGCCGACGGCGATCATCGCGGCCCCGCCGAGCAGCGCGATCCCTGCCCGGTCGAGGCGCAGGCCAGGGATGCGGCCAATGGCGACACCGGCGTAAGTCAGGATCAGAATCAGCAGTGCCGCCGCGCCCATCAATGTCATCGGTAAGAAGTCCTGCTCAGTCTGTGGCGCGCCGCTGCCCGTCCGCCCGATGGTTCGTTTGCATGCCAGCTTTAGCGCGATGCCGAGGGTGTCCGCAAAGCCCAGGGGACGATGTGCCGCTAATGCAGATAGAAATCCAGCCGCCGTCGAAGCGCCTGCGAAGAAAACAGCTGCTCAACGGTCCGCCGCGCCTCGCGACCCACTGTCGCCCGCAGTTCCGGATCGTCTTTGAGGTCGGCCAGGATCTGCCGCGCCTGTTGCGTCGTCTCGAACAGAAAACCGTTTTTGCCATGCCTGATATGGTCGGCATAGCCGCCATGCGAATGGCAGACCACAGGCAAACCACAGGCCATCGCTTCGAACACCACCCGGCCGAACGTCTCCACATGCGAGCCGGTGCGATAGTAGAACACGTCGAGCGTAGGCAGTAACTCTTCGGCCGCAAAGCGGCCTTGCGGAAGGAGTTCGAGTCGCGGATGCGGTTTGAGCCTGTCCTTGAGCAGCATCCCGCCCTGAATCCGCAACGCGACACCATCCGCCAGCAATGCTTCGTAGAGCGGCACATCGTCCGCATGATGCTTGTCCGGGGTGTCGCGGCTCAATCGTCCCAGCGTGAACGGACGACCGGGCTTGACCGGTTTTGGTGAAAAACGTTCGATATCGATCGGCGACGGATGCACGACGCCATCGACCCGCAGCATGCGCTTTTGAAAATCGGAAATCAGCACCAGTTCGGCGTCGGGCCAGTTGAGCCTACGGGGCATACGCGTCGTCAGCGCGATGACTTTCGGGTGAAAGGTATTGAAGACATAGATCAGCCGGCGCGGCCGCGGAATCAGATAGGGCCACATTTTGTTGCGCCAATGCGCGCCGAGGAAGACGTAGGTACCGCTGTCCGGCACATTCCACCTTGGCAGCGAGATGCGGCGAATTGGAAATTGCCGCATCAACTCGCCGGACACCCTGGAGGACGTTGCCCACAGACGCACCTCGGAGTCAGCGCTCAACAGCCGGTACAGTTCCAGGGTTTCGAGGTCGCTACCGCCAAAGGGGTTCTGAAAACCATTGAACAGATGAATCATAGTTGCCGCGCTGATCTTGCCTGAACCGTCCCGCATTGAGAAAGGCCGTGACTGGACCCCGGCCCGGACGCTTGGAGAACTCAGGAAAGCAGTAACGTTTTTTAGCGCGATGTCAGCAAAGCGTAAGCACTGTCAGCGCGACAGCTTACTCTTCAGGGTGTTGCCCGAGCTTTTTCGTGCCCAACCGTGACAGGACGCGACGGTTCAAGCTTGCGATGACCACGCTTGCTGTCAATGCACGATGGCGCCGCTGGGCACCAGAGAAGCCCCTGACGGATCGAAGCTGACTTGATCGCGCCCGTTCGATTTGGCCGCGTAAAGCCGCCTGTCGGCAGCCACGAAAATCTCTTCGAAGGTTGTCGGCCCGGTAAAGCTTGTGCCGCCGATGCTGACGGACAATGGGCATGGCCGCCCGCCCGGAGAGAAGTCCGTCTCACGGATGCGCCGGCGAATGCTTTCGGCAACCACCCATGAATGCGAGGGATCGACGCCAGGCAGAAACACGCCGAACTCTTCGCCACCGATGCGGCCAACGATGTCGCCGCCGCGCAGCTGGCCTTTGATCGCCTGCGCGATCAGCTTGAGCGCCTGGTCTCCGCAGTCATGTCCGTGCCGGTCGTTGATCGACTTGAAATGGTCAGCATCGATGATCAGCAGCGCCCCCGAATAGGCCTGCTCCTGCTTGCGAGTCTGCTCGAGATAGGCTTCGACCAGCATCGAGAAGGCGCCGCGGTTCAGCACTGCCGTCAAGCTGTCGGTCGCGGCAACGATGCTTAGATCACGCTGGGCGATGGCCAGCTGGCGGATCTTCCACATCAAGAAAAACAGAAACGAGCCGCCCAGCACCAAGGGCAACATCAGATCGGTCAGTTGCGCCCGCCAGAGTGCCTCGGGTGAAAGATAGGGGAAATTGAAGGAATCGACGAAGAACGCCACGGCGATGAAGAATGCCGTACCGGCTGCCGTGACAGCGATTACCCTGCCCCAGCTCGTCGGCGACACATCGATCCTCATCGCGCTCCACTCCGTTAGCCACTGCTACTATGACGCAGCAACGCAAACAAATTGATAAGACTTTCCTTCCAATTCGATATCGGCAGACACGACAACACAACGGCCACCGACGGCAGCCGTGCTCGCTCCCGCGGGTGAAAACCGTCGCTCTGCTGGACTTCGTGCAGGACTCCTGAATGTCAGCGGTTGGGCGCTGGTCCACCCAGCGCCTCGGCAACGAACGATGCCGCGATCAAGTCGTCGGCATCCAGTCGTAGGGAGCCGTCGCCTGCCCCCATGATGGCGGCGACCTTGTGAAACGTTTTCATCTCATGGTCGGAAATTTCGGCATCCTGCATTCTGGCCTTGAGTTCAGCGATACGCCGCCCCAAGGCGGGGGACGTTCCAATCTCGCGTTTCGACATAACCTGGCTTCTCCTCCCCCAACCCGCGCTTGTTTTACCCCACCCCATTCGTCGGCCCGCACATTGCCTTCTTATGAGGCACCGCGAATACAAGGCCCCGAACGCGTGGTGGGAGCTATGGTTCCAACCCCGCCGGATCACGAAATAATTCCGGATCGCTGCGCCGAACCCAGGCACAACCTCCTTGTTGCACAAGGTGGTGGCGCTGGCAGTCGCGAGATGGCAGATTTAGCGGCCCTGATCAGGATAAACGGTACAAGCCTTTGAAATTATTGGCGATCCCGACAGGATTCGAACCTGTGACCATCGGCTTAGAAGGCCGGTTTTGTACCGCTTCCCTTTGCTGACAAAAAGCGTGCCGCAATATCTGTAACAGTTACGTACTTTCTCGGTTCACCATTGCCGGCGCTAGTGTAGCGGCATGAGGGGCGAACTGTATTCTGGCTAGGTCTCGCGTGTGGCGTCGGCGTCATCGCGATGTTGTTGTTGTTGCTCGCGATGCTTAGCTTCGGTTTCGGCTTATACGCCGTTCCCGCTTAGTCGGCTATGTCTCCAGCGATGGGTAGTGTCTCAGTTTGAAATTTGGGGCTAGAGGCCCGCAGTTGTCGATCCATAAAAGCGGTCCATGCCTCTGCAATATTCTTTAGAGGCTGGCCCCAGAAACTCGACAATCGTAGCGAAATCGAAGTCACCCCGGTCAGCGGCGTTCTGTAAGGCCTCAAGAAAGGTAGCAATGTCAGCATTGTCTTTGGCCGAGCTCTCTCGCAAGCCCTCTTCGCATAATTGGAAAACGCCTTTGACAACGTTCTCTGGGGTCTTCCCCAGATTCGATATCAAGGTCTCCGCCAATTCTGCGGCGGCAATTGTTGATGGAAATGCAGAGGGGGCCCATTGAGCGGCGAAGTCGCGGAGCGTATGGCGCAACTCTGGTGTCTGATCGGCGATCATATCTATGTATTTCCGACTGGACATGCCCGCTCGTCAGTTCTCCAAAGCTTTCTATATGGGCGTGCCACCCCGGCTTCGGCGCGACGGCGTCCATCTTCTCGCAAACAGGTAGTGTCTCAGTTTGAAATCTGGGGGCCGTTCGGCTCCAGCTTTGACCGGATTTGATGAATAGCGCTCACGATGGCGTTGGCTGACTGAACGTCCAGCGCAATATCTAACAGACCTTCGGTTGTGTGAATTGAGAGAACCCCAATCACACCCGCATTGTCCGTGATGGTGCCGACGTGGATTTCAGTCGGTACGAAGGGCCGCGCCTTTCCCTTGCGTTGCATTGCTCACACTCCCCTCGCGGCGACAGTCGCGCAACGCCGTGGCACATTCAAGCTGGCCTTAGGGTCATGTAACGGGCGGGAAGTGTTCTTAGGTTAGCGAGTGCTTAAAGCCTTACCTATTCGCCTATTTCGGCAGCTTCTTGTAGGGACCGCGCGCTGGCTTCGGCGCAACGGCGCCGTGCTAAAAACAAAATTCTCCCAGGCTGGCTACCCGGCGATCGCCATTCCAATACCGACACCAAGGCCGATAGCAACGCCCATGAGCAGCTTGCCGGCAAAGTCTAGGGCGAAGGCGCGGACAGCGCTCCAGGCATCCCCACGGGGCTCCCTGATGGCGTTCGACAGGTCATCGAAGATCGCGTCCATGCCGGCAATATAGATCGAAACCGCGATTCTGTGAATCCCCACCTTCATGGCGTTATCGCACCAGTAGATTGTAGCTCGGTTCCTCACAGTGATAGACGCGGCATTGGCCGTCGCGGGTTGGAACGGCGGCGGACATCGGCACGTCGGGCCAGTCGCACTCATTGCCGAACTGGCGCACATAGCGGTCATATGTGTTGGGGCCGGTGGTCAGCACCACGGCGTGCCGGCTCTGGATCAACTGCTGAAGCTGCTCGCAGCTCATCGTGCGCGTGTCGGGC
>NZ_JBFUDZ010000062.1:0-28719 GCF_056404455.1 Mesorhizobium sp. P2_D1
TCCTAGGGACGCGCGGCTCTTGGGGATCAGACCTTGGCGACGATCCGCATGAAGGCCGGCATGTCGTCGCCGAAGCCGACAGTGGCGTCGTTGTCTTCCTGGCGGTGGCGGGCAGGGCGGTTGCTGTCGCGCTGTGGCCTGGTGTCGCCACGTTCCGGAGCGCGCGGTTCATTGCGATCGGATGATTTGCGCTCGGTGTTTTCCGAGCGGATCGCATCCTTGCGCGCGCGGCGTTCGCCGATGTCGGTGACTGCGGTCTCTGCCACGTCGGGCTGTTCGTGCTGCTGCGCAATGACGGCCGGGGCGTCTTCCTCGCTGTGTTTGGAGCGGCGTTCGCCGCCCCTCTTGCGCTCGCCCCTGTCCTTGCGATCGTCGTCCTTGCGACGGGCACGGCGCGGCGCGCCTTTGCCACGGCGCGGAGCATCGTCCTCGCCGCCTTCGCTGGCGACCACTGTCGACAGGTCGCCATCATGCCACTCGATCTTGTTGCCGATCAGCCGCTCGATGGCGTCGATATACTTGGTGTCCGACTTGGTCGCGATGGTGAAGGATTTGCCCGAGCGGCCGGCGCGGCCGGTGCGGCCGATGCGATGGACATAGTCTTCGGCATGGATCGGTACGTCGTAGTTGAAGACGTGGCTGACGTCGGGAATGTCGAGGCCACGTGCGGCGACGTCGGAAGCGACGAGATAGCGCAGCTTGCCATCGCGGAAATTGGCCAGCATCTGCATGCGCGCACGCTGGTCCATGTCGCCATGCAGCGCGCCGGCATCGAAATCATACTTCAGCAGCGAGCGGAACAGCTCCGACACCTCGACCTTTCGGTTGCAGAAGATGATGGCGTTCTTCAGCTCAGCGTCCTCGGCCTTGATCAGGTTGCGCAGCGTCTCGCGCTTGTCCCACGGCTTGGAGCCGGATTTGACCAGGCGCTGGATGATGTTGGTGGCGGCCGACGCGGCCTTCGAGACCTCGACGCGCACCGGCGCGTGCAGGAATTTCTCGGTGAGCTTGGTGATTTCCGGCGGCATCGTCGCCGAGAAGAACAGCGTCTGCCTGGTGAACGGGATCATCTCGCAGATGCGCTCGATGTCGGGGATGAAGCCCATGTCGAGCATCCGGTCCGCTTCGTCGATGACGAGGATCTCGACGCCGTTGAGCAGCAGCTTGCCGCGCTCGCGATGGTCGAGCAGGCGGCCGGGCGTGGCGATCAGCACGTCGGCGCCGCGCTCAAGCTTCTTGTCCTGTTCGTCGAACGAGACGCCGCCGATCAAGAGCGCGATGTTGAGCTTGTGGTTCTTGCCGTATTTGACGAAGTTTTCCTCGACCTGCGCGGCGAGTTCACGCGTCGGCTCGAGAATGAGGGTGCGCGGCATGCGGGCGCGTGCGCGGCCCTTTTCCAGCCTTGTGAGCATTGGCAGCACGAAGGATGCCGTCTTGCCGGTGCCGGTCTGGGCGATGCCCAGCACGTCCTTGCCGAGAAGCGCGTGCGGGATGGCGCCGGCCTGGATCGGCGTCGGCTGGGTGTAGCCGGCATCGGTGACTGCGGAAAGGACCTTCGGCGACAGGCCTAGGTCTGAAAAGGTCAACGCTTCTGGAGCGGTCGTGGTGTCTGAGGACAAGTGTTGTTGTCTTTGGCTGGTTCGGGGAAGCGCAACAGCATGTGTGTCGCGGCAAGCGCCACGCGCCTGCAAGATTGGTATTGCGATTAGGCGCAAGCCCACGATTTGTCAACAGAAACGGGCGGGAATGGCACGATTGTGAAGTTGTAACCTTAATCGCGATGCTTAATCGAGGGGTTGATCGCTGCGCCGGCTCAGTAGCGGAACTGCTCGGCGAGAATGCGTTCGTTCCAGGAATGATTGGGATCGAACAGCAACGTTGCCGTCGCGGTTGGTGATTCCCGCACCGTGACCGAGGTCACCGCCTTGACCTCGGTATGGTCGGCGGCGGCGTTCACCGGCCGCTTTTCCGGCTCGAGGATGTCGAAGCGCACGGTCGCCTTGTTGGAGAGCAGCGCGCCGCGCCAGCGGCGCGGGCGAAACGGGCTGACCGGAGTCAGTGCCAGCAGCGGCGCGTCGAGCGGCAGGATCGGCCCATGCGCGGAAAGATTGTAGGCGGTGGACCCGGCAGGCGTCGCGATCATCACGCCGTCGCAGCTCAGTTCCTCGAGCCGTACCTGCTCGTCGACGGTGATGCGGATCTTGGCCGTCTGATAGGATTGGCGCCAAAGCGCCACCTCGTTGATCGCCAGCGCCGAAACCGTTTCGCCATCCGAGGTCACCGCCAGCATCTCCAGCGGGCGGATCGTTTCGGCGACGGCGGCCGCGAGACGCTCGGTAAGTCCACCAGAACGATATTCGTTCATCAGGAAACCGATGGTGCCACGGTTCATGCCGTAGACCTTCTTGCCCGTCCCCATCGTGTCGCGCAGGGTCTGCAGCAGGAAGCCGTCGCCGCCAAGGGCGACGACGATCCCGGCATCCTCGATGGAGGACTGTCCATAGCGCGCCGACAGGCTTTCCAGCGCCGTCTTGGCGTCAGCGGTGTCGGACGAGACGAAGGCGATGCGGCTGGCGGTTTGGCTCATGGCTCCCCGATGACGACCGATTGGCGGCAGCCGGTTACCGGGGCCGCGCCAGCGCCGGGGTAGCATGGGCAGGGTACGTCTGCAAAGAGAGCCGTTGTTCCGGCCGGCGAGGCGATCGCAAAACGGCGAAATGCGGACATGCAGTTCGCGCATCATGTCAAAGGCAACGCGAATGTGATGGTTAAGACGAGGGTTAAACTATCGTAAAGCCGCATCGGTCATGTTAGCCGACAGTGGATGGTGGCGGGGGCCTAGCCAGTCGAGGCCGACATATTGCCGGTAGCACGCCTTATCATCGTCTTCCTGATGCTGGGAAGTTTCGCTCTTGTCTTCGCCGCACTGGTGCGCCAGTCCGAAGAGATGAGCTTCCGGCCTCAGCCTACGGCGTCGCGCTGCGGCGACGCAGCCGGAACGCCATGCCCGCAACGGGCCCTGTAACTCCCGAAGACATATTGTTGTTTCTCCCTGAGCCGAGGCCGGTGGCCCGCGCGCGTCGATGGCGCGCGACAAAGCTTGCTCGTTGCGCCTGCGGCCCTTCGCGACGTAGATGAGAACCTTGATAGGCGGATGAACTTTGGGTCGGTGGCGGTAGCCAGCTATCCGATGTTCTTGGGAAACAAGCCCTGCGGCGCGTTGACTGGCCGGGTGTCTGGAGCGGGAATTTTCCATGTCGCGCAGCGTGTTGGTTTCAGGTGGCTGCGGTTTCTTGGGCTCACATCTGATCGACCGTCTGCTGCGGCGAAGCGATCTGGAAAGACTGGTCGTCGTCGACAATCTATGGACCGGCACGCGAGACAACATTGCGCATGTCACCGACCCGCGTTTCAGCCTCCAGGTTGCCGACGCCGAAAGCTTTTCATCCAGTCAGCGCTTTGACGAGATCATCCATCTCGCGTCGCCCGCTTCGCCGATTTGGTACATGCGCGAGCCGATACGCACGATCAAGGCCAACATAGGTGGTGCGCTCAATCTTCTGACGCTGCTCAAGCCCGGCGGTCGTTTCTGCTTTGCCTCGACCTCGGAGATTTACGGCGATCCCCAGGTTTCCCCGCAACCCGAGAGTTACAGGGGATCGGTGGACTGCACCGGTCCCAGGGCCGCCTATGATGAAAGCAAGCGCTGCACCGAGGCATTGCTGTTCGAGCAGCAGCGGGTCAGCGGGCTTGATGTTCGTGTCGTCAGGATCTTCAACACCTATGGTCCGCGAACCCGCATGGAAGACGGCCGCGCCATTTCGAACTTTGTCATCCAGGCTCTGACGACAGGGGTGCTGACGGTCTACGGCGACGGCTCCCAATCGCGCAGCTGGGGTTATGCCGACGACATCGTCGAGGGACTGGAACGTTTCTTCTGGCGCGACAGCATCTCGCACCGCGGTCCGCTGAACATCGGCAACAATCAAGAGGTTTCGGTTCTGCGCATCGCTGAGTTCGTCAGCTCGCTTGTCCCTGGCGGCCGCATCGAGCACCAGCCTCCGGTTCCCCAGGATCCAACCAACCGATGTCCGGACCTGACTTTGGCGAGGCATGTCCTTCCTGGTTGGGAAGCAAAAACCGGCTACCAGGAGGGTATCGAGCGGACGTTCGAGTGGTTTCGCCAACAGATCGCCCCGACCAGGGCGTGACGCAAAAGTCGGCCGCTCACTGCGCCACCACCTGCAAATTGGCGTTGCCGTAGAATGTATAGGCAAGATAGGTCGGGTCGCCGGTTTCATAGAAGCGCTTGCGCACCATTTGCAACATCTCGGCTAGGTAAACCGGTCCGTCCTTGAGCCGCTCGCTGATGCCGCCATAGAAGTCACTTGAGAAGGCTGCGGCCGCGCGGTCGGTCAACGGCCACATGCCGCCGATGAAGCCCGACGCTCCACCGGCCAGCACCGCCGGGCCCCAGCCCTGCACGAAGCCGCCGAGCAGCTGGGACTTGCCCGTGTCGCAGGCATTGAAGAAATAGAACGGATTGCCCTTGCCATGCGCGGCGCTGACCAGCGCACGCCAGGTATCGGGATCGAGCGACTGGTCGACCAGGTCGATAGCAAACACCGGCCGGCCGCTACTCGGCTGGTTGACCTCGCCGTGGCCGGAAAAATGGATGAAGCCGGTAGAGACCTCACCGACCAGTTTTTCGAAAGAGACGAAATCGCCATCGAAGCGGCGATAGCCGGCGAGCTTGCTCAACGCGTCGATTTCGACCTCCTGGAATGGCAGCGACTGTTTGTCGACATAGGAGGGAGCGACGGCCGCGACGCCGGTGAAAGCCATGCGGTCGAGTGGATTGTCGACCTGCGAGGAGGTGCTGCGCGGCGCCCAGCGGGCCAGCCGGTAGCTCATGCCGAGGAAGCCGTCGCGGGTTGCACCGTCGGCACTTTGCGGGCGGATCAGCTCCCACGGCAGCGTGGGGCTGTTGGAGGTGACCTGGATCGAATGCAGTTCGCCCTTGTCGCGCAGCGACCAGAACACATCCTTGAACGCCGCGGGCACATAATCGCGGTAGAGCACGTCGCCAAAACCCTCGGCGGCCAGTGTGACAAAGCGCTTTTGCGCGTCCGGGTCGCTGGTTGCGGCAGGCTGCTGCAACGACACTGCGCCGCGCAAGCTCAACCCGAGCTGCAGCAGCCGCCGGTATTCGGAATCCAGCCATGCCGCCAGTTGCGGTGGCGTCGAGAAGGTGTCGGTCACCGGACCGGCCAGATGCGGCGAATGGATGATGATCTGGCCGGGACCAAGTCCGCTCGGATCGTCATAAAGGATGGTGACATCGAGATCGGGGACGTCGTCGGGACTGGCATTGCGAAGTTGGACGCTGCCGGTCACCGCTGGCTGCGGCGGGGCGGAGGCGAGCATCAGCATGGCAGGTGCGGCAGCGCGATTGGCTGTCGTGTCCTGGGCGCCGGCTTCGACGGGCGCCTTTCGACGAACGGTGACGGGTCGCGATGCCGATCCGAGGTACCGTCCGGCGCTGYAGATGCGGGCGATGAACTGGGCGGGCTTGCTGTCTTTTGCAATGGGCCGCGCCTTGAGGTCGAAGCGGACGAAATCGCTGTCACCTTCGCGGTAGAGCGTCGTTTGCCGGCTCCATTTGCCGCCATCGGCGAGGTCGAAGCCGGAGGCGAAGAGATCGATGTCGATGGGCCAGGCGTCGGTTCCCGCCGGCATCGCCATTGAAAGTGCACCGTCGGCCGTCACCGACGAGCCGGGCGCTGCCTTCACTTTCACCTCGGGCGTCAATTGCTCCTCGGTCAGTGCGATCGACACCGTCACGGTCTCTCCTGCCGCGACCTCGTCGGGCGCGTCGATGGTCGGATGGCGCACGACCTCAACCGCATTGTTGTCGGCCGGTGGAGGAACGGCGTCGGCAGGCGCCTCCACCGGCGGCACGGAAGGCGCTTCGGCCGTCGGCAAATCGGGTAACGGGTAAAGCGGCTCTATGACAGGCGGTGGGGCGGGCGCTGGCGACGGGACAGGCGGCAACGCCGGAGGCTCTTCGGATGTCGCCGTGTCAGGCAACGGGGCAGGTGGCGTCATGGTCGATGGCGCGTCGGAAGGCGGGCTGGGTTCCATGCCGGTGGCTCCGCCGTCACTCGGATAGGTATCGCCGAGATTGTTCTGCGCCGCGGCTGCCGCCTTGGCCGCGTCCTCCTGATATTTTCGCTGCTCCACGTACTGCTGTCGGGCCTGCTCCTCATATTGTTGGCGCTGCAGCTCCTGCCGCTTGTATTCCTCATATTGAGCGGCTTCGTCGGTGCTGTTTCCCGTCCATGTGTCGGGACTGCCGGACCCTGGCGCGACATCCATCGCGGGCGGCGGCTCCTGGCCGCTGCCATCGTAGCCGCCGGAGCCGTACTCACTACCGTCGATCGCCGAGCCGCCGCCTGGCAAATCGTAGCCGCTGGCCGGGCTGTCATAGCCGCTACCGCCTGCGCTCATCGAGGGCGCCGGTGCGGGCTCTGGCGCGGCCGCCTCAGGCGGCGCCTCGGCCGGTGCTGGTGCGGCGGTGGCCGGCTCGCTCGGCGTCAGCACAAAATTTGTGTCTGCCGAACGGCCATAGGCCACCCACGGCCACTGAGTACCGAATGTCCTGTCGAAAACGGATTGCCTGACCGAGGCGAGGATGGTGCGTATACCCACACCTCGTCTCGTCAGCGCAGCCGTGAGCGCATCGGCAAACACCGTGACGGGTTTGGCTTCCTTCAGCGCGACGCTTCCCGGCTTGGCCGAGAGGGCGACGATGGCGTGAGAGAGCGGGTCAACCTCCGCCAGACCTTGCATGACGCCCGGAGTGGGGTTGTGCCCGTCGCCAGGATTGTCCAGCACAACCACCTTCAAAGTCGGTGTGGCCTCGAGGGCCTGCATGAACAGATCGAGAGGTAGCGCCGTCTGATCGATCGCATCCTTCGATTCGATTCGCGTGCCGCGCGTCAGCAGATAGTTCTTGCCATTGGCCTGGGCCGTATGGCCGACATAGTAGAAGATGCCGACGGAATCGGCGGCACTCAGAGACTTGGCGAAGCCATACATGGCGTGCGCCACATCGGCGCGGTCGCCGTCAGCCACTTGCTGGACGGTGAAACCGAGAGACCGCAGGGTTGTTGCAACGAGCTCTGCGCTCATCTCGGCGTTGTCGATGGCCGACGCGCCCTCATAGACCGGATTGGCGACAACCAACGCGATACGCTCCTCGCCGCGCGCAGCGGAGAAGAGCGCCATGGTCATCAGCAGCACGGCCGCCAAAAACAGGCGCATGACCTTGATCCAAACCCTGCAGGCCGCGGCGGTCACGGCTCGACTTCCCCCAAATTCATCAACGGCCTCGTCCCGAACATATCATGATGGGTTCACCGACGCATCGGCCGCATCCTCAACGGTTGATGCCCTGCTCGTGGTCGCAAAAAGATATTGACTGTATGTTTAGTCATAGTTATCCCTAGTGGTGAGGATCAAGTTGGTCAGCCGATTTGCGCTGGTGAATGACCACGGAGGAGAGGGGAATATCTTGACAGCCATACGGCCCGCCGTTGAGGCGAAGGGCGTCACCAGGATCTTTCGGGGAACCGGTCAGGACCAGGTCAGAGCACTCGACAACGTCTCCGTCGCGATCCGCGAAAATGAATTCTTCACACTGCTCGGCCCGTCGGGCTGCGGAAAGACGACGCTGCTGCGGCTGATCGCCGGCTTCGACTATCCGACTGACGGCGAAATCCTGCTCTACGGCCAGGACATCGCGCCGCTGCCCCCGTTCAAGCGGCCGGTCAACACCGTCTTCCAGTCCTATGCGCTGTTTCCGCACATGACGGTGGCCGAGAATATCGGTTTTGGCTTGAAGATGCTGGGCAAGCCGAAGGCCGAGATAGAAGCGCGTGTCGACGCGATGCTGAAGCTCGTCCACATGCAGGCGCTCAAAAATCGCCGCACCAGCCAGATCTCCGGCGGCCAACAGCAGCGTGTGGCGCTCGCCAGGGCGCTCGCACCGCAGCCGAAAGTGCTGCTGCTCGACGAACCCTTGTCGGCGCTCGACTACAAGCTGCGCAAGGAAATGCAGATCGAGCTGAAGCGGCTGCAGCACGAGACCGGCATCACCTTCATCTTCGTCACCCACGACCAGGAGGAAGCGCTGACGATGTCGGACCGCATCGCGGTGATGTCGGCGGGAAACATCCTGCAGGTCGGCACGCCCTGGGACGTCTATGACCACCCGGCGGAACGGTTCGTCGCCGACTTTATCGGCGAGACGAACTTCCTGACCGGCATGGTCGAAAGTGCAGGCGATGGCCGGGCGCGGATTGCCTTGCGCTCGGGTGCGAAGATCTGCGCGACCGCCGCCGCGGATTTCCGCGCAGGCGGCAACGCAACGCTGATGGTCCGGCCTGAGCATGCCAAGCTCGTCAAAGGCCGCGGCGACCTGACCGGCACGATCGAGACCATCGTCTATTTCGGCACCGACACGCACATCCATGTCCGGCTGGATGAAGGCAACGTCTTCATGGTGCGCCAGCAGAACTCGCGCAGCGCCAGCTGCGGCTTCGAAAACGGCGACAAGGTCGGCATATCGATCGGCGACGACGCTGCCCAAGTGCTGAAGGATTAGGCCATGGCGACCGCGATAGAGGTAGCCGAAAAGGCCGAACGTGACGATATCAGGTCACGCTGGCTGCTTTCCACCCCGGCACTGCTGATCGTCTTCGTCGCGGCCCTTGGGCCGCTGCTGATCGTGGTCGTCTATTCCTTCCTGACGCCAGGCAATTACGGCGATGTGAAATGGCAGTTCTCGACCGATGCCTGGATGAGCGTGCTGTTCGAGCGTGACGTTTTCGACGACACGTTGTCGCTGGCCACCGCCTATCTGTCGATCTTCTGGCGCTCGGTCTCGCTGTCGCTGGCAACCACTGTGCTGACCCTGATCCTCGGCTTCCCCACCGCCTATTTCATTGCAACGCGGCCGGATCACCGGCGCGACATCTGGCTTTTCCTGATCACCATCCCGTTCTGGACCAACCTTCTGATCCGCACCTTCGCCATGCAACAGGTGCTGCGCAATGACGGCATCATCAATTCGGTGCTGCAACTGCTTGGGATCACCGACCATCCTGTGCAACTCATGTACACCAATTTCGCCGTCCTGGCCGGCATGGTCTACGTGTTCCTGCCGCTGATGGTGCTGCCGCTATACGCCAGCATGGAGAAGATCGACTTCCGCCTTGTCGAGGCGGGCTACGACCTCTACGCGACGCGGTTCGAGGTTTTGAGGCGCATCATCATCCCGCTGGTTACGCCGGGCATCGTCGCCGGCTCGATCCTCGTCTTCATCCCCTCGCTTGGCGCCTATGTGACGCCGAGGGTGCTCGGCGGCGGCACCAATCTGATGATCGGCAACCTGATCGAGCTGCAGTTTGGGCAGGGCAGAAACTGGCCGCTTGGTGCGGCGCTTTCGATCACCTTGATGGCGATCGTCATGGTGGCGCTGCTGTTCTATGTCCGCAACACGACCAGGTCGGATGGCGCCCATGGCTAATCGCTTCGACGTCCGGCGGCAGAACGGCTTCGTCAGCGTGGCAATGCTGTGTTTCTTCCTGCTTTACCTGCCGATCGCCACGCTCGTGGTCTACGCCTTCAACGACAATGATTCCATTGTGATCTGGAAAGGCTTTTCGCTGCGCTGGTTCCACATCGCCTGGAACAATGGGCTGGTCATCGAGGCGTCGATCCGCTCGTTCCAGATCGCCGCTGTCGCCGCCATGCTGGCGACGATCACCGCCACGATGGCGGCGCTGGCGACGACCAGGACCAAACCGTATCCGGGATTGACCCTCAAATACGCCTTCATCAACCAGCCGCTGATGGTGCCGGAGATCGTCACCGCGGTGGCGCTGCTGATCGTCTTCTCGCGCATCAAGATCTGGACCGGTTATTCCGGGCTCGGCTACCTCGTCGCCGCGCACACCGCCTTCTGCATCCCGTTCGCCTATCTACCGATCCGGGCGCGGCTTGAAAGCATGGACCTGGCGCTCGAGACCGCGGCGGCCGATCTCTACGCGACGAAGTGGAAGACATTCCTGCACGTGACCTTGCCATTGCTCTGGCCGGGCATTCTCGCCGGACTGATGCTCGCCTTCGTCGTCTCGCTGGATGACGTCGTCATCACCGAATTCGTCAAATCGGGCGGCCAGGACACGCTGCCGACCTACATGCTCGGCCAGCTCCGGCGTACCGTCACACCGGAAGTCAATGCGATCTCGACGGCCTTCCTCGTGCTGTCGATCGGCATCGTCACGGCTTTCTTTTTCATCAGCAGGAAACGGACCTGAGGCGGCAACGCCGACGGTCCCAACAATGGGAGCATGGAGCATGAACTGGAAACTGACCGCGACGGCGATCGGGCTGTCGCTGCTGGCCGTGACGGGTGCTGCCCGCGCCGAGGGTGAACTCAACATCTAGAATTGGGGCAATTACACCAACCCCGATCTCATCAAGAAGTTCGAAGAGACCTACAAGGTCAAGGTCACCGTCACCGACTTCGATTCCAACGACACAGCCCTCGCCAAGATCCGCCAGGGTGGCGCCGGTTTCGACATCGTCGTGCCGTCGGCAAGCGTCGTCCCGATCTGGATCAGCGAGGGGCTGCTGCTTGAATCGCGCCCGGACCAGATGGAGAATTTCAAAAACGTCGATCCCAAATGGGTCGATGTCCCCTTCGATCCGGGTCGCAAATACACCGTTCCGTGGCAGTGGGGTACGACAGGCGTGTCGGTCAACAAGTCGGTCTATTCGGGTGACGTGAACACGTCCGCGATCTTCCTCGATCCGCCGTCCGAACTCGTCGGCAAGATCAATGTCGTTCCCGAAATGGGGGATGTCATGTTCCTCGCCATTGCCTACGAAGGCGGCCAATACTGCACCGACGACAAGGTCGTGCTGAAGAAGGTGCGCGACAAGCTGGTCGAGGCCAAGGCGAAATGGCTGTCCTTCGACTATGGCGCCGTCGACGGCCTCGGCAAGGGCGACATCGCCGCCGGCGTCAACTGGAACGGCATTTCGCTCCGCCAGCGGCTGCAGAACGACAAGATCGTCTATGGCTATCCCAAGGAAGGTTACCCGATCTGGATGGACAACGTCGCCGTCCTTAAGGACGCCAGGAACGTCGAGAACGCCAAGCTCTTCCAGAACTTCATCATGGACCCGCAGAACGCGGCACTGATCTCGGCCTTCGCGCGCTATTCGAACGGCATCAAAGGCTCGGAAGCCTTCATGCCCGACGACATGAAGAACGCGCCGGAAGTGAACGTTCCGGCCGAATTCGCTGCCAAGGGACAATTCATGCCGGCCTGTCCGCCTGATGTGCAGGCGCTCTACACGAAAATCTGGACCGATCTCCAGAAATAGCCCGACCCGGGTTCCTCGCGCCGCGATATCGCGGCGCGGCCACCTCCCGTCCATGCCAAAGGCGATCCGGCGATCGCAGGAGACTTCCCATGACTGATCTCGACCTTTGCTACATGCCGGCCAGCGAGGCGCTGCGGCTGTTCAAGGCGAAGAAACTCTCGCCCGTCGAATTGATGCAGGCGACCATCGACCGCGCCGAAGCCACCAGGTCGGCAATCAACTGCTTCACCTTTACGCATTTCGACGAGGCGATGGAGCTGGCCAAAAAAGCTGAGGCGAAATACGCCAGGGGGGCCAGGACCGGCGCGCTCGAGGGCCTGCCGATCGGCATCAAGGACGAGAGCTACATCAAGGGCAAGCCGACATCGCACGGCTCGCTGCTGTCGAAGGATGCCATTGGCGGCCACACTTCGACGATGAACGAGCGCATCATCAAGGCCGGAGGCATCGTCCATGCACGCACGGCGACGCCCGAATTCAGTTGCGCCGGCTACACCTGGTCGAGGCGTTGGGGCGTCACGCGCAATCCGTGGAACCCGGACTTCACGCCGGGTGGTTCGTCCGGCGGCGCGGCGGCAACGCTGGCCTCGGGCACATCGGCGATCGCCACCGGTTCGGACATTGCCGGGTCGATCCGCATTCCGGCGTCCGCTTGCGGTCTCGTCGGCTTCAAGCCGCCCTATGGGCGCAACCCGGACGAGCCGCCGTTCAATCTCGACTTCTATTGCCACACCGGGCCGCTGGCGCGAAACGTCGGGGATGCGATCCTGCTGCAGAATGTCATGGCGGGACCAAGTCCGCTCGACATCGCCACGCTGCGTCCGAAATTGCGCCTGCCACTCGACTACAAGCCGATCAGGGGCTGGAAGATTGCTCTCTCGATGGACCTCGGCTCCTTCGAAGTGGATGCCGAGGTGCGCAAAAACACGCTCGCCGCCTGCGACGTGTTCCGCTCACTTGGCGCCACCGTCGAGGAGGTCGATCTGGGCTGGGGCGACGAGGTGCTCAAGGCCGGCATTGCCTATCTGGAGCACCTCTTCGGCGCTTCGCTGGCGCAACTTCTCAAGCAGCACGGCGGGGATATGACCAGCTATGCACGGCAATTTGCCGAAGATGGGCAAAAGTCGAAGGCCACGGACTTTGTCGCTACCCTCGACGTGGCGGCCAGGATGTACCAGACGCTCGGGCCGTTGCTGGAGACATATGATGTGCTGATCTGCCCGACCAATGCGCTTCCCTCTGTGCTGGCGGAGTTCGACCACACCAGGGACACCGTCGAGATCAACGGAAAGCAGGTGAACCCTTCGCTTGGCTGGGTGATGACGACGCCATTCAACATGCTGAGCCGTTGCCCGGTTCTGTCCATGCCGTCGGGCCGCGCGACGAATGGCGTGCCGACCGGGATCCAGATTGTCGGCCGCACCTATTGCGACGCCGATGTCTTCCGGGCGGCGCAGGCCTATGAGACGGCTCAGGGACAGTGGTACACAAACGCCGAAACGCGACCGTCGCTGTGATAGCCATGTGGCCCTTGCAACGCTGGTGCTTGATCTCCGGCTTCGGTTATGGTGAGCCGGCGCGCGGGGCTGGAAAGCTCCGCCGCGAGGTTTGAAAGGCTGGACAGAAATGGCGCAACGCAAGGCAGCCGCGGCACAGAGGACACCCAGGGCGATGGTCGCCGAGACTGGCGACGGGCGGCTCGAGCCGGCCCCCAGGGATCGCCGGCGCGAGCGCGGTGAAGCCAGCATCCAGCGCATCATCGACGCCACCATCGATCTCATCGCCGACGAAGGCCTGGCGAGCGTCACGATGCAGCGCATCGCGGAACATGTCGGATCCTCCAACGCACTGGTGGTTTTCCACTTTCGCAGCAAGGAAAACCTGTTTCGCGCCGTGCTGCAGTATCTCAGCGATCAGTACGATGAATTGTGGGCGACGCTGGTGCGCGTGCCCGGCCTATCGCCGGTCGAGCGGCTGATGGGCGCGGTCGAATGCGCGCAAAGATTTGCGCGGCAGCATCCGAAATGGGTCTCAGTCTTTGTCGTGTTCTCCAGCGACCGCAAGAGCATGCAGATCTACAACGAGATCGGCCTGCCCAGCGATCTCAGCTACAACGCCGAAGCGCGCGACTTGCTCATCGAAATCAAGCGCAGCGGCGGCTACACCGATGTCGACCCCGATACATTGGCTGAAAGCCTCAACTATCTCGTCCATGGGGCATGGATCTGGGATCATCTCAACCCGCCGGCAGGCAATTCCGATGTGCTGAGAAAGACGATGCTGATGCTGCTGCATCAGTCGTTTCCGCGACACTTCGAATTGATGCGCTAACTCGCTTGCTAAGGCTGTCGCAGATGGCAGCCGGCCTGCCGCTTCCGCGCCAGATACTCGTCGACAAGCTGGCGGTAGCGCACCTTGCCGAAGCTCGGAAAATGGCCGCCATGCACGATCGAGACATCGAGGTCGCGCATGCCGAGCAGGGTCGCCATGTAGTCGGAAATATCCGAGTGATAGACGTCGTCGATCAGCGGGCCATCATAGATGATGTCGCCGGAAAGCAGGATGCCGGTCTTCTTCTCGTGGAGCGCGATGCCTCCGGGTGAATGGCCGGGCGTGTGGATCACCTCGAAGGCACGGTCGCCGAGATCGACGACATCGCCATGCGCGAGCAGACGGTCGGCCGGGGCAGGCAGGACGCGGTAGTTCGCCGTGTTCCAACCTTGTGGCATACCGTCGAACATCTCGTCGGTCGCGTAAGTGCTGGCAGCCGTCCATTCGTTGCGCGGATCGGCCAGGATTTCCGCCTCGGCCGCGTGCACGCAGCGGTCGGAAAATTCGTGGTGGCATCCGATATGATCGAAATGCGTGTGGCTGGCGACGCAGGTCAGCTTTCGCTCCGTCACCAGCGACACGTGGCGCCTGAGGCTGAAATGGCCGAGGCCAGTATCGAACAGGAGATCTCGGTCACGGCCGCGCACATGCCACATGTTGCAGCGGAAGAACGGCTTGATCCACGGCTCATGGATCAGCGTCACGCCATCGCTCATGCGGATGGTCTCGTACCAGTCTGGAGCGCCGATGACCGGAAGCGTTCCCATGTTTCAGTCCATCAACAGGATGAACTGGTCGATATCGCACGAAACCGCAACCGTGTCGCCCGGCTGGACTGCAGCTGAGGCTGGAAGCCTGGCGATGAACTGCAGCGCAGGGTCTTCGACGGAAACCGCGAGCACGCGCTTGAAGCTGCCCTGGAAGACGACGTCGCTGATCTCGGCGCTACCAAGCCTGACACCGCCACCGGCCGCGCCGAGGACAAGGTGCTCCGGCCGAATGGCGAGCCCGACGGCCGAACCCAAAGGCAAGGCGCTCGGCAGGGAAACCGGCCCGACCGGCGTCGCGACAGTGCTGGTCCTGTCACTGGCCTCCGTGACGGTGCCGGCCAGGATCGTGCTTTCGCCCATGAAGGTGGCGGAAAAACGCGTCGCCGGCCTGGCGTAGACACGTTCAGGTGGCCCTTCGTCCTCGATGCGCCCGTCATTCATCACCACGCAATGGTCGGCCAGCGCCATCGCCTCTTCCTGGTCGTGCGTAACATGGATGAAGGCGGTGCCGACGCGCTTTTGGATCGCCTTCAGCTCGTCCTGCATCTGGCGCCGCAATTTCAGATCGAGCGCGCCGAGCGGCTCGTCGAGTAAAAGCACCGCCGGTTCGATGACCAGCGCACGCGCCAGCGCCACGCGCTGCCGCTGGCCGCCGGAGAGCTGGTGCGGTTTCTTGTCGAAAGAAGAGGCGAGGCCGACCAGCGCCAGCGCCTCGCGCGCCCGTGCGGCCCGCGTCGAGCCATCGACGCCCTGCATGCGCAGGCCGAATCCGACATTGCTGCCGACGCTCATATGCGGGAACAGCGCGTAGTCCTGGAAGACCGTCGTCGTAGGGCGCTTTGCCGGCGGCAGCGAGGTGCAGTCCACGCCGCGGATGAAAACCTTGCCTTCGCTCGGGGTGACGAAGCCGCCGAGAATGGACAGCAGGGTCGTCTTGCCCGAGCCTGACGGTCCGAGCAGGATGGTGTAGCTGCCCGGTTCGATCTTGAGCGAAACGTTCTTGAGCACCGTCTGTTGGCCGAAGCGATGCGAGACCGAATCTATATCGACCAATGGCGCGGTCATGCTCGTCTCCTGCGCAGCAATGTCAGTTCGAACAGCACGACCAGCACAATGGAGACAGCAAAGACCAGCGAGCCGACGGCGTTGGTCTTTGGATTGAGGCCGGAGCGCAGCAGGTTCCAGATTTCCACGGGCAAGGTCGTGTCGAAGCGGGTCAAAAGGAAGGAGATCACGAACTCATCCCATGAGAAGGTCATCGACAGGAAGAAGCCGGCGAAGATGGCAGGCGCCATGACCGGCACGGTGATCAGGAGCAGCACCTTCCATTCCGGCGCGCCGAGGTCGCGCGCCGCGCGTTCGATGTTGATCTGGTGGTCGCCCATCTGGCTGTAGATGATGGCAAAGCACAGCGGCAGGTTGATCACGACATGGCCGATGCCGGCGGCAAGCAACGATTTCGGCACGCCGGCCCAGTTGAACAGCACCAGCAGCCCCATGCCGATGATGAGATAGCTGACCGTCAGGGGCAGCGTGATCAGCCCGCGCAGCAGGCCGGAGCCGGGCAGGACGAAGCGTGCGAAGCCCCAGGCGGAAAGGAAGCCGAGCGTGACGGCGGCCAGCGACGAGATGGAGGCCACCAGCAGCGAATTGACCAGCGCCGAGGTCAGCCGCGTGTCCGATAGAACCGCGTCGTACCAACGCAGCGACGGGCCGGTGAAGGGCGGGATCGGAAAGGAGGTCGACTGGAGCGAGAACAGGACCAGCACGACCACAGGCAGGAAGATGAAGCCGTAGACGGCAAGCGCATAGAGCCAGGATACGATGCGGACAATCCTGCGCATCTCACGCCCGCTCGATCTTGAGCCAGCGGGCGCAGGCAAGATAGGCGATGGTGACCACCGCCATGAGGATGATCGACAGCGCCGACGCAAGCGGAAAGTCGCCGCGCCGGCCGATCTGCATCATCACCAGCTGCGGCATCAGAAGCTCGTTGTTGCCGCCGAGGATCTGCGGCGTGATGTAGTCGCCGATGCAGAGCACGAAGGTGAGGAAGGCGCCGACCATGATGCCGGGCAAGGTCAGCGGCAGGATGACATGCAGGAAGGTGCGCACCGGCCCGGCGCCGAGATCGGCCGCCGCCTTGCGATAGCTCGGGCTCAACTGCTTCAGATTGGCGAAGATCGTCAGCGTCAAAAGCATGACGAAGAAATGCACGAAGCCGGTGACGGTGGCGAAGCGCGTGTTGGCGAGTTGCAGGGGCTCGGCGACCACGCCGATGCCCGTCAGCGCGCGGTTGATGACGCCGTTCTGCGCCAGCACCAGCAGCCAGGAATAGGAGCGCACGACATAGGACGTCCAGAACGGTAGCACGGCCAACATCAGCGCCAGCCTTTGCCAGCGCTCCGGCACCTGTTCGGCCAGGATCCAGGCGAAGGGATAGGCGAGCAGCACCGACACGACGGTGACGATCGCCGTCACCTCGAGCGAATTCACCATCGCCTGCCAGTAGGAAGGGTTGGTGAAGAACTGGCTGTAGTTGGACACCGCGAAGCCGCCGCCCTCATGCGCCGTCAGGCTGGACAGCCCCATGGCGATGAAAGGCAGTACGAAGAACAAAAGGGTCCAGCCGAGCGCCGGCGTGACCAGCGCCCAGGGCAGGGCGCGGCCCGCCCGGGGCAGGGCGCGCCCGTCGTTTGCGGCGGTCATCGGCGGTATCAGCTCACTTTGCCTGCAGCATTTCGGTCCACATATCCTGCATCTTCTTGTCGAGGTCGGCGTTCGGCGCCGGGTAGGCCTGGGCGCGGGCGAGGAAGCCCGGCTGTTCGTCGAAGCGCAGGATCTTCTTCTGGTCGTCGGTCAAAGCCGCCTTGGTGTTCGCCGGCATGCCCCAATAGCAGGACGAGGTGGCAAGCCGCGCCTGGCCCTCCGGGCTCATGATGTACTGGATGAATTTCAGCGCCATGTCCTTGTTCTTGGAATCCTTGAACATGGCCAGCGACTGCGACCACAGCACAGCACCTTCCTTTGGGATCGAGAAGTCCAGCGCCGGGTTCTCCTTGGCCAACCCGGCCGTCACCCATTCGCCGCCGCCGACCAGTATATCGACCTCGCCGGTCGCCAGCGCCGTCTGGCTGGCGGTCACCTCGCCGACCAGCTTGGCATTGGCCTTCATCTTGAGAAGCTCGTCCTTGAGGGCGGGCAAGTCGGCTTCGGTCAGCTCAGCCGTCTTCTTGCCGATGGCGAGTGCGGCCATGCCGATGACCGGCAGATAATAATCGTAGATGGCGACCTTGCCCTTGTATTTGTCGCCGGTCAGCGCCGCCATCGACTGCATGTCGGCCGGGTCGACCTTGGTCTTGTTGTAGCCGATCGTGTTGTAGCCGAACTTTTCGGTGATGCCGTAGCGCTTGCCGCCGACCACGGTGGAGCCGTCCATCTTCACCTGGGGAAACATGTCCGCCAGGGGCAGCTTGTCGTCGGGCAGCGGCTCGAACAGGCCCTTTTCGACGCCGCGCGGCACGTCGATCGAGTCGATCACCATCACGTCCCAGTCGCCTGGCTGCGACTGCTCGACGATGGCGAGCCCGGCGCCGGTGCCCTCGAACTCCTTGACGTTGACCTTGACGTTGTTGGCCTCCTCGAAGGGCTGCAGAAGTGCGGGATCGGAATGGTCGCACCAGATCAGCGCGTTGAGATCGGCGGCTTGGGCGAAGCTGCCCGCGCCGAGCAGCAGCGCCGTGGCGGCGCACGCGGCGTGCAGATGCCGCTTCAGGATGGAAAGCGGATTCCGGGATGCGGACTTTGCGGACATCGAGTGTTCTCCCTTGCCTTTGTGGCTTCTTGCAAAAAATTGAACCAATTCTAAAATTGAGTCAATTCTGTTTTTATGGCAGACAACTGATATGAGCGGATTGCGGGCAAGGCAAAAGGCGGATCGCCACAGGCGCATCATCGAGGCGGCGGCAGAGCTTTTCCGCGAGGCCGGCTATGAAGGCGCCAAGATCGAGGCGATCGCCGCGCAGGCGGAAGTCTCGGTCGGCACGATCTACAATTACTACCAGAACAAGGGCGACATCCTCGGCGCCATCGTCTCGCTGGAAGTCAACGAGGTGCTGAATGCCGGGCAAGGTGTCGTCGCCAAGCCGCCGGCCAATGTCGGCGACGCGCTGGACACGCTGATCGGCATCTATATCGAACACTCGCTGCACTATCTCAGCAAGGAGATGTGGCGGCAGGCAATGGCGATCTCGACGCAACTGCCCGACAGCCCGTTCGGCCAGGCCTACACCGCGCTCGACCGTTCACTGACCGAACAGATCCGCGCGCTGATCTCCCGCCTGCAGGCGCTCGGCCTGGTGCGGCAGGACATCGACGGGGCAGCACTCGGCGAACTGATCTTCAACAACATGAACATGATGTTCATCGAGTTCGTGAAACGCGACGAGGCGAGGATATCGGAATTGCGCGCCGCGATACGCCGGCAGAACCGGATTCTGGTTGCGGCGATTGCGGTCTGACTGTCAGGAGCAGGCAGCAGAATCGATTTTTGGACCAAGCCGCGGCTCAACCCCCTTGAGTCGAATCTGAAATCTGCTACAACCCATGAGTGTATTTCTAGGGGAGGGGTGAATGCAGTTTTCCATCTGGCATTGGGCAATTCTTCTGTTGTTGATCGGAGTGCCCGTCTTCTTTGCGGTTCGATCTGCCTACAAGCCCGTCCAGAATCCGGCGGAGCTCGTCGGAATTGGAGGGTGGCTGATGCTTCTCGCGATTGGTCAGGCCATGGCTCCATTGCGTACGCTCGCCACATTGGGTTCGTCGAGCGATGGTTACAACCAGCTCATGCTGGTGCCGAACGGACCCATGGTGGTCTACGGCGAGGTTGGGCTGGTGCTGGCATTTCTGGTGCTTCAAGTGGTCGTGCTCGTTGCCATGCTGAGGCGGAGCCTAAGGTTCAAGCAGCTCTTCCTCACCCAATGGCTAGCAATCCCGGTGGTATTCATCCTGGACGCGATCTGGGTTTCCACGGTTTTCGGCGTCCCGGTTGGACAAGTGGTCACCGGAGAGGCGCTTGCTACGTCCATAACCTCRTTTGTCCTGGTCGGACTCTGGGTCGCCTACGTCTACAGATCGGTCAGGGTGCGCAACACGTTCACCAGAGTGAAAGCCTCCGCCGAGGTCGCGAACGCGGCATAGACGCGGGGCAATACGAATATTTTGGAGCGCTCGCGCTCTCGGTCATTCCTGAAACCTCTCGCTGATCCCGTCGCAAAATGCTAGCACAAGCAGCAGTCAAACCGTGCTGCCATTTCATCAATGCTTAGAATTTCGGGAACTCTTCTCCATGGCGGGTCAACCCGTGCGCCGGTTGAGGTTCGTCCCGATTTTGGCGGCGGCCATATTCGACACGGTGTTCAACGGCCGAGCCTCGAAACATGGGAACGTGTCTCGCCGCCGACGACCATTGACGGGCTTGTTCGAGAACTGCAGCGCCAATTTCCCCACATGGCCATACATGCGACCGGCGGAGTGCGGACAGTCCGCCGCCAAGCCGAATTGATGGCGGAGCGGCGGCTTTCGAACCGGGCGCAATTCCTGAGGGTATATCGTCAAGCCCAGCATATTACCGAGATGGACGCGTGGGTCACTCAACATCCTCGCGCTACCCGATCGCAAACGAACGAGGCGTTCGAACAGATAATACACCGGGCCCGCGGACGCGGGGCTCCGGTTAGCAACCATCTGGATGACCGCGCCCGCGATATTTCCATTCCACATGGAAATCCTCACGAGCAAGCCGAAGTGCACCGCGCGCTGCAAAATTGGGGTGCACACGTCATCCTGGAAGGAGATGCAACCGGCGGGCCGCATTGGCACGTGGACTACACACCACAAGTCGGGCCACCAATGGGGCGCAGGCCTTGATCGAGGTGCTGCTGCAAGAACGGCGGCCTAAAGCGGTGATGCCTAAGGCTCTGAAATTATTAAATTAATTGACATGTTGCCGGGAAACTGGTGCCCCCGGACGGAATCGAACCGCCGACCTTCGGTTTACAAAACCGCTGCTCTACCAGCTGAGCTACAAGGGCACGGCGCTCCGGTTAGCATATTTGTTGCGCCAGTAAAGACAAAACTCCATTTTCGGTTACCCGGCATCGAGTGGACCGCCGGGGAGGGGCATCCTGAAAACCGCCAAATCGCTTCCTACATATCTGGCAGGTGCAATCGCTTCGAGCAGGGGTGTCGCATGATCAGGTTTGTCATCATTCTCCCCATCATCTTGGTAGTCTGGATGCTGCTGGTGAAAATCATCAGCGATGTGAAGAAGGCCAATGTCGACTGGACCGGCGTCACCACCATCATCGGCTTCATCGCACTCGCCTTCTGGCTTCGCCATGTCACCGGCATGGGGTGAGCGGTAGGGAGTAGGGAATAGGGAATAGCGAATAGCGAATAGTCCAGGTGGCGAGTGCGGCTCTTTCGCTACTCGCTACTCCGCTACTCGCTATTCCCTATTCCCTATTCCCTATTCCCTATTCACTCGTCTTCCGGCGCCGCCGAAAAATCTCCGAAACCTTTCGAACCATTTGCCGCACCGCGCCGACTGATGGTCAGAGGCGAATGGGTCGCCTCGATCAAGGATCCAGGAGATCATCATGTTCAAGCGCACTCTTACGTCAGGCCTCGTTGCCATTTTCGTCGCCACCGGCGCGCTCGCCGGCACCGTCGGCACGTCGTCAGCCCACGGCATGCATCATCATCATCGTCATCACCATTATTACAGGCATTTCGAGCACTGGTGGTGGCACCACAACCATCATCATCATCACCACCATGGCCGGGTGATCATTTTCCTTTGATGGAGGGACCCAATTCCCCAAAGGGCGGCTTCGGCCGCCCTTTTTGCGTCTTGTGCCAGGTCGCTGAGCTCCCGGCCTCGACACCAAGGTCCAGACTTCCGTCGATACGCGGAGGCATAGCGCCGGCAGGCCTCCACACTGGTTGATTTCTGCGGCTCCAGGAAAATCGAAAAAAGTTTCGAACCTTTCTCCTTGCCGTCACGACAGATGATCAAGAGGCGGATGGATCGCCTCGTTCAACGAAGCAAGGAGATCATCATGTTCACGCGCACACTCGTTTCCGGCCTCATCGCCACCACCGTCGCCGCCACCATGCTGGTCGGCACCGTCCAGCCCTCGGCCGCGCATTCGCATCATCACCACGACCTCGGCATCGGCATCGCCGCCGGCGTTGGCGGCTTTGTCCTGGGCACCTGCTCGCCCAGCAGCCCCGCACCGTCTATGTCGACGAAGACGGCGGCTCGTGGCACGTCCGCCGCTGCTTCGACCGCTACGCAAGCTACGATCCGGACTCAGACACCTATGTCGGCTACGACGGCTACCGTCACTACTGCCGGCTCTGAGAGGAGGTGGCGTCTCAATCAACTGCAGGAGGGGCGCCCCCGCCGCCCCTCTTTTTGCTGTTCGCAAGATGTTCGGGGGGAGGCGGATGGGATCGGGTCCTGGCCGGGTACCGAGGCCATGATTTCGAGACATTGCGGCGGGACAACGATCCTATGAAGAGAGCAATTTCTGCCGTTCTCGCCCTCGCCACGGGAGCGGGCGCACTGCTGTTCACGCTGGCCTGGCATGACCGCTACTGGTTGTGGCGGGATTGCTTCAACGAACTTGGCCGCTGCTACAATTCCGAAAGCGGCGAGGTTTTTCTTGAACAGGCCGGGCTGGTGTGGGGCATGTTCGCCATCGGCTGTCTGCTTGCTTGCCTGTTCTTTGCCCGATTGGCCTTCTCGCGGCGGTGAGTCTCCCCGCGCCGCATCAGGCTGAGATGGCGCCGCCAATCATCCTGGTCACCTCGGCTGCGGCATCGCGCACCAAAGGGCCGATCTCGGCCAGCCGTTCCGGCGTCACCCGCACGGTAGGCCCCGACACCGAGACACCACCGATCGGCTCGCCGAATTCATTGAAGATGGCGGCTGCCACGCAACGCATGCCGGGGTGCCGCTCCTCGTCGTCCACCGACCAGCCACGCCGTTTGATCGTTGCCAGGTCATGGGCAAGGGCGGAAATGTCGGAAAGCGTCCTGTCGGTGAAGCGCTGCAGTCCAGCCTTGCGCAGGATGGTGCCGACACGCTCCGGCTCAAGATGCGCCAGCACCGCCTTGCCGATGCCGGAGGCGTGGAAAGGGCTGCGCGTCCCCGGCCGGAAGAAGGCGCGGATCGCCTGGTGCGTCTCGACCTGGCTGACAAAGACCACGCAATCATCCTCGGCAACGCCGAGATTGGCGGTCTCGCCGGTCCTTTCCATCAACTCCTGCATGACGATACGGGCGCGGTCGACCAGCTTGCGGCGGCGCAGGAACGCCGCGCCCATGCGGTAGGTCTCGACGCCGATCGACCAGAGCTGGTCGCTGGTGTCGAATTCGACCATGCCATGGTTTTCGAGTGTCGTCAGCATGCGGTAGGCGGTGGAGGCGGCAAGGCCGCTTTGCGCTGATATCTCGCTTAGGGACAGGCCGCTGCCTTCGGCGACAATGGCCAGGATGCGCAGTGCCCGGTCGAGCGACTGCACCGAAGTCGGCTCGGAGGGCCCGTTGAAGGCGCGCGGCCGACCGCGCTGGCGTTTCTCGGTGGTTTCCATGGCCGCATTGTCGGCAATTTGGCGCGAGAGGCAATGAAAAAGTTTTTCATTGTGCGAGGTTGTGAAATCGATGGAAAACGAAAAACCGTTCAAATTCATCATCTAATCGCCGTTTGTTAGAAATGAAAAAATATTCTGAAAAAATTGAAAAATAGCCGGCTTGGTGACATTCTCAGCCATCCAACAATGACAAACCCTGTGGAGGGCTGGAAAATGGCCAGGATGCGCGCTGTCGATGCTGCGGTTCTCGTTCTTGAGAAGGAAGGTATTTCCTGCGCTTTCGGCGTGCCGGGCGCGGCGATCAACCCATTCTACTCGGCCATGAAGGCGAGGGGAACGATCCGCCATGTCCTTGCCCGCCACGTCGAGGGCGCCTCGCATATGGCGGAAGGTTTTACCCGCGCCAAGGCTGGCAATATTGGTCTGTGCATCGGCACCTCGGGTCCGGCCGGCACCGATATGATCACCGGGCTCTATTCGGCCGCCGCGGATTCCATCCCGATCCTGTGCATCACCGGCCAGGCGCCGCGTGCGCGGCTGAACAAGGAGGATTTCCAGGCGGTCGACATCGCCGCCATCGCCGCGCCGGTCGCCAAATGGGCGGTCACCGTCATGGAGCCCTATCTGGTGCCGATGACGCTGCAGAAGGCATTCCACCTGATGCGCTCGTCGCGCCCGGGGCCGGTGCTGATCGACCTGCCGGTCGACGTGCAGTTGGCCGAGATCGAGTTCGACATCGATGCCTATGAGCCGTTGACGCCGTTCAAGCCGGCAATGACGCGCGCGCAGGCCGAAAAGGCGCTGGCGATGCTCAACGCGGCCGAAAAGCCGCTGATCGTCGCCGGCGGCGGCATCATCAACGCCGATGCGTCGGATCTGCTCATCGAATTCGCCGAAATTTCAGGCGTGCCGGTCATCCCGACCTTAATGGGCTGGGGCGCCATCCCCGACGACCACCGGCTGATGGCCGGCATGTGCGGGCTGCAGACGTCGCACCGCTACGGCAATGCGACGATGCTGGAGGCCGATTTCGTCTTCGGCATCGGCAACCGCTGGGCCAACCGCCACACCGGGTCGGTCGACGTCTACACCAAGGGCAAGAAATTCATCCATGTCGACATCGAGCCCACTCAGATCGGCCGTGTTTTCGCGCCGGATCTCGGCGTCGTCTCGGATGCGGGCGCCGCGCTGAAGGTGCTGCTCGACGTCGCCACGGAGTGGAAGACGGCGGGCAAGCTGCGCGATTGGTCGGGCTGGGCCAAGGAATGCCAGGGCCGCAAGAAGACGATGAAGCGCAAGACGCATTTCGACCAGGTGCCGCTCAAGCCACAGCGTGTCTACGAGGAGATGAACAAGGCGTTCGGCCGCGATGTCACCTATGTCACCACGATTGGCCTGTCGCAGATCGCCGGCGCGCAGTTCCTGCATGTCTACAAGCCGCGCAACTGGATCAATTGCGGCCAGGCCGGCCCGCTCGGCTGGACCTTGCCGGCAGCCCTTGGCGTTCGCGCCGCCGATCCCGACCGCACCATCGTGGCGCTGTCGGGCGACTATGATTTCCAGTTCATGATCGAGGAACTGGCGGTCGGCGCACAGCACAAGCTGCCTTATCTCCATGTCGTGGTGAACAACGCCTATCTCGGGCTGATCCGCCAGGCGCAGCGCGGCTTTTCGATGGATTTCGAGGTCAATCTCGCGTTCGAGAACATCAACCGCTCAGGCGATCCCGAGGCCGGCTATGGCGTCGACCATGTTGCCGTTGCCGAGGCGATGGGCTGCAAGGCGGTCAGGGTGCGCAAGCCCGAGGAATTCGCCGCCGCTTTCAAGGAAGCGCAGCGGCTGATGAAGGAGCACCAGGTTCCGGTCGTGCTCGAATTCATCCTCGAGCGCGTCACCAACATCTCGATGGGCACCGAGATCGACAAGATCACAGAATTCGAGGACCTTGCCGAACATCAGGAAGACGCCCCGACGGCGATCGTGATGCTGGATTAGTTCAGCGGAAAAGGAGAAAAAGAAATGCCGCGTTTCTCAGCCAATCTTTCGATGCTCTTTGGCGAGCACGATTTCCTCGACCGTTTTGACGCAGCTGCCCGCGCGGGCTTCAAGGGCGTCGAATATATCGGCCCCTACGATCACGCGCCTGAGGTGGTCGCCGCCCGGCTGAAGAAGAACGGCCTGACGCAGGTGCTGTTCAATCTGCCGCTGGGCGACTGGGGCAAGGGCGAGCGCGGCATCGCCGTGCTGCCGGATCGCGTGCCGGAATTCCGCCAGGGCATCGCCAAGGCGATCACCTATGCGCAGGCGCTCGGCTGCCAGCAGGTCAATTGCCTTGCCGGCATCGCTCCCGCGGGCRCCGATCGCAAGGTGCTGGAGGACGTCTTCGCCGAAAACCTCGCCTTTGCGGCGGAAAAGCTGGAGCAGGCCGGCATCCGGCTGCTGATCGAGCCGATCAACACCCGCGATATCCCCGGCTTCTTCCTCAACTACTCCGACCAGGCGCTGGCGCTGATCGACCGTATCGGTTCGAAGAACCTGTTCCTGCAATACGACATCTATCACATGCAGATCATGGAGGGGGATCTCGCCCGTACCATCGAGGCAAACCTCGGCCGCATCGCGCATATCCAGCTTGCGGACAATCCCGGCCGTCACGAGCCGGGGACGGGCGAGATCAACTATCCCTTCCTCTACGAGCATATCGACCGCATCGGCTATTCCGGCTGGATCGGCGCGGAATACAAGCCGAAGGCCGGCACGGAGGCCGGGCTGGATTGGTTCAGGGAACTGGCCGGGCAGGGCAGCGCGGCGGCTTAGCTGCCGACGCTGAAGCTGCCAATCTCCCCACCCGTGGGGGAGATGGCCGGCAGGCCAGAGGGGGGGCGCGAAGGAACGCAGCCTCGACAAAGACATACGACGGAGAAAAACAATGGAAACCATCGGTTTCATCGGCCTCGGCATCATGGGCGCGCCGATGGCGGGGCATCTGCTGGATGCTGGCTATACGGTCATCGCCAGCGACCATCGCTCGAAGCCGCCGGCTGACCTCGTCGCCAAGGGACTGAAGTCAGTCTCCGGCCATGCCGCGGTGGCCAAGGCGGTCGATATGATCATCCTGATGGTGCCCGATACACCACAGGTTGCCGATGTGCTGTTCGGCGACAACGGCGTTGCATCCGGCCTGACCAAGGGCAAGCTGGTGATCGACATGAGCTCGATCTCGCCGATCGAGACCAAGGTGTTTGCTAAAAAGATCAATGAACTGGGCTGCGACTATCTCGACGCGCCGGTTTCGGGCGGCGAAGTTGGCGCCAAGGCGGCATCGCTGACCATCATGGTCGGCGGCGAGGACAAGGCGTTCGAGCGCGCCAGGCCGGTGTTCGAGAAGATGGGCAAGAACATCACCCTGGTCGGGCCGAATGGCGTCGGTCAGACCACCAAGGTGGCCAACCAGATCGTCGTCGCGCTGACCATTGAAGCTGTCGCCGAAGCCCTTGTTTTTGCATCGAAAGCCGGTGCCGATCCGGCCAAGGTCAGGCAAGCGCTGATGGGCGGGCTGGCGGCCTCGCGCATTCTCGAAGTGCATGGCGAGCGCATGGTCAAGCGGACCTTCGCGCCGGGCTTCCGTATCGAACTGCACCAGAAGGACCTCAACCTGGCGCTGGAAGGGGCAAAAGCACTCGGCGTGTCGCTGCCCAACACCTCGACTACGCAGCAGCTGTTCAATTCCTGCGCCGCCAATGGCGGCGCCAGGGAGGATCACTCGGCGCTGGTCAGGGCGCTTGAGCGGATGGCCAATTTCGAGGTGGGCGGCAACGCAGCCGAAATCAAAGGCAAAGCGGCATAGGTCAGGAGAGGGCGGCGTAACGTTCCCAAGCCGCCAACTCGTGCCTGTCGAAGAGCGGGCTCCTGCGTCTGTCGCCGGAGCCCGTTTCGCATTTCGAGATGTTTGGCGTGAGGCTCAGCCGCGCTTCAAGAATGCCCGCGCCGCATAGAGGCTGATCGCCGCGGCGTTCGACACATTGAGCGAACGGATGGCACCGGGCATGTCGAGCCGCGCCAGCGTCGTCACCGTCTCGCGCGTCTTCTGGCGCAGGCCCTTGCCCTCGGCGCCGAGCACCAGCGCTATCTTGTCACCGGCGAAACTGGTTTCGAGTTCCGCCGGCCCGTCCGAATCGAGGCCGATGGTCTGGAACCCGGCCTCGTGCAACTGGCCGAGCGCGTCGGCCAGGTTCTTCACCTCGATCTGGTCGATATGCTCCAGCGCGCCGGAGGCCGATTTCGCCAGCACGCCCGATTCCTGCGGGCTGTGGCGCGCCGTGGTGATCAGCGCGCCGGCGCCGAAGGCGACCGCCGAGCGCAGGATGGCACCGACATTGTGCGGATCTGTGACCTGGTCGAGCACCAGCACCAGCCTGGCATCGCCAAGTGCATCAAGCCGCTTCGGCTTCAGCGGTTCGGCCTCGATCAGCACGCCCTGATGCACGGCGTCCGAGCCGGTGATCTTGTCGATGTCCCTGGGTTCGACCAGTTCCGCCTTGAAGGGCAGGGCGGCGATATCAGCGATTTCCAGGCGTTCGGCCGCATTGCGCGTGACCAGCATCCTTCTGATCCTGCGGCGCGGATTGTCGAGCGCCGCTCGCACCGTGTGCAGGCCATAGAGCCGCACCAGTCCGTCCGCGGCATGTTCGCCTGGCGGAACCGGCTGCCTGGGCCTGAACGCCGGCGCGCCGCCGCTTTTCTCGTCGCGATAGGCGCGCCGCAACTTGGCGTAGTGTGTGTCTTTCGGGGTGTTGGTTTTGTCGCTCATGGCCGGCTTCTATAGCCGTCTCCTCAGGCCAAGGATATGGCTCGTCGCCGCAGCCGGCGAACAACATCGAAAAACGCCGGTTGCGCGGTTGACACCCAATGGCCTTGCCGCCATAAGGCGCTTCGCTGGTTTCGGAGAAGACTTAACTCGGGTCCGGATTGGCGTGAATGCCTCGTTGCATGGCTCCGGCGGCAGAACTGGAGAGGTGCCCGAGTGGTTAAAGGGGACGGACTGTAAATCCGTTGGCTTAGCCTACGTTGGTTCGAATCCAACCCTCTCCACCACTGCTGGCCCGGAAGCCCTGAAACGCGAAAGCATCGGACCGAAAAGTGCATGGCGCTTTTCGGGGGAATCCGGTACTTCAGTGCAAGGCGCGGGTATAGCTCAGTGGTAGAGCAGCAGCCTTCCAAGCTGAATATGCGGGTTCGATTCCCGCTACCCGCTCCATTAACTATTTGATATTTATATGAAATTTTTCCTGAGATCGATAGTGCCGTGTCACTGCGCCTGTCAGTACTGCGCTGTTATTCCTAAAAAGCCCGCTGCAGATATTCAGCTTGGTAAGCTTACCCTCGACAGAAGGCGGCACTGAAAGGACGTGCGCGAAATAGGTGGAAAGCTGCCATTCGGCTCATCTGCCAGAACGGGCAAACAGAAGCGGCCATCCGCCTCTAGTTCTCAGATGACC
>NZ_JBFUDZ010000063.1:0-26291 GCF_056404455.1 Mesorhizobium sp. P2_D1
ATCTTTGTTTGTCCCAAGTTCTGGCTAGCCGCTCTGAAAGGAACGGATTCAAGGTCTGGAACGATTATACATGAAATAAGTCACTTTTTCATCGTCGCATCAACAAACGACTATGTCTATGGTCAGGATGCCGCCAAGGTCCTCGCGGCCGAAAACCCGCCTAGAGCCACATCAAACGCTGATAATCACGAATACTTTGCTGAGAATAACCCGGACCTTCCGATGTGAGGAACACCACACACAACTGATCTAGGCCGTGAACCCATAAACCGGGAAAATGGTCGATATTGGTGGATTGTGGAATGTAGGCTATCGGCCCGCGGGTTGGACGAAAGCGATTTCGCCGCCACGCGTTGATGATCGGCGCGTGCTGAATGGATCTTACTGGGTTCTGCGCTCCGGCGCGCCGCGGCGCGACCTACCGCTCTGGTCTTGATCAATGCGCCACGCCGTCGGATGCGTGCAGGAGTCTCCAGGTCAAGCCGATGCGGCCGTCGAACTGGGATGCAAAATGTTCGGCGGCGACGCCTTCCAGGCCGTCATCGACAAGAGCTTCGATGCTTCGTCGCAGCAGCGCGAGTTGCATCTCGCGGGCGTGTGCAAGGTCTGCCTCTCTCATGATTTCCGTGACGTGGTAAGCGATAACGGGCTGGCCGAGGCAAGACATGAGCGCGCTCGCCTCTGACGTCACTGCCGTAACTGCATCTTCGATCTTCATTCTGGCGCTCCTCATCAAACATGATGCTGGCGCCTCCCTATGAGACGACGGTGTTCCGTCGTTCCTTTTCAATTTCGACTGTCGCGAGTGGCAGGTGTGCGCGAAAAGGAGAATTACCTCTTGTTCCAGTCTCCTTGAATAGCCTCGCTACCCAGATCAGTATGCTGCAAATTTGAATTAAAGGCGACCGGATAGTTAATCGATGGTTAATGGCGGCGCTCGCACCTCAGGCGTTCGCGCATGAAACATCGGGCAGGTCCGCCTTGCGCCTCTTTTCGGACATTGAGACCAGCGTCGCTGTGCGCTCAGAAACGGACTCTCGCGATCCAGAACCGCAGCTGGATGGACCAGCAAGCGCGCCGACGAGCAAGCGAGCCGAGCAGCAGACGCGCTCGGCGGAAGAGTCTAACACCTGGGTCCCAAGCCAATTTCCGGCTGCTGCGCTCCACGTTATTGCAAGACGTTCAAATTTGAGCTTTCGCACTCATGCTTTGTCGAGAGTATCTCCTGTAGTCATTCAAACCTTCTACGCTGTAAGGAGAACGCAATGACTCGCAATCACGTTGAACGTCTTGGAGAGTTCAGAGAAATCCTGGTCGCGACTCGACGCGAAGGAGTCCGTAACGTGCACCATACCCGCGACGCAATGCGGGCAAGTGGCTTTCAGATCGGGGATAGCGACGGCTCCAGCTACGGAGCCGAGTTGAAGGCGCTCCAAGAGGAAATTGAGGCAGTCGACCGCGCCATCGAAGACGAGAAGCGGTTGGCCTTGGCCCTCGAGAGCGCGGCTCAATCCCGCCGACCGACTAAACCGAGAATCGTGAAGGCAACATAGAGTCGGGTACGGCCCTCGGCGCCCGTCGCGTCGATCGCCTGCGGCATGGTGTAGGGCTCGTTGCTAAGCGACAGCAGCGAGACGCTTGTCCAACTATCCCCCTGCCAGCCTCGGCAGCAGGAAAATTTCCGATCCCTTTGGCAATTCCTTCGACCAGGTGTCGCGATAGATCGTACCGTCGATGGCGACAGCGATGCCGCGGTCGATCAAGGGCTCGATGCCGGGATACTGTTCAGCCAGTTTCCTGAACAGCTCCCTTATGTCCTTGGCCTCGATCTCGACCTTGTTCTTGCCTCCGGCGGCCGCGCCAAGCGATCCCCAGAGCGTCACTTCGACCATCAGCCTGCCCGTTCCGCCTCGATCGCCGCCAGGATGCGCGGCGGCGACATCGGAATATGCGCCATCCGCACGCCGGCTGCATTCGACACCGCATTGGCGATCGCCGCCAGCGGCGGCACGATCGACGTCTCGCCAACGCCGCGCACCCCATAGGGGTGGTTGGGGTTGGGGATCTCGAGGATCTGCGTGTCGATCATCGGCAGGTCAGAGCAGACCGGGATGCGGTAGTCGAGGAAGCCGGGATTCTGCAGCCGCCCGTCCTTGCCGTAGATATACTCCTCGTTGAGCGCCCAGCCGATGCCTTGCGCGGCACCGCCCTGATACTGTCCCTCCACATAGGTCGGGTGCACCGCCTTGCCGGCATCTTGCACCACCGTGTAGCGCAACACTCTCGTAGCGCCGGTCTCGGGGTCGACCTCGATATCGCAGATATGGGTGGCGAAGGAGACGCCGGCGCCGTCGGCAACAAGTTCGCTGTGGCCGGCGATCGGTCCGCCGGTCGTGCCCGAAGCGGCGGCAATCTCCTTCAGCGACAGCTTGCCGAGATTGCCGTGCTTCTCGCCCTTGGCAACAGCGTGGCCCTGTTCCCAGACCACGTCGTCGACGGAAATATCCCACATCTGCGCGGCGCGTTCGCGCAGGATCTTGATCGCGTTGCGGGCGGCCGAGATGGTCGCCATGGAGGACGAGAAGGTGCCCCGGCTGCCGTCGGTCATGTCGTTGTAGCCGAGGCTGGAGGTGTCGGCGACGATCGCCTTGACCTGCTCGTAGGCGATGCCGAGCTCCTCCGCCGCCACCAGCGACAGCGACGCGCGGGAACCACCCACATCGACCGTTCCGACGGCAAGCGAGACCGAGCCGTCCATGCCGATGTTGAGGTCGGTGCAGGTCTGGCCGCCGAAGTTGAACCAGAAGCCGCAGGCCATGCCCCTGCCCTGGTTCTTTCCGAGCGGCGCCTTCATGTGCGGATGGTTCTTCACCGCCTCCAGCGTCGGGCCGATGCCGATCGGGCCATAGACCGGGCCGTAGGACGACCTGGTGCCTTCCTGCGCGGCGTTCTTTATGCGGAAGTCGACCGGGTCCATGCCGATCTCCTTGGCCAGTTCGTCGACCGCGCTTTCCACCGCGAACGCCGCCATTGGTGCGGAGGGCGCGCGATAGGCCGCCGTCTTCGGCCGGTTGACCAGCACTTCGTAGCCGACCGTCTTGACGTTCTCGAGCCTGTAGCAGGCGAACGCCGTCATGGCGCCGATCTCGGCCCAGGAGCCCGGATACGGGCCGCAGGAATAGCGCAGCGTCGCTTCGGCGGCGGTGATGGTGCCGTCCTTGCGGGCGCCGATCTTCACGTCGATCGAGGTGGCGCTGGTCGGGCCCGAGGCGCGGAACACCTCGTCGCGGGTCATCACCAGCTTGACCGGGCGCCCCGCCTTGCGCGACAGCGCCAGCGCCACCGGCTCCGCCCAGACATGGGTCTTGCCACCGAAGCCGCCGCCGATCTCCGAGGAGGTGACGCGCAGCTTAGAGGCTTCCATGCCAAGCAGCTGGGCGCAGTGCTGGCGATAGACGAAATGCCCCTGCGTGCAGACCCAAAGGTCGGCGGTGCCGTCGGAGCTGACGCTCGCCACGCAGGCATGCGGCTCAATATAGCCCTGGTGCGTCTGCTCGGTCTTGAACGAGCGCTCGACGATGAAATCGGCATGCCCGAAACCCTGGTGGACATCGCCATGGCCAAACTGGCTGCGCTTGGTGACGTTGGACGGCTTTACCGGCTTTTCCTCAAGGCCCTCGGTGAAGATGGCGTCGTTGATGAGGGGTGCGGAGTGCTTCATCGCCTCGTCGACATCGGTGACATGCGGCAATAGCTCGTAGTCGACCTCGATCAGCTTGAGCGCCTGCCTCGCCGTGCGGGCGTCGACGGCTGCCACCGCGGCCACCGCATGGCCGTCATAGAGCGCCTTGGTGCGCGCCATGCAATTGTCGAGGATGTCGTACATGGCGGCATCGCCATCGGTGAGGTCTGGCAGGTCGGCCGCGGTGATCACCGCCTTCACGCCGGGGAGCTTCTCCGCCTTCGACGTGTCGATCTTCCGGATCGTGGCGTGGGCGTGGGGGCTTCTGAGGACGCGCCCGACCAACTGGCCGGCCATGTTGAAATCCGCGCCGTAGCGCGCGCGGCCCGTCACCTTGTCGACGCCGTCGGGGCGGATAGGACGTGTGCCGACGGAGGCGAAGTTGCGATTGGAGTAACGCGGATCGAAATTCATCGTCATGCTCCCTTCATCACGTTTGCCGCGTCCTGAACGGCACGCACGATCTTGTCGTAGCCGGTGCAGCGGCAGAGGTTCCCGGCGAGGCCGAAGCGGATTTCCTCCTCGGTCGGATCGGGGTTCTTGGCCAGCAGGTCCTTGGCCGCGATCAGGAAGCCAGGCGTGCAGATGCCGCATTGAAGTGCTGCATGCTCCAGGAATTTTTGCTGCAGCGGGTGCAGGCTGTCGCCATGCGCCATGCCCTCGACGGTCTCGACGCGGCGGCCCTCGGCTTCCGCGCCGAGCACCAGGCACGAACACACCAGCCGGTCATCGAGGATGATGCTGCAGGCGCCGCAGTCGCCGGTGCCGCAGCCTTCCTTGACGCCCGTCAGCCCCAGGCGATCGCGCAAGACGTCGAGCAGCGTCTCGTCCGGCTGGCAAAGGTACTCGACGCTGTCGCCGTTGATTGTGGTTGAGACTGCTACACCAGCCATCACTTGCCTCCTGCACGAGCATAGGCGGTCGTGGCGGCCCGCTTGGCCAGCACACCCGCAACTTTCCTTCTGAATTCGATGGTGCCCCGCTTGTCGTCGATGGGGCGGCAGGCGCCAAAGCAGACCTTGGCGAGCCTTTCAAGCGCGGCTTCGTCCAGCGTCCTGCCGATAATGGCCTCGGCCGCCTCTTCCACCAGCAGCACCGTGGGGGCCGCGGCGCCCAGCGCCACGCGGGCGGCTGTGACGACGCCCCGTTCGTCGAGCGTCAGGTTCACGCCGGCGCTGACCACCGCAATATCCATTTCCGTACGGGGAATGAAGCGCAGATAGGCATCGCCCGAGCGCGCTGCGCGCTTGTCGAGCAGGATCGCCTCGATGATCTCGCCTTTGGCCAGCGACGTCTTGCCCGGCGCGGTCGGCACGCTCCCCACGGGAATCGTTCGCCTGCCCCCCGGGCCGACTACCGATGCCCTGGCGCCGGCCGCGACCAGCGCCGGCACGCTGTCTGCAGCCGGCGAGGCGTTGCAGAGATTGCCGACGATCGTGCAGCGTCCCTGCACTTGCTTCGAGCCGATCAGCTTGGCCGCTTCGACGACGCCGGGCCATGCCTTCTTCAGGGCAGAGCTCTCGCCGAGGACGGCGCAGGGAACAGCGGCACCGATGCTGAAGCCGTCGGCCGTTTCCCTGATTTCACTCAAAGCCTCAATCGCCTTGATGTCGACGATCAGGTCGGGTTCGACAAAGCCGCCCTTCATCCTCACCAGTAGGTCGCTGCCCCCGGCAAGAATTGCGGCCGTACCTGTCGACCCGGCCAGCAGGCCAACGGCATCTTCGATTGAAAGCGGACGTATGTAGCGCATCGTCTCCCCTTGGTCTTCGCGATCTCAGCGAACCGTTATAAACAGTCTCCTCATAATGGCTATCCGGTTCCGCATTTGCGTCGATTAGGCCAGGCGCCGCAAAATCGAGTCCCACATCAACCTGAACCGGGGTACGCCAGGCCGTGCGCAGCCGGACAGGCTTGCGGCCAGGCCCTCAAAAATCCGAGAGCGTGTGTCGGACTGGCCAAGTCTCGTTCGTCCTAGGAACATCGAACAGCCATCGTGAAAGGATAATAGGATATGCCCGGCACCGTACGTTTGCATCGCGTTCTGACGACCAGCCCGGAGAAGGTCTATCGCGCCTTCGTTGAAGCGGACGCGCTGGCAAAGTGGCTTCCGCCGAACGGCTTCACCTGCACTGTCCATCACTTCGAGGCAAAGGTCGGCGGCAGTTTCAAGATGTCCTTCCGCAACTTCACGACCGGCAACAGCCATTCCTTCGGCGGCGAGTATCTCGAACTCGTTCCCGCCGAACGCCTGCGCTACACTGACAGGTTCGACGATCCCAACCTGCCCGGCGAGATCCAGGTGACCGTAATCTTGAAAAAAGTGTCGGTCGGCACCGAAGTTGACATCACCCAGGCAGGCATTCCGGACGTCATTCCGGTCGAGGCCTGCTATCTCGGCTGGCAGGAGTCGCTTAGGAACCTGGCAAGACTCGTCGAACCCGAGATCAATCAATGAAGCAAGTCCAGGAAAACTGCACAGCGCAATTGCGTAAAAACAAATAGCTGCGGCGGTGGATGCGCCGGCCGGAGACTGGCCGTCGATCAACGTCAACGCCAGCTCTCCGCTCGTTCTTGTCCTCGGCGCAAATCCGCTCGAATGTCGCGCACGCCGTGTCCCAGGTGTTGGCCGAGCACCGGCACCGCAGGAACGATGTAGCGCTATCTCACCTTGATGACGACCTTGCCCTTCGCACGCCCGCTCTCGACGTAAGCCAGAGCCTCATTGGTCGCTTCGAATGGAAAGACCCGATCGACAACCGGGCGGATGGTTCCGGATTCGATGAGAGAGGTGATCTTGCCCAGTTGATCGCCCTGCGCCCACATGAAAAGGAACGAAAACGTCATCCCACGGCGCCTGGCCTTGGTCCGAATACCGCGACTCAACAGACGCAGTATCAATCTCAGCATCATGTTCAGGCCCTTTTCCCTGGCAAATTCGGGATCCGGTGGGCCGGAGATGGAGATGAGCTTCCCACCCGGTTTCAGCACATTCAGGGATTTTTCAAGTGTTTTGGCGTCCTGGCTGTTCAAGACGACGTCGTAGCCCGACAGGGCTTTCTCAAAATCGTCTTTCCTGTAGTCGACGACGACATCGGCGCCGAGACCCCTGACCAGATCGGCACTCGCCGCACCAGCGGTTGTAGCAATCGTCGCGCCGAGATGCTTCGCCAGCTGTATGGCGAATGTCCCCACGCCGCCGGAGCCAGCCTGAATAAAGACCTTTTGCCCCTTCTTCAAACCTGCCCTTTCGACTAGCACCTGCCAGGCGGTCAGACCGACCAGGGGGATCGAGGCCGCCTCTTCCATGCTGAGATTCTCGGGCTTCAAGGCCACGTCGGCTTCGTCGATGGCGATGAACTCGGCGAATGTCCCGATCCGGCCATCGCGCGGCCGGGCATAGATCTCGTCGCCGGATTTGAACTTGCGAACCTTTGATCCCACGCGGTTCACCTTCCCGGCCACGTCGTGGCCCAGGATGAACGGAGGGCGATACGGCAGGATGGGTTTGAACTCCCCGGCTTTGATCTTGGAATCCAGGAGGTTCACTCCTGCGGCATGGACCTCGACCAGGACATCGTTGTCCCCGAGCTCCGGCTCGGGCATCTCGGCCAGCCGCAGAATGCCCTTCTTGTTATATTTATCGACGACGAATGCCTTCATGGCAGTGACTTTCTGAAAGGGATTTTGGTGTTTCTCATGGGCGTGAAATCTCTTGCCCCGCTGACGTTCAGACCGGCAGGCGGAACTGCTTGCGCAAGCTCTTGTCGAATATCGCCGCGGGCGCAAAACGGCGCAGGATGCTGACCTGCCGCGCAGCCCTGCCGGCGGTGTAGCGACGTCGCGGGCGAGCATCGGTCGCGGCCCTGACGACCACCTCCGCCACCACTTCCGGCGGATCGGCCTTGGGCATCACATCGCGAAGCAGAGCGTCGACCCCGGCCCGAGCCAGATCGTATTCTTTCAACAAGGAATCCGGCTCAATCCCGTTCTGGTCGAAGACGGTGCGCACGAATGCCGGCTCGATGACCGAGACGCGAATATTGAAGGCACGAACCTCGTGATCGAGCGATTCCGAATAGCCTTCGAGCGCGTGCTTGGCCGCCGAATAGTGCGCGGCATACGGTGCCGGTACGAGGCCCAGCACCGAGCCGATGTTGATGATGCGCCCTTCGCCGCGTCCCCGCATCGACGGCAACACCGCATTGGTCGCGCGCATGACGCCGAACAGATTGACGTCGAACATCGACTGCACCTGTGCGACCGAGGATTCCTCCGCGCCGCCAAGCAGGCCGACACCGGCATTGTTGACCAGGAGATCGATCCGGCCGGTCTGTGAGAGCACAGTCGAAACGAGCGCAGCGACGGCCTCACCGTCGGTCACGTCGCAAACCAGCATGGTCACGCCGTCCGGGCCGTTGCTGGCTTTGCGGCGGCTCGTGCCGAAGACGGTGAACCCTGCCCGCGCCAAGGCCTCGGCGGTGGCGCGGCCAATGCCCGAGGAGGCTCCCGTCACGACAGCGATTTTTCCGGAATTCATATTCATTTCGTGCTCCAAACTCATGAGGGCTAGCTTTATCGCGCTAGTTGAATTACAATCATAATATCAAATTATAGTCATAATGCAATAGCAGAAAGGGATCGCAGCCATGCGCTACGAAAAGGGCCGAAAGGACGCGTCACGGGGCCGGATCATGGAGGTTGCCGCCGACCGTTTTCGCGGTGACGGCATAGCCGCGTCCGGGCTGGCAACCATCATGAGCGACGCCGGGCTGACCAACGGCGCCTTCTATCCGCACTTTCAATCAAAGGCGGAGCTTGTCCGCGAAAGCGTGGCGGCAGCTATGGAGATCCAGTCGCAGCAACTGGCGGAAGCACTGGCCTCCGGCGGCCCGGAGATGGGCATAGAGGCATATCTGTCCGCCGAGCACCGGGACAATCCGGGAAAGGGCTGCGCGTCCGCCGCGCTGCTACCGGAACTCGGGCGTCAGCCACCTGAAACGCGCAAAGTCTATACCAACCACTTGCTGACTTTGGTGCGCCAGTTGGCTGCAGCACTGCCGCAGGCCAAGGACCCGGAAGGCACCGCACTGGGTGTCTTTGCAACGCTCATCGGTGCGCTGCAACTGGCCCGCGCGGTGGAAGGAACCGAATTGTCGGATCGCATTCTTGCGGTGGGCAAAGATGTGGCACGGACGCTGATCCAGCAGCGTTAGGACGGCGCGCCGCCCGTCACCTTGGGCAGGTAAAGGACATCCTCAGGCCGACTGCGTGCTGCGTCCAAAGCTCCGCATCAGCCCCTTGGGCAGGAGCAGCATCGGCATGATGGCCGACACGACCATACGCACCAGGTCGCCACCCATCAGTGCCCGGTGCTGCGACCGGAAGAGCCGGCGTCCTTTGCCAGCACCAGTTCCGCATCCTCGGCAACATAGCGGACATAGCGATAGTCGCGAATGAAACTGATCCGCCCTTCCCGCCACTCCAGCCACATAAAATAGTCGGGCTTCAGGCTGCTCCGGTGTTCGAACACCGCGATCACCTCGCGGCCCTCAAGCCAGGCCGGCGTGACCCACAGGCCATCGCTCTTGGCATAGATCGTGAAGAACATGCCGACATCCGCGGCACCCGAGCGTGGCGGGTGCAGGGACTGATGAAGCCTCACGTCGTCGGCGAGAAGCGCGCGCAGGCCGTCCCAGTCGCGTTGGTTGAACAGGGCGGCATAGCGGACCACGGCAGCGGACGCGATGCGCGCATCGGGCAGCGGCGTGGCCTGGGCGTTGATCTCCCGAAGCCGGGCGCGGCCACGCGACAGATGCCCCTTCACGGCATCGACCGTGATATCCAGCAGGCTGGCGATCTCGGCCAGCGGCTCGTCGAGCACATCCTTCAGGATGATGACGCTGCGCTGGAGGATCGGCAGTTCCGCAAAGCGCGATACCGCGGTTTGGACGGCTTGCCTGCGCATCAGCATCTCCACCGGGTCGGCTTCGGCGTCGTCGACAATTTCGAGGGCCGCCTCGATGGGCTCGGCGGCACGGATCGCGCGACTGCGCAGCAGGTCCAGCGCGCGATTGTGGGCGATCCGGAACAGCCAGGGTCGCAGTTGGGGCACGTCGCACAGCTCGTCCAAGGCAATGAAGGCTCGCGCAAAGGTGTCCTGCACGACGTCCTCGCCGTCGATGACCGATCCCATCAGACGCGAGCAATAGCGGTGCAACTCGGGCCGCAACGCGACAGCAAGGGCAAGGAGCCCCTCCTGGCGGTCGCGGTCCACGGCAGGCCCTCTATCGCTCAAGGCGTCGCGCCCTCCATGACGGTCACTCCGGCGTCGCCGTTGAGGCCGAAGACGACGCCCTCGGCATATTGCGGATCTTCCAGCACGGAAACCACCCTATCGCCGAACGCCCGGGGCGGCATCGCCGCACCGAAGCGGGCGACGAACTGTTCTGATGTGATGCCCATGGAACCCGCATAGGCGTTGGCCGCTGCATCCCCGATTCCAGTGCCAGAGATTATCTGCCGCGGCACGATCGCCTGGAAGCGGATTCCGAGGTTCTTCTCCTGCGAGACGCCATTGGCGTATTTGGCCATGAACCAAAGCATGCGTTTGGAGCCACCATAACCGCCAGACATCTGCGATCCGGCAACAGCCGCGCCACTCGACCCCACCAGCACGCGGCTGCCCGGCTTGAGCGGCAGGTTGAGCGCTGCCTGCAACCAATAAAGCCCGGCTTTGACGTCGGTTTCCCAAGCTATTGAGAAATCCTCCCACTTCAACTGATCCAGCCGGCCCATCCGCGGTGTCGCACCGGCGTTCAGCACTAGTATATCCGGGCGGACCTCACCAAGGATGCGGTAAGCAGAGTCTTCGTCCGTGACGTCGGCGGCGATGGTGGCGACCCCGAGCCGCGCACTGACCGCTTCCAGCGCTTCGGCACCGCGAGCGACGACCGTCACCCTGGCGCCATGTTCGATCAGGGCCTCGACCAATCCGAGGCCAAGTCCGCGGCTGCCACCGGTGACCACGACAGTTTTATCCCTGAGGCTCATTCATCCTGCTCCATTGCTTGACTGTAGCTAAGACGTTTGAGGCTCGGGAAAAGAGTCAGCCTGTCGTGCGGCTCGCACGTCAGCGGATGGCGAGTGCGGTGCCGACCATTAGCCGAGCCCGACAAGATAGTGCGGCAGCAATGTATCGAACGTGACGGCAGGCCCGACGACGCCGAAGGCACCGCCGGTGAAATCGTCGCCGTTGATGAACATCACCTTGACGATCTCTCAAAAGCCGAACGTGCCGAGCCCCTGGGGTTGCTCTAAACATCGAGAGTGACGATCATGCCGCGGACTTCGGCCATCTCCAGGAGCAGGTCCTGCAGGTTTTCGTCCAGCTTGGCAACCGGTCAGCACCAAAAGCTCGGCAATGCACTCTCTCATCGATATGACGGCGGCGCCGGTTTTCTCGGAAAGCAGCCGCCCGATGGCCGTGCGGATCAGGTCGTCCCGATCAGACATCGTATCACCTCCCAATGCAGCCTCCTTCATGCTCCCCATGCCTCACCCAGGCTTTCGACGACAGGGCGTGGTTTCTCTTACGGTATGATTTTTTGACGCCACATCCGCGGCGGTGCTCAAGCGGACGGCAGCGACGGCTCGTTGCCGGGCTGGATGGCTTCGACGGCGGTGGCGCACGGGGTGGGTTTGTATCCCGCAAGCCCAGAATGCGCTGTAGGGAAGCACAAAAACGCCTTCAGATGACCGCCAGAGGTTCCGAACAGGCGCTGAGCGGCTTATTTGCCGCAATGATGATCGTTGATCTTGTTCAGCGCATTCGCGTCGGGCCCAACGCGGTCGTAGGAGCACGGTCCGGCCGCCGTGGTGACCAACAGCTGGTCATAATAACGCGGGCCGCCGAAAAGGAAGTTGATGAGGTTGTCATCGGCGGGGACGTAGCGTTCGGATTGGGCCTGCTGGTGGTGATGCCGATCGCCGGCGAACGCCGAACCAGAAAGGCCTGAGCCTATCGCGATAGCGAGAGCCAAGATCGCAAAGCATTTCGTGGTCATCGGCAACACCTCCTGGCTATCCTGAATCACACCATACATCCAAAATCGCCAGGCGGACAAAGGTTCCCAACGGCGCGGTTTCGCAAGCCAGGCCCGGACGCCGTGCCGCAGGAAGACCAAATGCCGCCGAAGACCCATCGCGATTGGCTCTTGCCGAAGCCGGCCGCCTCGCTCATCCATGGCATTGCAACGACAGCTTGGAACCAGTGATGACCGATGCCAGCCTTTATCTAATCGAAGCGACGATCGAGCAATTGCGCCGCGCGCTCGATGGCGGTGCTGTCACCAGCGTCGAACTGGTCGGGGCATATCTCAGGCGCATCGCGCATTTCGACCGCCACGGCATTACCCTCAACGCCGTCCCGGTGCTCAATCCAGCGATGTTCGAGGAGGCCGCCGCCTCCGACCAGCGCCGCCGCAACGGTGCCGCGCTCGGACCGCTCGACGGCATCCCCTACACCGCCAAGGACAGCTACAAGGTCGCCGGCCTGACGGTGGCCGCCGGCTCGCCGGCCTTCGAGCATCTCGTTGCCAACGAGGATGCCTTCACCATCGCCCGGCTGCGCGCCGGCGGCGCCGTGCTGATCGGCCTCACCAACATGCCGCCGATGGCCAATGGCGGCATGCAGCGCGGCGTCTATGGCCGCGCCGAAAGTCCCTACAATGCCGACTTCCTTACCGCCGCCTTCGCGTCGGGGTCGTCCAACGGCTCCGGCACGGCGACATCAGCCAGCTTCTGCGCCTTCGGGCTGGGCGAGGAAACCTGGTCGTCCGGCCGCGCACCAGCCACCAACAACGCGCTGGTCGCCTACACGCCGTCGCGCGGCGTCATTTCGGTGCGCGGCAACTGGCCGCTGGTGCCGACCATGGATGTCGTGGTGCCGCATACGCGCAGCGTGCCCGACATGCTCGAACTGCTCGAAATCATCGTCGCCGACGATCCCGAGACGCGAGGCGATTTCTGGCGCGCGCAGCCTTGGGTTAAGCTGCCGAAATGCTCCGATGTGCGGCCGCAACGCTATACCGACCTGGCGCTTGCGGGGTCGCTGAAAGGCATGCGGCTCGGCGTGCCCAAAATGTATATCGGCCGCGACAGCGGGGCGGATCGGCCGATCGAGACCCGCGCCTCGGTGCTTGCCCTGTGGGAACAGGCGGCGGCGGATCTCACGCGGCTAGGCGCCGAGGTAATCGAGGTCGATTTTCCCGTCGTCTCCAACTACGAGCGCGACCGCCCCGGCGCGCGCACCATGGTCGAGCGCGGCCTGGTGCCATCGGACTTCGCCAACCGCGAAATCTGGGATCTCTGCATCTGGGGCTGGGACGATTTTCTGCGCGCCAATGCCGACCCGGCACTGCCCGATCTCGTCTCGGTCGACGGCGCAAAGATCTTTCCACAGCCGCCGGGCACACTGCCCGACCGCTATGAGGGCGGCTTTGACTTGGCGGAGTACGTTGAGCGGGCGCGATCCGGTGTCACGCCCGCAGTGGACATTCCGACACTCGCTGACGGTCTGAAGGGACTGGAAGCGACAAGGCGGATCGATTTCGAGGACTGGCTGGACTTACACGGCATCGATGCCGTGGTGCTGCCCGCCGCCGCCGATGTCGGGCCGGCCGATGCCGATGTCGACGAGGCGTCTGCCGCCCTTGCCTGGCGCAATGGCACCTGGGTCGCCAACGGCAATCTGGTCTGGCGCCATTTCGGCATTCCGACCGTCACCGTGCCGATGGGAACGATGGCCGACATCGGCATGCCGGTCGGCCTCACTTTTGCCGGCAAGGCCTATGATGACGAAAAGCTGCTGCGCATGGCCGGCGATTTCGAGCGCTCCACTCAGCGCCGCACCCGTCCTCCGCGCACGCCCGAATTGGCCGACGATGTCTTTCCAAGCCGTCCCGGCCAAGCCCCGAGCAGCAAGGCGCCCCCGCTCGCCATCACGCTTGCCGCCGAGACGCGGCCTTCGGGTGATCAGGACGAGATTGTCATCACGCTCGACCTGCCTGGCGAAGCGACCGATACGGCCAGCATCCAGCTGCACGTCAACGGAGAGGCCGTCGACATGGAGCAAAGCGGCGCCCACTTCAGCGGGAGTGCGCTTGTCCCGGCCGCCGAGCATCACCGCTTCCACAGCGTCTGGCGCGGCTCGTACGGCTCGATCGTGACAGCGGTGGTGCGGCTGGAGGATGGCCGCACCGCCGGCGCGTACGCGGTCACGGGCGGCATCGGGTGACTACGGCCTTGCGGATCGCGCGGCGTTCGGAGACCGTTTCGAAACTCGCTCCTGCGAGTCATATGGTGGTGTTTTCGAGAACCGGAGCGGAGCGTACATTTGAGTACGTGAGCACCGGAAGCGCAGAAAGCGCCGCCAGATGGCCGCAGGAGTAGAGTTTCCAAACGGTCTCTCAGTCCGTCCTGATCCAGACTCCCTTGGTATTGAGATATTCGTCGAGATGCTCGGCCCCGCCTTCGCGTCCGTAGCCGCTCATCTTGTAGCCGCCAAAGGGAACCGCGGGGTCGATCGCGTGATAGGTGTTGACCCAGACGGAGCCGGCGCGCAGGCGGTTTGCCAGCTGGTGCGCCTTGCCGACGTCGCGGGTGAACACGCCGGCACCCAGCCCATAGGGCGTGTCGTTGCCGCGCCGCACCACCTCGTCCAGCGTGTCGAAGGGCAGCGCCGAGATGACCGGGCCGAAGATCTCTTCGCGGGCAATGCGCATGTCATCGGTAACGCCTGAGAACACACTGGGCGCCATGAAATTGCCCGCACCGAGCCCGCCTTCGGTGATGCGGTTGCCGCCTGTGACCAGCCGGGCACCTTGCCTCGTGCCGTCCTCGATGTAGCCGGTGACGCGTTCGAGCTGCTTGGGCGAAATCAGCGGCCCGATCTCGGTTTCAGGGTCGGCGCCGTCGCCGATCCTGAGTTTTGCCGCATAGGCCGAGACCCGCTCGACGAATTCCTCGTAGATCGGCCGTTCGACGAACAGCCGCGACCCGGCGATGCAGATCTGGCCGGAATTGGCGAACACCGACATTGCCGCTACCGGCACGGCGCGCTCGAGATCGGCGTCGGCGCAGACGATGACCGGCGACTTGCCGCCAAGTTCCAGCGAAACGCGCTTCATGTTGCCGGCCGAGTCGCGCAGGATGCTCTGGCCGGTCACTGTGGAGCCCGTGAAGACGATCTTGTCGACGTCCATATGGGCGGCGAGCGGCGCGCCGGCTTCCGCGCCGGTGCCGGTGACGACGTTGACAACGCCGGGAGGCGCGCCGGCCTCCATCATCAGCGCGCCAATCAGCAGCGGCGTCAGCGGCGCTTCCTCGGAAGGCTTCAGCACGATGGTGCAGCCGGCCGCCAGCGCTGGGCCGATCTTCCAGATCGACGCGGCTGTCGGCGCGTTCCAGGGAATGATCGCGCCGACCACGCCGACCGGCTCCTTGCGCGTGTAGGAGACGATCTCGCCCGGCAGCGAATTACCGATCGTGTGGCCATGGATCGACGTCGCCATGCCGGCGTAGAAGCGCAGCATGCCGAGCACGCGGTTCTTGTTGGCGAGCGTGCGCACGATGGGCATGCCCATGTCCGTCGTGTCGGAAAGCGCGATCTCCTCCCAATGCCGCTCCATCAGGTCGGCAATCCTGAGCAGCAGCAGCTGGCGCTCATAGGGCTTGAACCGGCTCCATGGTCCGTCGAAGGCGCGCCGCGCCGCCGCCACCGCGAGGTCGATATCACCTGAATCGGAGAGCGGCACGGTGCCGATCACGGCGCCGGTGGCGGGATTGCGCGTCTCGAAGCTGCGGCCACCGAGCGCGTCGCACCAGAGACCATCGATCAGCATCTTGCGGTGCCGGCCATCGATCGGCGTGTGCAGGGGCAGGTCTTTAACCGATACCGTCAAGGTCCCGTCCTCCCTTCCGCATCCAACCTAGCGGGCGGCCCAGACAAGGCCGCGCTCGACGATCAAGGCCATTTCCGGGACCGCGAACTCGCCGGCATTGTGTCCCAGCGCGCTGTAGAAGACCTTTCCAGCCCCATAGCGACGCTTCCAGACCACCGGCATGACGACGCCGCCTATTCCCGGAAAATGCTGGTCGGTGAAGGTGGTTGTGGCGAGCACCTCGTTGCCCGGATCGACATGCATGTAGTACTGCTCCGATCGGTAGGCGAAATCACTGACGCCGCTCGTGATCGGATCATCCGGCCTGGTGACGGCGACCGTATAGTCGATGATGTCGCCGGGATGCGCGACCCACTGGCCGCCGGTCATGAACTGATAATCGGTTTCGCTGCGGAAGCTGTCGCACATCGTGCCGTGAAAGCCGCCAAGGCCACTGCCCTGGCGAACCGCGAGAACCAGATTCTGAAGTTCGGCCTTTTCGATCGTCGACATCGTGATCACGGGCACGATGAGATCGAATGCGCTGAGCTTCGGATCGGCGAACATCGCCGTGCCCTCGCCGAGCGTGACGTCGAAACCGTTGCGTTCCAGCAGGGTGCGCACGATCTTCGCGCTCTGTTCCGGCGTATGCCCTTGCCAACCTCCCCAAGCAATCAAGGCTTTCTTCGGCATGTTGTCCTCCCTGTAGCAATCCGCCTTGATCGATCGGTGTCAGCGCCAGCCCAGCGCCGGAGCGACGTGGGCCAGGATCGCCTCGATGACATGGGCATTGTAGTCGACGCCGAGCTGGTTGGGCACGGTGAGCAACAGTGTGTCGGCCTCGGCGATCGCCTCGTCCTGTGCCAATTCCTTGATGAGCACATCCGGTTCGGCGGCGTAGCTGCGCCCGAAGATCGCCTTGGTGTTCTCCTCGATGAAGCCGATCTGGTCGCTGCTCTGGTTGCCGCGCCCGAAATAGGCGCGGTCGCGATCGTCGACCAGCGCAAAGATGCTGCGGCTGACTGACACGCGCGGCTCGCGCTGATGGCCGGCCGCCTTCCAGGCCTCGCGATAGACCCGGATCTGCTCGGCCTGCTGGATGTGGAACGGCTTGCCGCTCTCGTCGAATTTGAGCGTCGAACTCTGCAGGTTCATGCCCAGTTTCGCCGCCCATTCCGACGTGGCGTTGGTGGCCGCGCCCCACCAGATCCGCTCCCGCAAGCCCTCCGAATGCGGCTCGAGCCGCAGCAGGCCGGGCGGATTGGGGAACATCGGCCGTGGATTGGGCTGGGCGAACCCCTCGCCCCGCAGCGTATCGAGGAACACCTCGGCGTGATGCCGCGCCATCTCGGCGTCGCTCTGTCCCTCTGCCGGGGCGTAGCCGAAATAGCGCCAGCCGTCGATCACCTGCTCCGGCGAGCCGCGGCTGATGCCAAGCTGCAGGCGGCCGCCGGCGATGATATCGGCAGCACCGGCGTCCTCGGCCATGTAGAGCGGATTTTCGTAGCGCATGTCGATGACCGCGGTGCCGATCTCGATGCGGCTGGTCTTCGCGCCGACGGCTGCCAGCAGCGGGAACGGCGAAGCGAGCTGACGAGCGAAATGATGAACGCGGAAATAGGCGCCGTCCGCGCCCAGTTGCTCGGCGGCGACGGCGAGGTCGATGGACTGCAGCAGCGCGTCCGATGCCGACCGCGTCTGTGATTGCGATGAGGGCGTCCAGTGCCCGAATGACAGGAAACCGATTTTTTTCATGCCTTGCGATATATGGAAGTGGCGGATGGAATGCAAAGCCGTTGCTCGCCGATCTCGGCGTCGGCCGGCTGCCCTGATGGCATCAAATAATGCTGATCCGCGCGTGGCACGATGGCGCTGCCATTGCGAAACCCGCTAGAAGTGGTAGCTACCATTGCGTATAATTAAATCAACTTGATTTGTTTTCTGCGGAAGGTTCGTTGGTAACGCGCACATGCCCCCTAGAAAAGCCATCGCTGGCACCAATCTCGAACAGGCCAAGTCACACAATCGCCGCGTCGTGATCGAAGCGATCAGGACCAACGGTGCCTTGTCGCGGGCGGCGATCGCGCGCCTGACGGCACTGAGCACGCAGACCATCTCCAACATCGTCGAGGAACTCGAGCGGGAACAGCTGCTTCGCGCGCAAGCCACGCTGAAGGGCGCACGCGGCCAGCCGGCGGTCCCCTACTCGATCAATCCCGACGGCGGCTATTCGATCGGTCTGCAGCTCGACCACCAGCTGGCGGTCGGCGTCATCACCGATCTGTCCGGCACGGTTCGCGCCCGCATCGAGCGCCCGGTCGACCGGCCGACACCGGCGCAGGCGATGCCTTTGCTGGCCGCGATAGCCGGCGACCTGATGCGCAAGTTTCGTTTCGACCGCGCCCGCCTGCTTGGCATCGGCATGGCGATGCCGGGTCCGTTCGACGTCGAGGGCATGACCTCGGTCGGGCCGACCGCGCTGCCCGGCTGGCAGGATTTCCCCGTCGCCGAAGAGCTGCAGCGGCTGACCGGCATTCCGGTAACGGTCGAGAACGATGCCACCGCCGCCGCCATCGGCGAGCGGCTCTATGGCGTTGCCCGCAACCTCGGCAGCTTCGTCTATTTGTTCATTGGTACCGGCCTTGGCGCCGGCCTGTTCCTGGACGGCCATCTCTACAAGGGCAGCCGCCACAATGCCGGCGAGATCGGCCACATGATCGTCAAGCCCGGCGGCCTCGAATGCGGCTGCGGCAAGCGCGGCTGTCTCGAACGCTATGTCTCGTTGCGCGCCGCCTATGAGTGCCTGGAAATCCCCGATCCCGATCATGCCTCGCCGGAATTGCTCCAGGCATTGCTGGCCAATGGCGACAGTCTGGAAGCGTGGGTCGTCCCGGCAATCGATCCGCTGCGCCAGGCGATCAACATGCTCGAACTCGCGCTCGATCCCGAAACCGTGGTCCTCGGCGGTTTCATGCCGGTCGGCGTCATCGAGCTCCTGGCCAGCCGGCTCGACCCCTTGTACCTCTCGGTCAGCTCGACCAGCGCCCGCACCGTGCCGCGTGTCCTTGTCGGCGCCGCCGGCAAGGACACTTCGGTTCTTGGTGCCGCCGCGCTGCCGATCTTCTCCGAGACCAACCCACAGTTCGACGTCCTGCAAAAGCCGCACGCCGGCTAGGCGAACGGGAGGTTCCTAGGTCGCCCCGTAGAGCACCGGCATCAGCCCGGCGAGCGCCTTGAACCGTTCCCAGGATTTTTTCTCCGGCTGCGTCCAGCCTGTTTCCGCCAGCGCCGAGATGCGGGGGAACACCAGCCGGTCGAAGACGGCGCGGTCGGTCATCGGCTCCGACCAGATGCAGGCCTGCACGCCGAGCAGTTTCGTCTTCTGCGCGTCCGTCCAGCCCTCGACAGGATCGAAGCCATACAGCTTTTCCGGATCGGACCAGCCGGCCCAGGCCGCACCAGGTTCCGACCAGGCCGGACTGTTGGCCATGTCGAGGTAATAGACCTGGCCGGGGCACACCACCATCGCGTAGCCCTCGCTGGCAAGTGCGGCTGAGGCTTCGACCGTTCGCCAGCCGCAGAGGTAGCTTTTCTGCTTGTCGATGACATTGCCGTGCGCCGCCTCTTGCCAGCCGCCGGTGACGCAGCCGCGAGACGCAAGGAACGATTGTATCCGCTTGAGAAACTCGGCCTGCAGCACCGCCGCGCCCGAGCCGTCGATCTCATCGGCGCCGTGTGTGTTGGTGACCACGTTGAGGCGCTTGGCATGCGCGGCCGCCAGCCCCTCGCCGCCAACCTCGGTGAGCCGAGCCAGCGCTTGCGGCGAACCGGACCAGGCGCCCAGCGGCACCTCGTCGGCGCCGACATGGATGGTCTTGAACGGAAACAGCTCGATCAATTCGTCGAAGATTTTCTCCAGCACAATGTAGGTCTCCGGCCGTGCCGGATTGATGCAATTGTTGGGAAACCCCTGCACCGAGAAATACTCGCCGCTCTCGCCGGGATCGCGCAGCTCCGGTATCGCCTGCAGCATCGCATAGCAATGCCCCGGTACGTCGATCTCCGGCACGACCTCGATGCCGAGTTGGCCGGCAAGGTCGACGACCTCGCGCACGGCAGCCTTGGTGTAATAGCCACCGCTCGGCTCGGGGCCCGAGCCCAACAGGGGCGGCACCGGCAACCCATGGCCGCGCCACGCGCCGACTTTCGTCAGCTCCGGATAGGCTGATATCTCGACCCGCCACGCCTCGTCGTCGGACAGATGCCAGTGGAACCGGTTGAGCTTGTTCCAGGCAAGGATGCGCAGGAAGGTCTTGATCTCGGCCGTTGCGTAGAACTGCCGGGCGACGTCGAGATGCGTGCCGCGCCAGCCCAGCGCCGGCTCATCGCGGATTTCGCCTTCGGCCGGGAACAGAAACGTCTCGGGGTGCGATCGCGCCCCGCGCAGGATCTGGCCGAGCGTGACCAGCCCGTAGAACAATCCGGTTCTCGTTCCCGCCGAAACCGCGACCCCATCAGCTGAAAAGCGGATCGCATAGGCTTCCGGGTCCAATCCGTCCGTGATGCCGAGATCGACCGGCAAGCCGCCTTCGGCCTCGTTGCGCACAATGCCTTCGACGGAAAACAGGCTGTCGACAAGGTCACCGAACGCGCCGACGGCAGCGGCGGCTGCCGTTCCCTTCGGCCGAAGTGCCAGACCTTGCGGAACAGCGCGTCGGCCGGAGACGGAAACGGTGCGCGGCCACGGTATGATCGAAACCGGCACGGGCGCCTGCGCCGGCACCGGATAGATTTCGGCGCCGCGCTTCAACACCGCATTGTCGCCGATCGCCTTGGTCGGACCCAACGCAACTGGGGCCACGGTGCCATCGGCAAGCACGAGGTAGGCAGCGGTGGCGCCATCGGTCCAGTGCCGTAGCGGATAGCTCAGCCCATGCGCGGTGACGGTCCATGTCTCACGCGGCTGCAGCACAAAGCCGTCTGGCGGCGCGAATTCGGAATGGTTGGACAGACGTTCCGAAAGCCTGCCGCCTTCGACGGTGACGGCCGGATCGATGCGGGCCGGGCCGCTGACGCACAGCCGAAAACCTTCGATGGCCTTCGACGACAAATTGGTGAGCGTCAGCGAATAGGCGAGCTTGTCGGTGGCGGTGGCCGGTGCCCAGGTCGTTTCCAGACGGAATGCGGATTTGGATTGAAGCGTCATGACAAGCTTTCGAACGAGAGATCAGGGATGGGTGTTGAGCAGGCCGGCATAGACCCCGGGTTCGGAGTCAGGGATCTGCGTCGCACCGACGGTGCGCTCGTAGAATTCGGACGGACCGACATCGCCGATGATGGCGTAGCCATAGCCCATCACCCGCATGTCGAGCAGCGTCGCCAGCAGCAGCGCGTGGCCGATGCCGGCGCCGCGCGCGGCCTCGCCGACGCCGGTCGGGCCGAAGAAGCCACGCGCGATCGAATCATAGACGGCAAAGCCGACCAGCTCGCCGTCGCGTGTCGCCAGGAAGCACGAGGCCGGCTGGCGCGAAAATGCCACCGTCGTCTCGCTCGACCAGCCGGCGTTGAAGGTTTGCCGCACCCAGCCAGTCACCAGTTCGAGTTCCGGCGCCAACGCCCGGCGAATGGTGACGGCGGCACGGCCGACACGCGCATCGAGTTCGGGATCGGAGGCAAGCAGCGAAAGATTGACCAGATAATCCATGGAGACCCTATGGCGTTGATTTCAGGACACCGCGCCCAGCGCGCGCACGAAATGGTTGGGGCCGACCTGATTGACCTCAGTCGAGGAGGGCCGGCTCAGGCGTCGCACCTCTTCGGCGTGACCGAGAAAGCGGGCGCTGTCACCAGCCACGAACGGCCGATCGGGATCCGGCACCGCCGAAAGCAGCAATCGCGTGTAGGGATGGCGGGCATCGCCGATCACCGAGAGTGTATCACCCCACTCGACCATCTGGCCGGCGAACATCACGATCACCTCTTCGGCGACATGGGCGGCGGTGGCGATGTCATGTGTGATGTAGAGTAGCGCCAGTTGCCGTTCCTGTTTGATCCGCGCCAGGAGTTCGAGGATGCCGAGGCGGATCGAGACATCGAGCATTGAGGTCGGCTCGTCGGCGACCAGCACGTCGGGCTGCACGGCGAGCGCCCGCGCGATGTTGACGCGCTGGCGCTGGCCTCCCGACAGTTCATGCGGAAACTTGTGCGCGGTCAACGCCGGCTCCAGCCCGACCCAGTTGAGGAGATCGGCGACGCCCTTCACCTGCTCCGCCTTGCTCCTGGCGTGGCCGTGCAGCGCCAGCGGTCGCGCCAGATGATGCTGTACCGAAAACACCGGGTTGAGCGAGGCGAACGGATCCTGGAACACCATCTGCACGGCGCGGCGGTAGGCCTTTTCCTCGGCGGCCGTGCCGGTCCGCGTGATGTTGCGGCCGCGATAGAGCATCTCGCCGCCGGTCGGCGTGTCCATGCGTGCGATGATGCGCGCGCAGGTGGTCTTGCCGCAGCCGGATTCTCCAACCAGCGCCAGCGCATGGCCGCCCTTCAGCGACAGCGAGACACCGCGCAACGCCTGCACCAGGCCGAAGCTGCGCTCGATGCCGTCCAGCCTGACGATCGGCTCGGCCGCGATGGCTGCTGGGGGAAGAACAGTCATCACGGCATTCATGCGATCGCGTCCTTCACGGGGGGATGGCCGGGCAGTTGCGGGATCGCGCCCCAGAGCTTTCGCGTGTAGTCGTGTGCCGGCGCGCGGCTGACCTGCCGGACATCGCCGACCTCGACCAGTTCGCCCTTCAGCATCACCCCGATGCGGTGGCAGAGTTGCGCCATCAAATGCAGGTCATGGGTGATGAACAGCACCGAGAAGCCATAGCCGCGCTGCAGGTCGATGACCTGTTCGAGGATTTCGCGCTGCACGACCACGTCGAGCGCGGTCGTCGGTTCGTCCATGATGATCAGTTCCGGCTTCAGCGCCAGGCAGATGGCGATGACGATGCGCTGGCGCATGCCACCTGAGAACTGGTGCGGATAGTCGGTCAGCCGGCTGGCCGGGATGCCGACCAGCTTGAACATCTCTTCGGCGCGCGCCCGCGATCTTTCGCGCGACGAGCCAGTATGCCGGCGCAGCACGTCGTGGAACTGCGCCTCGACCCTCATCAGTGGATTGAGCGAATTCATCGCGCTCTGGAACACCATACCGATCCGTCGCCAGCGCACCTCCTGCAGCAGGCTTTCCGGCAACTTCAAAAGATCCTGACCGCCGAGCAGGATCTCGCCACCCGCCACCCAGGCCGGCGCCTTGGCCAGCCGGGTGATGGCGTAGGCGATCGTGCTCTTGCCGCAGCCGGATTCGCCGGCGAGCCCGAACAGTTCGCCACGGCCGATGTCGAAGGACACGTTCTTGACGGCGCGGAAGGCGCCCTTGTCCAAGAGGTAATCGACGCTGAGGTCGCGGATTTGCAGCAGCGCCTCGTTCACCGTGCCGCCTCCAGTTCGCGCTTGCGCAGACGGCTGAGGCGCAGCCAACGGCTGAGCGCCGGACCGGAGCGCAGCTGCGGATTGGCGATCTCGTCGAAGGTGAAGTTCAACAGCGCCAGGCCGAGGCCGACCAGCGCGATGCCGGCGGCCGGCGCGCTGATGTCCCACCAGGCACCGACGATGATGGCGGAGGAATTCTGCGCATTGTAGAGCATCGTCCCCCAGGTGACGTTGAGCGGATCGCCGAAGCCGAGATATTCGAGCGTCGTCTGCGCGACGATGGCGTAGATGATCGAGCCAACGATGTTGATGCCGATCAGCGGCACCAGATTGGGCAGGATCTCGACGAAGATGATGCGCCAGGACGGCTCGCCGACCATGCGCGCCGCGGTGACGAACTCGCGGTTGCGAAGCGCCATCGTCTGCGACCGCGTCATGCGCGCGCCCCACGGCCACGAGGTCAGTGCGATGATCATCATGATGGCGACCGGCCCGACCGTGCCCGCGAAGGAAGCAAGCAGGATCAAGAGCGGGATGTTGGGGATGACCAGCACCGCATTGGTGATTAGATCCAGCGTCGCATCGGTGCGGCCGCCGAAATAACCGGCGACCAGCCCGATGATGGTGCCAAGTGCGGTGATGAACAGCCCGGTGGCAAAACCGACCGCCAGCGACGGGCGCGCGCCCCAGACGAATTGCGCATAGACGTCGCGGCCCATCTTGGTGGTGCCGAAATAGTGCTCGACGGTCGGCGGCTGATGCGAGCGGCCGACCCGCTCGCCCGGATCGGTCGGCGCCAGGATGGGTGCGAAGAGCGCCATCAGGCAGAGCGCGGCGACGATGATCAGGCCGGCGACGGCCTTCTTCTGGCGCCACAGAAGTTGCCAACCGAAATTCATGCCCGTTCCTCCCGGATGCGCGGATCGACGACACCATAGAGGATGTCGACCAGCAGATTGGCGCCGAGCGTCGCCATCGTCATCAGCAGCAGTTGGCCCTGGATGACCGGATAGTCGCGCGCCACGCTGGCGGTGAACAGCGTCAGCCCGAGGCCGGGATAGTTGAAGACGATCTCGGTGACGATCGAGCCGCCGAACACCGCGCCCAGCATCAGCGCCAGATTGGTCAGCACCGGCAGCATCGCGTTTCGCGCCGCATAGGAAAACATCACCGCGGTTTCCCCGAGCCCCTTGGCTCGGCCCATGGTGACATAATCCTCGCCGAGCACCGATATCATCGAGGAGCGCATCGTCGTCTGGAATTCACCGATCAGATAGGGCGACAGCGTCAGCACCGGCATCACCGCGTGCCAGAAGACGCTGCCGAAAAAGGTGAAGTTCAGGCCCGGATCGAGATCGGGATTGTAGGCATAGCCGACCGGGAACCAGCGCAGCGTCACGCCAAAGGTGAACAGGGTCGCCAGTCCGATGATGACCGGCGGGATTGCGATCAGCACGACAGAAAACGGCGAGACGAACGCATCGAAGCGTCCGCCTCGCCGCCAGGCTGCCACTGCGCCGAGGGAGACTCCGACGCAGAGGGAAAAGATGATCGCCGTGGTGACCAGGAACGCGGTCCAGCCGGCCGAACGGGCGAGGACCTGGGTGACGGTCTGCGGGTAGTATTTGACCGACACGCCGAGATCGAGCCGGGCGAGGCCGGTGATGTAGTCGACGAATTGTCCCAGGATCGGCTGTTCGACGGCACCGAAGCGGGCCTTGATCGCCTCGATCGCCGCCGGTGTCGCGCGCGGCCCAAGCTGTGCGATCATGCCGTCGACCGGGCTTCCCGGCATCAGCCGGGGAACGGTGAAATTCATCACGATGGCAAACAGGAAGGCGACGAAATAGACCCCAAGCCGTCGAAGAGGAATCCGCATCGGCTGTTCCTTGTGCTCGATTGCCTTCTCCGTTTGGCGGAGAAGCTGTCGCTGGAAGCGACGGACGAAGAAGCGGCTGCAGGCATCTTACCATGTCCGGCATCCGGCCTCGCGGCGACCGCCGCCGAAGCCAGGATTTTGCGACACGGACCCCTCTCCCCTCATGAGGGGAGAAGGGCGTTACTTCAGACTTATTGTACCGGCTTCAGGCGCAGCAGATGCATCAACCGCATGCGGTTGTTGTCGTGGTTCTCCGGGTTCATCACCGGTTCGTCCTTGGTCACCCAGCCGGTGAAGCGCTTGGTCGAATACTGATACCAGGTCGGTCCGTTGAACACCGGCACCACCGGGAAATTGTCGGCGATGATCACCTGCACCTGGTCGAACAGCTTCTTGCGGTCTTCGTCGGTGGTCGCCTTGCGGTAGGCGTCGAACACCTTGTCCAGCTCCGGATCGGAATAGCGCGACGGCGCACTGGTGATGCGCCCGGCAAAGGCCGTAGACAGTGACTGGTAGTAGCCGCGGAACGGCGTCGGTCCGTCGGCGCGGGAATTCATCACTGCATCGAACGAGCCGTCGAGAATCTGCTTTTGCCACTGCTCGTATTCCGGTGTCGCGACCGAGGCGTTGATGCCGGCCTTGCGCAGGCCTTCGGTGGCGATCTGTACGGCATCGATCCAGTCGGTCCAGCCATTGGGAACGATGATCGAGAAGGCGATCGGCTGGCCCTTCGGCGTGGTGCGCATGCCGTCGGCGCCCTTCTTGTAGCCGGCGTCGTCAAGCACCTTGTTGGCCTTGTCGACATCGTAGGTCATCCACACATCCTTGTCGCCTTCGGCCGCCTTGTTGCGCCAGGCGTCGAAGCGCGGCGGCAGGCCGCTGGCGTGCAGGTTGACCACCGGATAGCCAAAGCCGGCAATGTCCACCATCGCCGTGCGGTCCATGACCAGGCTGAAAGCGTGGCGGAAATTGATGTCGTTGAAGGCTTCGGCCAGCGCCGGGTTGGCGGTCTTGAAGTTCACCTGGAAGGCGATGGTTTCCGCCGGCGGCTGCCAGTAGCCATTGTGCTCCTTATCGAGCGCGACATAGGTCTTGTCGATCTCGGGCAGGAACGAGCCGATCCAGTCCATCGAGCCTTCCGGCAGCAATGCCAGCATCTGGTCGTTGCCGGAGATCTGCGGCAGCTTCAGGCAGTCGACATGCAGCGAGGCAGCATCCCAGTAGTTCGGGTTCCGGCACTGCTCATAGA
>NZ_JBFUDZ010000064.1:0-24806 GCF_056404455.1 Mesorhizobium sp. P2_D1
CGGGGGAGATGGCCGGCAGGCCAGAGGGGGGTGCTCAAGCTGGACATCAGCCAGAGGAGCGCGCTCAGGCCGCAAGTGGCTCTTCCAGCACCCGCTTCTTCGCCGACGGCAATTTCTACACACTCGACCGCAAGGCGCGCTTCATCGCCATTCGTCCTGCCGTCGAGACCCGCACCAGCCCAGACTATCCGCTGATCCTCAACACCGGCCGCATCCGCGATCACTGGCACACCATGACGCGGACCGGGAAAAGCCCGCGGCTGTCCCAGCACATTGCCGAGCCCTTCGTCGAAATCCATCCGGCGGATGCGCAGTGCTTCGGGATCGGCGACGCCGACATCGTGCGCGTTTCCAGCCCGCGCGGCGACGTACTGGTGCGCGCGCTGGTGACGGCACGCCAGCGCCGGGGTAGCCTGTTTGCGCCGATGCACTGGACCGATCAATTCGCCGCAAAGGGCCGGCTCGACGCGCTGACGGCGCCGCTGACCGATCCGGTCTCCGGCCAGCCGGCGCTGAAGCATGTCGCCGCCCGCATCGAGAAATTCGCCGCAAAGGCCTTCGGCTTCGCGGTGATGCGGCAGAGGCCGGAACCTGGTACCGCAACCTACTGGGCCGCGGCCAAATGCAAGGGCGGCTGGCGGGTCGAGCTTGCCTTTGCCGATGACGAGATCGACTGGGCCGGCTTCGCCGGGTCCCTGTTCGGCACGACCCCGGGCGGCGAAATCCTCGCTTATCATGACCGCGATGCCGGCCAGCACCGCATCGCGGCTTTCGACGGCGATCACTTGTCAGGCGCCTTGTTCGTGGCGCCCGGTCCGGTCGCGGTGTCGCGCGGCTGGGCGGCGGACCAATTGACCGCCGATCATGTCGATCGGCGCGCCAGGCTGGCGATCGTGGCCGGGCGGCCGGGCGGGGTCGACGTCGATCGCGGCGCCATCGTCTGCTCCTGCTTCGGCGTCGGCGCCAACCAGATCGCGCAGGCGGTGCGAAGCGGCTGCGCCAGCGTCGAGGCGATCGGGGCGGCGCTGCATGCCGGCACGAATTGCGGCTCTTGTCGCGCCGAGATCAGGATCATCGTCGCCGCACAAATCCTTCAAGCCGCCGAGTGACCCGTGCCAGCGCGTGCCGCGAAGGCGATGCKGGGACCGCACACTGCGGGGCTCGAGCTGTTCCTGGCCAAATGGGCCTGCGCGATGGCGTCAGTTGGGCTATTGTGGTGTCAAGCGTGCCCCCTCATCGGCGAGCATGAATCGTCTTCCAGTCAGGGTCACCCAATGGCAAATCCCCCGCGCCGACCGACAAATCCGATGACGGCGGCCGAAGCCGCCTTCAAGCCAGTCAAGAAGCCGGTTGCTCCGCCTCGCGAGCCCGCGGCCGCTCCAGGTGTCAGGGAGCTTGTTTCGATCAGGATCGATCGAACCGTGCTGGACCATTTTCAGGCTGGTGGCCCCGGCTGGCAGGACCGGATCAACGACGCATTGCGGCAGGCAATCGAAGGCAAGCCGGTCGCCAGCGGTTCGGACGACGACTAGCTCACGCCGCTTCGAAGTGCAGGATATAGAGTTTCCGCGTCGGCTCGTGGATCGTCCACTCGCCTTTCCAGCCTTTCGGAAGCACCAGCATTTCGCCGGCACTAACCTCCTTGCTGTGGCCATCGGGACCATGCAGCGAGACCCGGCCCGACACGATGTGACAGGTTTCGGAATTCGTGTCGCGCGACGCGGTGAAACGGCCGGGCGTACACGCCCAGACGCCGACTTCCAGCGTCCCGTCCGGCGAGGTCCACAATGTCCTCGACGCTTCGAGCTGATCGCCGCTGATCGAGGTCGGCTTGGGCTCGGGCTCGCCGAGATCGATCGAGGCGAGATGGGCGAAGGTCTGGAAGTCGGTCATGGCAGTCTCCGGGCAGGCACTGAAATTTTCAGCTCGATATGCAAGGTCGCAGGGCTCAATGCCCGGTGATGCGGTCGGCGATGGCGGCCAGTTTCGAGGTGTGCTGGAGGCCGGCTTCCTCGCGCTCGTCGGCGACGCGGTAGAGCTGGTACATCGAGTGGACGCCGAGCCAGCGCATCGGCTCCGGCTCCCATTTGCTGACCTGGCGGTTGACCCAGGGCAGGCGGGTCAGTTCGGTGTCGCGGCGCAGGATAAGGTCGCGCAGCGTCCGGCCCGAAAGGTTGGAGCTCGACACGCCGAGGCCGACATAACCGCCGGCCCAGCCGATGCCGGTCTCAAGATCGAGGCCGGCCGTCGTGCACCAGTCGCGCGGCACGCCAAGCACGCCGCACCAGGCGTGGTCGATGCGAAGCTTGCTGGTCTGCGGTAGAAGGCGGGTGAGGATCGCGTGCAGGCTTTCGATGGTCGCCTGCTGTGTCTGGCCGCGCACATCCGTCTGCGATCCGTAGCGGTAGGGCACGCCGCGCCCGCCCATGGTGATGCGGCCTTCGCGGGTGCGCTGGGCATAGCAATAGGCGTGTGCTGCGTCGCCCAAGAGTTCGTGGCCGTCCCAGCCGATCTCGTCCCACAGCGATTGGGGCAGCGGCTCGGTGACGATCTGTGCGCTGTTGAGCGGAAGCCAGAGCCGCTCATTGCCTGATATGCCGGCCGTGAAACCCTCCGTGGCGCGGATGATGATGGGCGCGCGCACCGTGCCGCGATCGGTGGTGACCTTGCCCTTCTCAATACCCGTCACGGTCGTCTGTTCGTAGATCGGCACGCCGAGGCGCTCGACGGCTTCGGACAGTCCACGCACCAGCTTGGCCGGCTGCACGCGCGCGGTGCCGTGGTGGATGTAGCCGCCAAGCACGTTCCGGATGTTGATGCGGGCCTTGGCCTCTGCCTGGCCGATCAGGCTGACGCGGTCCTGAGGCACGCTCCAGCCGATTGCATCCGCATAGGCGGCCTTGATCCGCTCCAGCTGCGGCGGGTTGGTCGCAACCGTCAGATTGTCGACGCGGCGAATGTCGGCATCGATGCTTTCGGCCTCGGTCACCGCGATCACTTCGTCGACCGTGCCATGCATGGCGGTTTCCATGTTGATGACGGCGCCACGGGTAGATGTCTGCAGATATTTCTCGCGCGACCAGCTGAAGCCGCCGGACAGCCAGCCGCCATTGCGACCGGACGCGCCGAAGCCGGCGAATTCCCTTTCCACCATGGCGATGCGGATCGAAGGATCGGCCTTCTTCAGGTAGTAGGCCGTCCACAGGCCGGTGTAGCCAGCGCCGACGATGCAGACATCGGCTTCGAGGTCGCCCGGCAGTGGCGCACGATAGGCTGGCAGGCCGATGTCGGCATACCAGAACGAGATGTTGCCGTTGACTTTGGCGTCCATGTCTAAAAATCCTGCGGGGGAAAGAGCGATCAGGTCATCGTCATGTCGGCGCGGTCGTCGTCGGCAAGAAGTTTTGCATCGACGACCGACCAACGCAGATCGACCGCGTCACCAATCGAGAAAGGCGTGGCCTCGAGCGTCGCGCGCACGATGGCCACGGAACCATCGCCCAGTGTCACCTGGTATTTCGAACCCGAGCCCAGATAGATCGCTTCGCTGACCTGGCCGGTGAGGCTGTTCTGTCCGGCGGCTGCAGGCGTGTTGGTTCTGGCAAGCGAAAGCTTTTCCGGCCGCAGCAGGACCACCGGTTTCTGGCTGCCGGCGAGCTTGCCGCCGGCGACGACCGTCTGGCCGGCGATCGTCAGTCTGGTCTCGCCGCCCGACGTCTGGGCATCGCCACGCAAACTGGTCGATTCGCCGATGAACTTCGCCACGAACAATGTCGCCGGTTCGTCGTAGAGCTGACGCCCGGTTCCCACCTGTTCGATGCGTCCCTGGTTGAACACGGCGATGCGGTCGGACAGAACCAGCGCCTCTTCCTGGTCGTGCGTCACATAGACGAAGGTGGTGCCAAGCTCACGGTGGATGCGCTTGATTTCGAGCTGCAGCCATTCGCGCAGTTTCTTGTCGAGCGCTCCGAGCGGCTCGTCCATGAGTAGCAGCGGCGGATCGAAGACGATGGCGCGGGCCAGCGCCACGCGCTGCTGCTGGCCGCCGGAAAGCTCGGCTGGATAACGATGCGCGAAGTCGGCCATCTTGACCATGTCCAGGGCGCGCGCCACGTGGCGGTCTCGCGCCTGCTTGTCCATGCCGCGCAGGGTGAGCGGATAGGCGACGTTCTTGCCGACGGTCATGTGCGGAAACAGCGCGTAGTGCTGGAAGACGACGCCGATGTTGCGCTTGTGCGCCGGCAGCGCGACGATGCTTTTGCCGCCGACGGCGAGGTCGCCTGAGGTCAGGTCGGTAAAGCCGGCCACGACGTTGAGCGTGGTGGTCTTGCCCGAGCCGCTGGGGCCGAGGAGCGTCATGAATTCACCCGGCTCGATGTGAAGGCTGACGTCGTCGAGCGCCGTGAAATTGYCGTAACGCTTGGTTGCGGCCTTGATGTCGATGGCCGCGCCACGTTCTTTGCTGTTGGACGCAGCCATCTCAATTCCTCGTCGATTTCGAGCTGATGATCAGCCMGGCACTGATCACCAGCGTCGTGGCAATGAAGATGATCGTTCCGACAGCCGTCACCGTCGGGTCGGCGTCGCGGGTGATGCTGGTGAAGATCTGCACGGGCAAGGTCTTCAAATAGGGGCTGGTGATGAACAGCGCGACGATGATTTCATCGAAGGAGGTGACAAAGGCAAACAGCAGCCCCGAAAGGATGCCGGGCGCGATCAACGGCAAGGTCACGGTGCGGAATGCGGTGAAGCGGTCGGCGCCAAGGCTTGCCGCCGCCGTCTCCAGCCGCACGTCGAAGACTTCGAGGCTTGCCGACACGGCGATGATGACGAAGGGAATCGCCAGCATCGTGTGCGCGATGACGAAGCCGGTGGTGGTGCCGACCAGATGGTAGTCGAGATAGACGGCATAGATGCCGATCGCCAGCACCACGCCGGGCACGATCATCGGTGTGATCAGGATGGCGCGCAGCAGGCCGGCGCCGGAATGTTTCATGCGGCTGAGGCCGAGTGCCGCCAGCGTGCCGATCAGCGTGGCGGCGACGGCAACGAGGCCCGCGACCCTCAGCGAGTTGAAGAAGCTGGTCAGCCAGTCGGGGTTGGTGAAGAAATTCTGGTACCACTGCCATGAGAAGCCGGATGGCGGGAAGGCAAGCGACTTCTTCTCGTTGAACGACATCGGGATGATGACCAGCGTCGGCATTACCAGCCACACGGCAACAAGCAGGCAGAACAGACCGAGCAGAATGCGGAACGGCGCCAGCCTCATGATCTGGACGCCTGTTTGTGGCGCTGGCGCATCAGCGGCGCGGCGAGCGCCAGAAGCACGAAGGTCGCGACCAGCAGCACGACACCCATGGCGCCGCCGCGACCCCAATTGAGCAGGCTGAGCACCTGGCTCTGCACCAGCGTTGACAGCATGGTGCTGCGGGGTCCGCCGAGCAGGGCCGGGGTGATGTAGAAGCCGAGTGACAGGATGAAGACGATGATGGCGCCGGCGAATACGCCGGGCAGCGACAGCGGCAGATAGATCTGCAGGAAAGCCAGCGAAGGCCGCGCGCCGAGGCTGCGCGCCGCCTGCACGAGGCGCAGGTCGATGCCGCGCATGACCGAATAGAGCGGCAGGATCATGAACGGCAGCAGCACCTGCGCCATACCGATCACCACGCCGGTCTGGGTGCGGATCAGCTTCACGGTGTCAAGGCCGAACAGCCTGACGACGGAATTGATGATGCCGGAATCCTGCAGCAGGATGACCCAGGCCAATGTGCGCACCACGCCGCTGACCCAGAACGGCACCAGCACGCACAGGATGAGGACGAGCCGCATGCGCGGCCCGACCGCCGTCATCAGGTAGGCGTAGGGGTAGGCGGCGATAACGCAGACGATGGTGACCCAGGCAGCAATGGAAAAGGTGCGCCACAGAACCGTGACGTTCACCGGCGTGGAAAAGAACCAGACGTAGTTCTGCATTCCCCAGGCGGGGTCCGAGAAGCTGCGCAGCGTAACGGTCAGCAGCGGATAGCCCATCGCCGCGATGAGCAGGAGCAAGGCAGGCATCGCCAGCAGCGAAGGGTAGGCGGCAAGCCGCAGGCGCCGTTGCGGCCCCTGCACGCCACCCGCCGGCCGGGGATTGTCACCCCCGGCCGCCAGAGTATGTGATGTCTGGCTCACGCTTTTCGCCTTGGCGCTCGGCCGGCTCAGTTGCCGGCCATCAGCGCCGTCCACTTGTCGGACGCGGTGGCGAAATTGGCGACCCAGAACTTGATGTTCTGCTGGTAGCCCTGCTTGGCGTGTTCCGGCGTGTTGGTCAGGAAGGCGGCGACCGAAGGATCCACCTTGGGCTGCGCCTCGGTGTTGATCGGCGAGTAGGATGTCTGCTCGGTCAGGACCTCCTGCGACTTCTTGCCGAGATAGGCGTTGATCAACGCATAGGAGGCGTCGGTGTCCTTGGCCCCGACCGGGATGGTCAGCTGATCCATGACGACCAGCCAGTCCTTCCACACCGGCGTATAGGCAGCGCCGTTCTTGACCGCCGTCATGGCGCGACCCGTCCACATGATGATCATGTCGGCTTCGCCGGATTCTGCCAGCTGCTGGGACTCGGCCCCGGTCTTCCAGAAGATCGTGTCCGGACCGATGGCCTTGATTTTGGCAATGCCCATGTCGATGTCGGCCGGCGTCATGTTGTCGACCGAGCCACCGTCGGCCAGAATGCCCTGTTCGATCAGACCGCCAATCGGGCTGCCGCTGCCATCGATGGCGCGCGTGCCGGGGAATTTCTTGGTGTCGAAGAAATCCTTCCAGTCCTTCGGCGGATTGTCCTTGTAGGTCGAGTTCTTGTACATCAGCACGGTGCCGTAGTTCATCGCCGGCACGCTGCACTCGCCGACCTGTCCGGCCGGGATGTGCGAAACGTCGAGCTTGGTCAGGTCGAGCTTCTGAAACAGCTTGCCGCAATGCACGAATGGCGGAAAGTCGTCGGTATCGACGACATCCCAGGTCACATTGCCGGACTCGACCTGCGCCTGAAGCTTGGCGATTTCGGTCGGGCCATCGTTCAGCAGCTTGACGCCGCTCTTGTCGACGAATTCCTTGAGGGCGGCGACCTGGCCGTCCTGATAGATGCCGCCATAGGAGACGAAGGTCAGCGTCTTTCCTTTCAGCGAACCGTCCACCACGGTGCCGGCCGGCGGCGCGCTCTGCGCATGAGCCGCGGCGGCTGCAATCAAGGCCAGTGCGGCGGCGCCGACAAGCCCGGACACTATTGATCTGCTTCCCATTTTTTTAACCCTCCGATGACTCGCTGTTTGATTTTGGCAGTCCGGGTGCGAGTGATTTCCGGGCCACATATTGGTCGAGATCGACGGCGCCGCTTGTCGACGGCGCGATGATCCACAGCACTTCGGCCACCGTGTCGCCGACATTGATGGTCCTGTGCGGCGTCGAGGTCGAATATTCGATGCTGTCGCCCTGTTCGAGGATGAAGCTCTCGTCACCCAGCGTCAGCTGCAGCCTGCCGCGCAGCACGAGAAACATTTCGTGCGCGTTGCCATGTGTGTAGGGCACGTCGCCGGTCGAGCCGCCAACGGCGAATTCGCCGCAATAGACTTCCATCTCGCGGATTGGCCGGCGCGACAGCAGCGTCTTGCGGTAGCCTTCGCTGGTCGGCAGTGCGGGTCGTTCGGCGCGTGTCAGCACCGCGTGCGGCGAGACTTCGTTTTCGTCGAAAAGATCGGCGAGGCCGATGCCGAGCGCATTGGCGATCAGCATAAGCGTGCTGGTGTTGGCTCCCGAGAGACCGCGCTCGAGTTGGCTCAGGAAACTGGCCGTGGTGCCGATCAAGTCGCCGAGTTGGCGCAGCGTCAGGCGTCGCGCGGTGCGATAGGCCTTGATGCGATCGCCCAACACCGTGGAGCGGCGGGCTTCCGCGCCGGTTGCGGCGTTGTCGTTGAGTGCGTGATCCGCAGCGGCTTTCATGGTGATCTCAGGGTTCACTTAACATGCTATTAAGTGAGGCTTCGTGGCAAGCGGATTCGCTTGGCCACCTGAAAATCACCGATGGGCCAGCCTATCTATCTCCTTGCCGGTGGAGGAATGTCGTCGAAAGGCGCTTTGGTTTGGCGATCGAAAACGACGGCCAACCCGTTCTTGACGGCAAGCGAGGGGACCATGTCGTCCAGTTCGCGATCGGAAATGGCGGGTTTGAGGATCTGCCGGATGGCCAGATAGGCCTGCTCGGTCGACACATAGTCGCAGCGCTTTTTGCGCGCTTCCGCAGGCCCGAAGCCGAAAAAATCGGCTGTCATCGTCGACAAACCTGGTTACGTCGCCTTGCCGACCGCCGCGTCCAGTTCAAGCTCGCTTTCCGAAATGTCGTCGAACGAGGCGTAGTTCATGTTGTAGAGGCGAGCGTAGAGGCCTTTTTGTGCCATCAACTGTTCGTGGTTGCCGCTTTCGACGATCTCGCCGTTCTGCAGGACGATGATGCGGTCGGCGCCGCGAATAGTGGCCAGCCGGTGGGCGATGACCAGCCCGGTGCGGCCTTCCAGCAGTTTTATCAGCGCCTTCTGGATCAGCATCTCGGTGTAGGAATCGATGCTGGCCGTGGCCTCGTCGAGGACGAGGATCTTGGCGTCGGCCACCAGCGCCCGCGCGAAGCTGATCAACTGGCGCTGGCCGAGCGAGAGATTGCCGCCGCGCTGCTCGAGCTCGGTGTCGTAGCCATCGGGCAAGTTCTCGATGAAGTCGTGCGCGCCGACGGCCTGTGCGGYGCGGACCACTTCGTCGCGGCTGGCGCCGGTCTTGTGATAGCGAATGTTCTCCAGTACCGAGCCGGAAAACAGGAACGGTTCCTGCAGCACCATGGCCACCTGATCGCCGAGCGAATCCTGCGTCAGGTCACGCACGTCGTGGCCGCCGACCAGGACCTGGCCGGACCAGACATCGTAGAAGCGGTGCACCAGCGCCATCGAGCTCGACTTGCCAGACCCGGTCGGGCCGACCAATGCGACGGTCTCGCCCGGATTGACGCGGAAGGAGATGTTCTTCAGCACCGGCAGGTTCTGCCGGTAGCCGAAGGTAACGTTCCTGAACTCGACCGAGCCGTCCATGTCGCGCGACAGCGCCACCGCACCATCCTTGTCGCTGACATCTACCGGCACGTCGAGCACTTCCGAGATGCGCTGGCCCGAAGCCATGGCGCGCTGCATGACGCTGTACTGCATGGTGAGCGAGCGGATCGGGTCGAAGAAGCGCTGGATGTAGAACAGGAACGCCACCATGACGCCGACGTCGAGGCTGTGCGACAGCACCATCGAACCGCCGACGACGATGACCGTCGCCATGGCGATGCCGGTCAGCGTGTCGACGATCGGCACCATCACCTGAGCATATTTCGCCGACGTCAGGTGGGCGCTGAGATTGGCCAGCACCTTCTCGTCGTAGAGGTCGAAATTGACGTGCTGGCGTTCGAGGCTCTGCACCGTGCGCACGCCATGGATGCCTTCGGCCAGCGCGCCGTTGGCGATCGAGTTGGTCTCGTGCGCGGCCATGAAGGCGACCTTGGCGCGCGGCAGCCAGAACAGGCGCACGACGAACAGCACCGGCATGGTCGACAGGGTCAGCAGGCCGAGCCGGAAATCCAGCCACAAAAGGACGCTGACGATGCCGAACAAGAGCACGATGTCGCCCACCGACATCACCGACGTCTCGAGGAATTCCTGCATCGAATTGACGTCGCCCTGCAGGCGCGACATCAGGCGGCCGACCTCGGTCTTGTCCATGAAGCTCAGCGAGACCCGCTGCAGGTGGCTGAACATGGCGCGGCGCAGGTCCGACAGCACATTCTCGGCGACCTTGCCGACGACGCTTTCCTGTACATGGCTGGCGGCATAGTTGATGAGGATGATCAGCGTGAAGGCGCCGATTGCAGCGATCATCACCGACTGGTCGAGCCTGCCCGCCGCCATGCCGTGGTCGATGGCGTAGCGGATGACCAGCGGGATCGCCAGCTGCGTCAGCGTGAACACCAGCACCGCTGCGACCGAGATGAAAATCCGGCTTTGATACGGCTTCACGAAGCTCCAGATACGCCGCACGATGCGTGGATCATAGGCCTTGCCGAAAACCTCTTCCTCGTCGCGGTGCGAGCCGACGACAGCCTTTGTCGGCCGTCCGCTGGTGTCTTCCTTCTCGTCGTCGCTCTGTGCCGACATCACGCGGCTCCCAGAGCCGTGGGCCGATCGTCGTCCGGCCGCAGCTGCAGGTCGTAGAGCGCGCGATAGCGCCCGCCGAGCGCCAGCAGCTGCTCATGCGTGCCGCGCTCGACGATCCGGCCGTTCTCGACGAACAGGATCTGGTCGGCATGCATCAGCGAGCTCAGCCGATGCGAAATGATCACCGTCACGCGATCCTTCGCGAAGCGCTTCATCGCCGCCCGGATGCGCTGCTCGGTGCCGGCGTCGATGGCTGCGGTGGAATCGTCGAAGACCAGCACCGATGGCCGCAGCATCAGGCTGCGCGCGATGGTCAGGCGCTGCCGCTGGCCGCCGGACAACGAGGCGCCGCGTTCGCCGACGACCGTGGTGTAGCCGGCGGGAAGTCCAATGATGTAGTTGTGCAACTGAGCGAATTCGGCTGCCTGCCCGATGCGGGTCTCGCGTGCCCAGGGATTGCCATAGGCGATGTTGTTCTCGATCGAGGTGGTGAACAGGAACGCGTCCTGCTGCACGACGCCGACGGCCTTGCGCAGCGATTGCAGCGTGACCTTGCTGATGTCCTGGCCATCGATGGTAATGCTGCCCGAGGTGACGTCGTAGAAGCGCGGGATCAGGTGCGCGATGGTCGACTTGCCGCTGCCGGGCGGGCCGACGATGCCGATGGTCTCGCCGGACCTTGCCTCGAAGGAAATGCCGGACAGCGTCGGCCGGTCGCCTGCGCCCGCATAGCGGAAGCTGACATTGTCAAAGCGCAGCACGCCCTCGGTGACGACGAGGTCCCTGGCGCCCGGCGCGTCCTTGATGTCCAGTTCGGCGTCGAGCAGTTCGAACAGCCTGGTGCCGCAGGTCGAGGCGCGCGCGAAGGAATTGACCATCAGGCCGAGCTGGCGCACCGGCATCTGCAGGATGGTCATGAAAGTGAGGAACTGGGCCAGCGTGCCGACGCTGATTTGACCCGCAATGACCTTCTGCCCGCCGAACCACAGCACCAGGCCCATGGCGGCGAGGAACGAGAAGTTCATGGCGCCGGTGTTGCCGACGCGAATGTCGACGCGCTTGTTGGCAAGGTCGAGCGCATCCTGCTTGGCGCGGTCGAATTTCTCCAGCTCATGCCGCTGTGCCGCAAAGGCGCGCACGACACGGATGCCGCCGAGATTCTCGTCCATCACCCGGCTCAGCACCGACAGGCGCTGCTGCAAGGTCAGCCAGGTGCTGCGCAACGCCAGCTGGGTGACCGAGGAGCGCCAGGCAACGAACGGCACGAAGCTCAGGCTCAACAGCCCGAGCACCAGATCGGTGCTGATCAGCAGGTAGGCGCCGACGCCGATCAACACGCCGAGCAGGACGACGCGCAGGATGCCGGTGGAAAAGAACATGCGCACGCCGTCGAGATCGAGCAAGCCGAGCGTGATCAGATCGCCGGTGTGGACCCGGTCGTGATAGGAGAAGCTCAGGCGCTGGATCTTCTCGTAGAAAGCCAGGCGCAGCTCATAGCCGGTTCGATGGCCGACGGCCTCGCCGTAGTAGTTCTGCGCCATGGTGAAGAGACCGCGCAGGATGCTGACGACGAGCAGCGTCAAGGCGGTGTTCCACAGCGCGTGCTCCGCCGCGGCACCGGCCCCGGCTGTCATGACGCCCTGCGCCTGGTCGATGGCGCGTCCCAGCAAGCGTGGAATGAAGAGCTGCAGCGTCGCGGCGATGAAGGTCGAGACGAGGGTGATCGCGACTTGCCAGGGATGGCGCAGCGTCATGCGCACGATCCGGAGCAAGGTGCTGAGGCCCTTGCCCCAGGAGGCTTCGGCCACATGGGCAAACGATTTGCCGCGCTCCGGCGCGCTGCCGATTGCTAGCGTATTCAAAGGAAAATATCCAACCCAATCCGGGCATTAGCCCGGACGAATAGAGCAGACTCAGTTCAGATGGCGTGATGTTACGCGGGTCCGGCTTGGCCGTTCAAGAGCCAATGACGGCATCACACTGTGCCTGAACGAAAGCAAGCAGACGGCGCTATGCATGGCCGGGCAGCACCAGCAGACGCCTGGCAAGTCGTGGAGGTCTGCCCACCTTGCCGAAGGCGTTAGCCGGGGCCAACAGCCGGCGATGCGCAAGCGCCGGCCGGACAGCATGCAACCTTCCGTCCGGCCGTATGTGGTCTCCTAGGCAGGTATCAAAACGGCGATACGATGTATGCCGACCACTTTGCTTGTATTCGTGGCCTCGTCGGTCTTGCCCTTAGTGCATGTGTATATGCCGCCTTCCTCGAGCTTGAATTCCTTGTCCTGTTTCTTGATCGTGAATGCACCAGCGGTAATCGTGCAAACCATGTCATTGTCCATCATCATCGCGGGAGCGTGTGCTCCAGGCTGAAACACGACGTCGACGATTGAAATGCTCTTGTAGGCTGGAATGTCGGAGTTTCCTGTGCCGACCTCCACGACCCTGACGCCTGGAGCAATCTCCTTGCCTTCCTTCGGGCCATATTTCTTGGTCTTTGCAGATGCTACCAGGGTGAACAGAGGCGATACTGCGGCAACCGTCACACCGAGAGCAATTGCAGACCTGCGATTCATGGTTTTCATCGCGTCCTCCCATATGTTGGTCACGCACGAAGTGCATGGCTAGAATATATTAGCACCAACGAATGTACTTGTATGCGAGGAAGCACCCAAGCCCAGCACGGTGGCAGGAACTCCGGGCTTCCGGCTACGGCAAGTCAGGTTCTGGCAGGGCAATCCGACATATCGGCAGGCATCGAAGTTGCCCTTCAGTCGGTCGCGTAGACGGTGGGCGCCTTACCGTCCTTGGTGAAGGCATAGACGATAAAAGGGCCAGCCTTCTCGCCACCCATGCCGGGAGCGCCGGTCGGCATGCCGGCCAGTGTGATGCCGGTGATGGCAGGCCGTTCGGTCAACAGTTTCCTGACGATATCGACCGGCACCAGCCCGTCGACGACATAGCCGTCGACCATCAGCGTGTGGCAGCCTTCGAGGTCGGCCGGCACGCCCGCATCGCTGCTGATCTGGGACAGGTTGTTGACCGGCTTGATGTCGACCTTGAAGCCGTTGTGCTCCAGATACCTGGCGTAGGATTCACAGCAGCTGCATTGCGGGTTCTTGTACATCACAGCGGTGATGGTCGCTGCGACAGCGGGCAGCGGCATAGCGATCGCGACCGCGAAGGCGGCGAGGGAGTAAGTCAGTTTCATGGCGGGTCTCCTTGATTGAAAATGAGGTCGATGTCGGCCGTCACTCGGTCGCATAAACGGTTGGCGACTTGCCATCCTTGGTGAAGGCGTAAATCGTCCAGGTCTCGGTCTTCTCGCCGCCCATTCCCGGCGAACCCATCGGCATGCCCGGCATAGCGATGCCTGTGATTTCAGGACGTTCCGCCAGCATCTTCTTGATAAGGTCGACCGGCACGAAGCCATCGACCACGTAATCGCCGATCACCACGGAATGGCAGCCCTGCAATTTCTCGGGAACGCCAAGGCCGGCGCTTATCTGGTCCAGGTCGTTGGACGGCTTGAGCTCGACCTTGAAGCCGTTCTTTTCGAGATAGGCGGCATAGGTCTCGCAGCAGCTGCAGCTTGGGTTCTTGTACATCACAGCATTGATTGTCGCCGCGAATGCGGGCAGCGGCGTTGCGGTCAGGACGGCAAGGGCGGCGAGGCGGTAGGTCAGTTTCATTGCAGTCTCCTTTGGGTAGTGTTCAATTTCAGCCAACTCGAAACACCGTCATGAGGCCGGCCATCTGATGGTCGGCGACATGGCAGTGCAGCATCCAGTCGCCGGGATTGTCGGCGACGAAGGCGCATTCGATCGTGTCTTTGGGGGCGAGCAGCACCGTGTCCTGCCACTGTCGGTGCGGCACCGGCGAACCGTTGCGCGCGAGCACCAGCATGCTGAAGCCATGGATATGCATGGGATGCCACCAGGCGGTTTCATTGCGCATGGTGAGATGACAGGTTGCGCCGCGCGGCAAGGTGAATTGTGGCGCCATGCCGGCATGGCCATCGCCGGTCATCGACATGCCGTTGATCGCCCAGGCAGCGCCACCGTTCATGCCGGGTGTCGCCATGCCCAWCATGCCGCCGACGCCGGCGAGCTTGCCGCCACCCATCATGCCGCCTTGAAGGACGATCTCCTGGCGCTCGGCTCTCGCGAGATCGGGTTCGGGCAAAGGATTGCGGGGCAGGCCGACAAGCGCATCGAGCGGATGGGCACGCAGCGGTGTTGCAGAGTCATAGGCTAGAGTGGTCAGCGTGTAGGCGAGACCGTCATAGAACTCGTCGACCACCGCGTAGCGCTTGCCCGGGTCGCCCTGCATGTCGACCACGACGTCGATGCGCATGGCCGGGGCAAGCACAAGACGGCCATCTTCCGGTTCATGCGGATCGCAGGGTTGGCCGTCTATTGCGACGATGACCGGGCGGTGACCCTCGAGGCGCAGCGCCATGATGCGGGCAAGCGAGGCATTGGCGAGCCGTAGCCAGACGCGTTCGCCCGCCGTTACGCTCTGGTCGGCCGGCATCGTGCCGTTGACGGTGATGACGTTGCCGACACGGCCGGACATCGCCGCATCCATCGCGCTGCCGAAGCCGGTCGCCATCTGCCCATCCGCTGTAAGCCGCCAGTCCTGAAGCAGCCACATGAGGTCGCGGTCGACGGCGACGGGCTCGGCCTCCTCGACGATGATGGCGCCGGCAAGGCCACGGCCGAGTTGCACGAGACTGTTGGCATGCGGGTGATACCAGAAGGTTCCGGCGTCCGGCGGCGTGAATTCGTAGACGAAGCTTGTCCCCGGCTTGATCGGTGGCTGTGTCAGCCCGGGCACGCCGTCCATGGCGTTTTGCAGGCGGATGCCATGCCAGTGCACCGTCGTGTCCTCGCTCAGCCCGTTCTCGACGATGATGCGGGCGGGCTGGCCCTGGCGTAAGCGCAGCATCGGGCCGGGGACCGTCCTGTCATAGGCCCAGACAGGCGTAAGCGGGCCGCTGGAGCCGGTGAACCTGGCCTGGCCCGGCGAGACCCTGATGCGGCGCTCATCGACGGCGGATGCCATTGACGATGCGGGTCGCACCAGGGTGGCCGCAGCCGCTGCAAGGACAAACCTGCGGCGTGAAATGGAATGATTGAAATGGATGCTCACTCTCAAGCCCTTTGTGATCTCGATCGACGCCGAGCCTCGCCGTCGAATTGCAGTGTGCTCGCCGGCGCAAAGCGCCAGCGGCAATCAAACGCCAGAAATCAGCCGCGAGATGGCTGAAACTGCGTCAGACGAGATCGGTGGATTTGGGAGGGAATGGGTCGGGCAGGGAACTTCGCCCGTGAAGAAACGGTGTCGGCAGCGCCGACGGCAACGGTACCCTGATCAGGGTCATCGCCGCGAACTCGGTAGGCAACACCGCAAGCACCGGTGCGATGCAGGTCGGCGGACAATGCATCGGTTTGCCGGTGTCGCCGGCGCCTTTAATGCACGCGTTGCAGTCGCCATTCATGGCGGTGTCGGCCATCTTGGCCATGCCGGTATCGGCAGGCATGGTCATGCCGCTGCCAGTCGTCATCATCTTCGCCGACATGACGCTCGCCTGTACGGCAGACAGGCTGAACCCGGCGGTCAAGAACACCGCGAGCAGCATGACAAGGACATGTTTTGGCGACCTGCGTGCCATCATCCCTATAGGCTGGCCTCAACAGACGGCATTTGCAAGCGGGATTCCAATCCTGCGACAATGATGGCAGCGCACTGAGCCTGAACGGAAAGATGCCGTTGCGAGCCGTTGGGCTGCAGGCGATCGGTTCACGAACCCTGCCGCCAGCAGGCGATCAGATGGCCGGGTGCGACCTGCCTGGCGGGCGGTTCGGCCTTTCTGCAGTCGGGCACGACCAGGGGGCAGCGATCGGCGAAGGAACATCCCTTGCTCTGCGTGCCGGCCGCCTCGATCTCCGCCGGAGCGGACAGTTTTGGCGCGGCCACATCGGAGGACGCGGCCAGGAGCAGTTGCGTGTAGGGGTGATTGGGGCCCTGGAAGATCTGGTCGGATGAACCGGTTTCTACCAGACGGCCGCGATAGAGCACGCCGATCCTGTCTGCCATGTAGCGCACCACCCTGAGGTCGTGGCTGATGAACAGATAGGTCGTGTCCTTGTCGCGCTGCAGGTCGTTGAGCAGGTTGAGAACCGTCGCCTGGACCGAGACGTCGAGCGCCGAGGTGGGTTCGTCGAGCACGACGACCTTCGGCACGCCGGCGAAGGCCCGCGCGATCGCGGCCCGTTGCCGCTGGCCACCCGACAGCGATCGCGATTTCTGCTCGGCCGTGGTGGCGGCAAGGCGGACCGACTGCAAGAGATCGCTGACGCGTGCTCTCACCTCGCCACGGCGCAGGCCGGCGAGCCGGCGCAGCGGACGGCCGAGGATCCTGCCGATCCGCTGGCGTGGGTTGAGCGTGCGATCGGGCGACTGGAAGACCATCTGCACGTCGCGCCGGTCGGCAAGGTTTCTCTTCTCGACGCGCGGCGCGACCGTCCTGCCGAACAGCTCGACCGATCCGGCGTCTGGTGTCTGCAGGCCGGTGACGATCCTTGCCAAGGTCGACTTGCCGGAGCCGGATTCGCCGATCAGCCCGAACGTTTCGCCCTGGCCTATGTCGAGGTCGACATCGCTGAGCACAGGCTGGCTGCCGAAGGCATGGCTGATGCCCTTGCAGGCGATCGCGATCCGGCGCTCTGTCCGAGTGCCGGCGTCTTCATCGTTGGGCGTCGGGTGCACTGCCAGACGGGGTCCGTCCGTCTCAGCCAGTCTGCCGTCCCGCTTGGTGTAGTTGAGGGCCGGGATCGAGGCGATGAGCGCCTTTGTGTAGGCGTGGCGGGGGTTGTCGAAGACATCAGCGGCGACGCCGCTTTCGACCACCGTTCCCGACTGCATCACCGCCACGCGGTCGCAGGAGCGGCGGATCATGTTGATGTCGTGGCTGATCAGAAGCACGCTGGTTTTGTGATCTTTGCGCAGGTCGTGCAGGATGGCGATGATCTCCGACTGCACGCTGGCGTCGAGCGCCGTGGTCGGCTCGTCCAGCACCAGCAGCGACGGGTCGAGCGCAATCGCAATGGCGATGTTGGCGCGCTGCTGCATGCCGCCGGACAATTCGTGCGGATAGAGATCCAGCACCCGGTCCGGACGGCTTACCCTGACGCGCCCGAGCAGTTCGGCAGCGCGCGCGCGTGCCTCGTCGTGGCGAACCGGGCGATGCCGCATGATCGTCTCGGTGATCTGGCGGCCGATCGTCATGCTTGGATTGAGGGCGGCGCCCGGGTGTTGATAGACGGCCGCGATGTGGTTGCCCCGCAACTTGCGAAGCTGCTCGGCGGAGAGGTCGCGGATTTCTCGGCCCTGGAACTCGAGCGCCGATGCCGCGATGCGGGCATTTTTCGGCAGATAGCGCAATATGGCGAGYGCCACCGAGCTTTTGCCCGATCCCGACTCGCCGACCAGGCCAAGCGCTTCGCCTTGGCCTATGTGCAGCGACACGCCGCTGACGGCGGGATGCGATCCGTTGCGTCCGTCATAGGCGACGGAAAGCTGGTCGACGTTGAGAACCGAGGAGGACATTGGGAGCTTGAAACCACTTTCTTCCAGCGCGGCGATCGAGGGCAATCGCTTCCGCTTTGGCAATACATWATCTCTATAAAATTACTCGAATTAAGCCGGAACGCAATCTACCTTTCATCGCTCAGGAGAGATTTGTCGCCGTCTGCCAAAGCAGCGCGACGGTCTCCGGAGAGCAGATTTTGGAAGGAGGCCGGCATGGCTCGAGATCACATGATCCTCAGCGCATTTTTCTTCAACCCGCAGGGCGATCATCGGATGTCGTGGCGCCATCCGCGGGCACCGGGCCGGGAGGTGCTGGACTTCGATTTCTACCGCGATCTCGTGCAGACAGCCGAGCGCGCCAAGATCGACACCATCTTCGTCGCCGACCACGTGTCGATCTGGGATTCGGTCAAGAGCGGCGTCGCCCACTACGCCAATGCCCGACTCGAGCCTTTGACGCTGCTGTCGGCTCTGGCCGGTGTGACCAGGCATATCGGCCTGATCACCACGGCGTCGAGCTCCTACAGCGAGCCCTACAATGTGGCGCGCATGTTCGCCTCGCTCGACCATATCAGCAAGGGCAGGGCGTCCTGGAACGTCGTCACCTCGGCCATGGACGAGGAGGCGCGTAATTTCGGCCGCGACGGCAATATCGAACATGCATTCCGCTATGAGCGCGCAGCCGAATTCCTCGATATCGTCAAGGCGCTGTGGGACAGCTGGGAAGACGAAGCGCTGCTGATCGACAAGGCGTCGGGCTATTTCGCCGATCCCGACAAGGTCCACCCGATCGATCACAAGGGAAAGCACTTCAAGGTGCGCGGACCGCTCAACGTCTCGCGGCCGCCGCAGGGCCATCCGCTGATCGTCCAGGCCGGATCGTCTGAGGACGGCAAGAACTTCGCCACCGCCCAGGCCGATGTGCATTTCGCCATCTTCAGCACCAGGGAAGACGGCATCCAGTATCGCCAGGACATCAACGAGCGTCTTGCCCGTCACGGCAGGCGGCCGGAGAGCTTCAAGATCCTGCCGGGCATCCTGCCGATCGTTGCCGCCTCCGAGGCGGAAGGCCGGGAAAAGCAGGAGTATCTGCAGACCTTGCTTCCCGACCAGGTCGGCATTGACCTTCTGTCGAGCTGGAGCGGTATCGATCTCTCCGCCTATCCGCCGGACGGGCCGCTGCCGCCGCTGCCGGACGAGAGCACCTTCAATGGCGGACGCACGTCGCTCAACCGGGTCCGGCAGTGGTCGAAGCAGAATCTCAGCCTGCGCGAGATTGCCCGCAAGCTCGCCAACAGCGGCTCGGTGCCGACCGTGGCCGGCACGCCGGCGCAGATCGCCGACCAGCTGCAGGATTGGTACGTCTCGGGTGCCGCCGACGGCTTCAACCTGATGTTCCCGCTGCTGCCCGAGGACTGGGTGAATTTCGCCGAGCAGGTGGTGCCGGAGCTGCAGCGCCGCGGCGTGTTCCCGACCGAATACGCGCCGGGAACGCTGCGCGACCGTTTCGGCCTGGCGCGGCCCGCCAACCGCTTCGCCGAAGAGCGCGACAATGCGCGCGCCGTGTCCTGACGCCGGAGACCGAAGATGACCGCCGCACCCAGACTGCAGCCGCGCGAAGCGACCGCGCCGCATCTCGTCAATGTCCTGCACAGCCCCAAGCGCGTGCGCGTCAAATTCGGCGGCCGCATCATCGCCGACAGCCGCAACGTGCTGGTGCTGCGCTCCAACCACTTCCTGCCGATCTATTTCTTCCCGGTGGCGTCGGTCGATGCGTCGGTGCTGAAGCCCTCGCTGCATCGCGAGCCGCACGCGGTCGGTGGCGAGACGGCCTACTGGGATGTCGACACCGGCGACAGGCGAAGCGCCAACGCGGCCTGGTCGTTCGTGTCGCYGCCGGGTGAAAACCTGTCGCCGCTCGCCGGTCGCATCGCCTTCAGCTGGAAGCTCGTCGACCAGTGGTTCGAGGAGGACGAAGAGGTCTTCGTCCATGCCCGCGATCCCTATGCTCGCATCGATGTTTTGCAAAGCACGAGCCATATGCAGGTCTGGTTCGACGGCGCTCCGATCGCCGACAGCCACCGCCCGGTGCTGCTGTTCGAGACGCATCTGCCGACGCGCTTCTACCTGCATCCCGATGACATCAATCTGGAGCGGCTGACGGCGTCCGCCACAACGACGCGATGTCCCTACAAGGGCATTGCTTCCTATTGGTCCGGGCTCTTGAGCGACGGTTCGGTGCGCCCGGACATCGCCTGGAGCTACCGCGACCCGATCGCCGAGATGCCCAAGATCAAGGGCCTCGTCGCCTTCTATCCACAGAGTGTGGATCGCATCCATCTCGACGGCGAACCCGTCGCATAGAGCATCTTTTCAATCTTCATTTCAGACAGGGGTTTAGAACATGACCAAACACAGAGATATCGACGCACTTCGCAATCTGTCGGGGGACATATGGAATGTCGCCGTCGACGAATATCAGGGCGGCTTTCTCAAGCGCCGCGATCTGCTGAAATACGCAGCGCTGCTCGGCCTCACAGGCTTTGCCGCCTCACAGGGACTTGGAGGCGCGCGCGCATCAGCTGCTGCCGGCGGCATTGTCCGCGTCGGGCTCGGCCAGCCGACCAAGGCGATCGATCCCGTGTCGGTCACCGATCCGGCCAGCATCGGAGTGATCAGCCAGGTCGGTGAATATTTGATCCTCGACGATCCCAAGGACGGGCTGCAGCCGAAGCTCGCTTTGTCCTGGGAGGCCGACGAGATCGCCAGCCGCTGGACCTTCAAACTGCGTCCGGGGGTGAAATTCCACGACGGCCGCACGGTCACCGCCAAGGACGTGGTGGCGAGCTTCGAGCGGCTTGTCGATCCGGCCAGCGGCTCGTCGGCGCTGTCGGCCTACAAGGGCATCCTGTCCAAGGGCGGCGCCAAGCTGGTGGACGACGAGACCGTCGCCTTCGACCTCGACGGTCCCAACAGCAACTTCCCCTTCTATGTCTCCTCCGACGTCTACAATGCCGTCATCCTGCCGGCCGACTACGCCGGCGATTTCGAGAAGACCTTCAACGGCACCGGCCCGTTCAAGCTCGAATCCTTCCGTCCCAAGCAGGGCGCGAGCTTCGTGCGCAATCCAGACTACTGGGGCGACAAGGCGCTGCCCGACCGTGTCGAGATCAAGTTCTTCGACGACGAGCAGGCCCAGGTGCTGGCGCTGCAGGCCGGCCAGCTCGACGTCATCCCGAGCACGACGCGGCTGGAACTGGCGATCGAGGGCAATCCCAACTTCAAGCTCCTCAGCGTGCAGGCAAGCTCGCATGACCAGGTGCACCTGCGGACCGACCAGGCGCCGTTCACCGACAAGCGCATCCGTCGCGCGCTGGCGCTTACGCTCGACCGCGAGGCGATCGTGAAGGGGCTGCTGAAAGGCCGCGCCATCGTCGGCAACGACACCCCGTTCGCGCCGATCTTCCCCTCCGCCGACCCGTCGGTGCCGCAGCGCAAGCAGGACATCGCCGAGGCCAAGCGGCTGCTGGGCGAGGCGGGCGTGCCGAACGGCTTCGAGGTGACGCTGACCACCGAGCGGGCCTATGACATTCCCGACTATGCGGTGATCATCCAGAACTTCGCCAAGAAGGCTGGAATCGACGTCAAGCTCAATGTCCTGCCGCAGGACGCCTATTACGGCTCGGCGACCTTCGGCAGCTCGCCCTGGCTGGATTCGGTTCTCGGCATCACCGATTACGGCCATCGCGGCACGCCCGACATCTTCCTCAACGCGACCCTGAAGAGTTCGGGGGCCTGGAACGCGGCGCATTTCAACAACCCGGCCTACGATGCTCTGCTGCTCGACTACTCCAAGGCACGCGATCTCAACGCCCAGCGCCTTACCGCCGGCAAGATCCAGACCCTCCTGCTTGACGAAACGCCGGCGATCATCAGCTATTTCTCGCAGTACAGCCGGATCACCAGCACCAAGGTCGAGGGCGTGCGCTTCACGGCGATCTCGCACCTGCTGCTCGACCGCGTTACCTTCGTCCAGGCATGATGCTCGAGCGGGGAGATAGCGTCCCATTCCGATTCCATCGGGATGGGACTCGTTCAAGGCGAGGCGGCGAGAGGCGATGCTGAGTGGCCGCACTGTGTCGGCGCGCGCGGGCACGCTTCTGCTCACGCTATGGCTGGTCAGCATCCTGGTCTTCTTTGCCGGGCAGGTTCTGCCCGGCGATGTCGGCCGCGTCATGCTCGGGCCCTTTGCCGATGCGCAGGCGGTGGCGGAACTGAACAAGCGGCTCGGCGCCGACCAGCCGGTTCTCGTCCAGTACTGGCGCTGGTTCAGCAACGCGCTCACAGGCGATTTCGGCACCTCGCTGTCGATGGGCGGACCGGTGGCGCCGTTCGTGCTCGAAAGCCTCAAGCGCTCGACGGCGCTTGCCGGCATCATCCTGGTTTTCCTTGTTCCGCTAGGGGTCGGCGCCGGCGTCATCGCCGGTCTCAATGCGGGCCGCTTCATCGACCGGCTGATCGTGATGGCGGGCGTTTCCTTCGGCATCGTCCCGGACTTTGTGTCCGGTCTGATGCTGCTTATCGTTTTTGGCCTGTGGCTGAACTGGTTCCCGATCTCGGGCGTCGCGCCCGATGGCGCAGGCTTCTGGACGAATGGCTACTATTTGATCCTGCCGGCGCTGCCGCTGGTGCTGAACCTTGCCGGCTATATCGCCCGCATGACGCGGGCCGGCGTGATCGAGGCGATGGCCGCCGACTATACACGCACCGCCGTGCTAAAGGGGCTCGAGCGGCGCGAGATCATTTTTCGACATGTGCTGCGCAATGCGCTGACGCCGACCATCGCGGTGCTTGCGACCCAGACCGGCTACATGCTTGGCGGGCTGGTGGTGATCGAAGCGCTGTTCGGTATCCAGGGCCTTGGCAATCTGGTTCTGAACGCGGCCAAGGCACGCGATTTCCCGATGCTTGAAGCCGGTGTGCTGGTGATGGCGGCAATATTCGTGCTGTCGGCGGCGGCAGGCGACCTCGTGCTGGCCTTGCTCGATCCGCGACAACGCCGCCGGATATCATCATGACAGACCTGGCCGAGTTTCCCGCACCGCGGCGCGCGGCGGTCGGCTTGGCGGCGACGCGCAGGATCGGCAGCGCTTTTGCCGGACTGCCTCCGTCGGTCGTGGCCGGTTCGCTGGTGCTGCTGTTCTGGATCGCGTGCGCGCTGTTCGCCAATCTCTTCGTTCCCTACGATCCCTATGCCGAGGATTTTCTGGCGATGATGACGCCGCCCGATGCCGTGCATTGGTTCGGCACCGACCAACTCGGCCGCGACGTGCTGTCCCGCATCGTCGTCGGATCGCGCGATATCCTGCTGGTTGCGCCGCTCGCCACGCTTGCCGGTGTCATCGCCGGCAGCATCATCGGGCTGGTGCTCGGCTATTTCAATGGCCTGGTCGATGCCATCGGGGCGCGGCTGCTCGACACGCTGATGGCGTTTCCGTTCATCGTTCTCGTGACGATGACACTTGTGGCGATCGGCCCATCGAACCTGACCGTTGTCCTGGTGATCGCCATTGCCTACGCGCCGCTGGTGGCGCGGACCGTTCGCGCAGCCGTGCGCGAGCAGAAGCAGCGCGACTACGTCAGCGCTGCCCGGCTTGGCGGGGAGGGTGCTCTCGCCATCATGTTCCTGGAGATCCTGCCCAATATTCGAGAAACGATCCTCATCGAGCTCGTCACCCGGCTGGGATACGCGTTCTTCTCGATCGCCACACTGAGCTTTCTCGGCCTCGGCATCCAGCCGCCTTCCGCCGACTGGGGACTGGCCGTTGCCGACGGCTACGGCTTCCTCACCGGCGGCAAATGGTGGGTCGTCGTCTTCAATTCCGCGGCAATCGTCTCGCTGGTGATGGCGACCAACCTCATCGCACAAGGCATCGGTGCCTTCGAAAACAGCGATGTCTGAGCTTTGATGCTTGCCTGCTGGCGGCGGAGAGGGAAGGCATCCCATCACAATGATCGCCCTGTGACACCTATGCGTTGAGCACCCGGGATACGGCTCGACGCGATCCCCCCGCATCGCGATCCAGGTCCTTCCGCCGACAAAACCCTTTCATCGTTGCCCCACGTTTCGACAGGGCGGGAGCGTGCTTCATGGGGATGGCCGAACAGAGCCGTTGACGCTGGCCCCCTTTACCTCCTAGGATTAAATCAAATTGATTTACGTTACTCGCCCGAAGAGGCGGAAATGCCGATCAACAATGGGAGATGAAGTATGACTGACAGGCTGCCAGACCCGCATATGCGTTCCCTGCAAGACCCGTCGACGGCTGTTTCACGCCGGCGGTTGTTGATTGGCACGGCCTTCGTCGCCGCGACCATCGCCACGACTTTCTCCTTCGGCGCGCGACCGGCGTCCGCCGAATCGGTGCTCGCCATGCACATCGAGGAACAGACGAGCTGGGTGCAGAACTTCAACCCCTTCGACCTTGGCGGGCGCCGCCAGAGCACGATGGATTTCGTCTACGAGCCGCTGGTCATCTTCAACGACTATGACAGCGGCAAGCCGATCTTCCGGCTGGCGACGGGCTACAAATTCTCCGACGATCTGAAATCGATCACCTACACGCTGCGCGACGGCGTCAAATGGTCGGATGGTCAGCCATTGACCTCGGCCGACATGAAATTCACGCTCGAGCTGATGCTGAAGAACCCGGCGGTCGACATTGTCGGCGTCGGCGGCAGCGTCGCCTCGGTCGAAGCGCCTTCGCCGACCGAAGTGAAGATCACTCTGAAGGATGTCGACACGCATTTCCCGGAATCGATGGCCGATTTCCCTGTCGTGCCCGAGCACATCTGGAAGGATGTCGCCGATCCGCTTGYCTTCAAGAATGAGAAGCCGATCGGCTCCGGCCCGATGACCGAGATCCGCCGCTTCACACCGCAGGTCTATGAGCAGTGCCGGAACCYGAACTACTGGGATGCTGCCTCGCTGCATGT
>NZ_JBFUDZ010000065.1:0-24410 GCF_056404455.1 Mesorhizobium sp. P2_D1
CAGTGTCGTGGCCCGTTTCGCTTTTGGCTCCGGGGCCGTCCGAGTGTCGCTTACGCGGCTCTCTTGAATCTCACAACGGGCAGGCTTAGAAGCAAACTTCTTCGTCGCCAGCGGCGTGCCGCCCTCGTTGGTGAGGCGTATATAGTCGCCACCTTCAACAACTGTCAACAGCCATCTCAAAGTTTTTGAACTTTTTGCGACAGAAATCTCGGGCCCGGTCTGTTGATAGCCGGCTGCCCTTGGGGAACAGCGACAACGCCGGACGGGTGACCACGAAGGAGCCCTATTGCCGCCGCATTGCCGTTCGACACCGAAGCCAACGAAAGCGGCACCGCGCCGACGGCGCAGCGCCTCTTTCAAGAGCCTCATACAGGGGTGCGCGATGAGCCTTGCAGAGAAGGTGAACCGCCCCTCTTTATAGAGCGCCCTATACAAGAGAAGTGCGCGAGGGGAATTCGACCGGGGCGTAGGCTTCGTTGACTTCACCGGCCATGACAGGCAAATGTCACGGCCATAACAAAAGCGACAAGCCGTTCCGCCCGGGGAAGAAGCAGCCTTTCTGGATGCCAGACACGGAAGATGTCATAGCCGAACTCGGCAACGAGCCGCCGCTTATCGCGGACGGCCGCAGCGGCCCGCCCGACCGGCGCGAGGTTTCCGCACGCTGGCTGTCAGGCACCTTCCTCACCGGCGTGACCTCAAGCGTGCTGATGGGGGTGGCACTGTTCGCTGCCCTTGACGGACGTCAGCAATTGGCGACGCCACCCGAGATTGCGGAACTGATCAATCTTGCCGGCAATGGCGATTCCGGCGAGGTGGCCAAGACGACAAGGCTGGTGGCGCCGCGTCAGATCGCCAAGGCCAAGGACCGCCGTCGGATGGAAGTGTCGATGGTGACCAAGGTCGGCGACCGTGACGTCATCCACACCATGCCTTTCGTGCAGATCAAGATGGCGCTTGCCGCCGGCCACACCACCAGCCGCCCCTACCCGCCTTTCGACCCGATGCAGGTGTTCGGCAACGACGGCGACGACAGTGCTGCGCAGCCGGCGACAGCCTCGGCCGCTTCCGGCCAGATCTACGGCGCCAAGGTCGAAAGCGAAATGAGCCTGAAGACCGTCGATTTCCCGGTCGATACGGCGGCTTTCGACGAAAAGAGCGACCTCTCCGCCGACGAGGTGGAAAAGGTGGTGCGCGAAGCCGGCACCGACCTCAGCGATGGCGCCGTGCAGGTCGCGTCACTCCATTATGTCGACCCGCAGCGGTTCGGCGACGCCTTTGCCGAGAGCATGGCCGGCTCCTATGATGTCAAGATCGTGCCGGAGAACGTCTCGGTGGCGCCACGCGCCGCCGCCGACGATCAGGCGCCGGCTTTCGCCGAGGAAATCATTCCCTTCACCAAGGATCTCGACATTACCGAGGCCTTTGCCGATTCGGGCTATACGGGAGAAGACGCCACCGGCATGGCCGAAGCGATCGCCAAGCTGTTGAACGCGACGGCGCTCAAGGCCGGAACTGTGCTGCGTGTCGGTCTCGAGGTGCATGGCGACGCCGCCAAGGTCGTGCGCACCAGCGTCTACGACCGAACGCAGCACATCGTCACCATCGCGCTCGACGATCGCGGCCAGTATGTGCCGGCGCAGGAGCCGGATCCGAACCCCGAATTACTGACGGCGTTCGACGACTCACCGCCCGTGGTGGTGCGCGGAAATTTGCCGAACATCTATGACGGCATCTACCGCGCCGCTTATTCCTATGGCATGTCGAAAAAGATGACCCAGCAACTGGTCAAGCTGCTGGCATCCGGCGTCGACTTCCAGTCGCGACTCAATCCGGCGGATCGCCTCGAAGTCTTGTTCTCGCAGCCGGACGGCGACGACCAAGCGTCCGACGAGTCCGAACTGCTTTATGTCTCATCGACCTTCGGTGGGCAAACGCGCAACTTCTACCGGTTTCAGATGCAGGACGGTAGCGCGGACTATTTCGACGAGGACGGCAGCAGCGCCGAGCAGTTCCTACTGCGCAACCCACTGCCAAACGGGAGATTTACCTCCGGGTTTGGTGCGCGCAGGCATCCTATCCTCGGCTATGTCCGCATGCACACAGGTACGGACTGGGCCGCCCCGATCGGATCGCCGATCATCGCCGCCGGCAATGGCGTCGTCGAGAAGGCGGGCTGGGCCGGCGGCTATGGCAAACAGATCATCATTCGTCATGCCAATGGCTACGAGACGTCCTACAATCACCAGAGCGCCTTTGCCAAAGGTATCGAAGAAGGCGTGCGCGTTCGCCAGGGCCAGGTCATTGGTTATCTCGGCCAGACCGGCCTCTCCACCGGTCCGCATCTCCATTACGAGCTGATCGTCAACGGCACCAAAGTCGATTCGATGCGTGTCAGGCTGCCAGTCGGCAAAGTGCTGAAGGGCGATGATCTCGTCGCCTTCAAGCGCGAACGCGAGCGTATCGACGATCTGCTGAAGCAGGAAGACAGTGACTCGCTGAAGGTTGCGAGCGCCAAGATCGACGGCTGATTCGCTGATTTTCAGCCTTGCGGATTTTCCACACGCCGCGGCCATGGCAGCCACTGACCGGAAATGGTCGTCCACGCGATGACTGCCGAAAGCAGGCAGAGCAGCGCCGTCACCGAAGAGACGGCGGAAAACGCCGCGTCGCCGGCGGCGAGCCTCGCCGCATCGACTGCCGGCGCCAGCCCAGCCATCGCCGGTTCGCCAAAGCCTGGCACGCCGGGCGTCGCATTCCCATCGAGTGCTTTCGCGTAGACCCAGGCCGCRAGCGAGCCCATCGCTGCCACCGCGATCAGGCCGCCGATGCGCGAGACAGCATTGTTTATGCCGGAGGCAGCACCGGTATCCTTGTCTTCCACGGCCGTCATGATCGCGGTCGACAGTGGCGACACGACCAGCGCCATGCCAAGCCCCATCAGCCCCATCAGCGGAAATGTTCCCGTCCAGAAATTGTGGATGCCGGCATGGGTGAGCAAGGCAAGTCCTGCAAAGGCGAAAGCCACGACAAGGCTGCCGAAGGCGATCGGAAAGCGCGGCCCGATCCGGTCGGACAACTGGCCGACGGGCCTCGACAAAAGTGCCATCGATGCCGACAGCGGCAGGAAGATGAAGCCGACCTCGGCCGTGCTCAGTCCCCAGCCGGCGATCAGCAGCATCGGCAGATAGAAAAGATTGGCCGACAGCGCGAAATAGAGGAAGAACGTCGCGGCATTGGCGCCGGCGAAAGCGCCCACGCGAAACAGCGACAGATCGATCATCGGCTCGCGCTGCCAAAGCTCGAAGGCGATGAATACAGCGAGCAGCACGGCGCCAACGGCAATGCTCGGCCCCGACAAATGGCCCTCGCCGCTGGCGCTCATCGAGGTCAGCCCGTAGGCGAGCGCGCCGAAGGCCAATGTCGCCAGTGCGGCACCGCCGAGATCCAGGCTGCGTTTTTCCGTCGGCGCATCGGCCGGGATCTTGGCCAGCAGTAGGTAGATCGAGATCAGGCCGAGCGGCAGGTTGACCGCGAAGATCGCCCGCCAGATGCCGTCACCGAATGCCGACAGCACGAAACCACCGAGCACCGGGCCAAGTGCCGTGGTCAGCGCCGAAGCCGCGGCCCAGATGCCGATGGCGCGGCCGCGCTCTTTTTTCGGATAGGCCTTGGCGATGATGGCGAGGCTGCCCGGCACCATGATCGCCGCACCAATGCCCTGCAGCGCGCGAAATGCGATCAGCACCACCGCATTCGGCGCCAGCGCACAGGCAAGCGAGGCGACAATGAACAGCGCAATGCCTGCCACGAAGGCGCGGCGCAGACCGAATCGATCGCCGGCGGCGCCCCCGGCAAGGATCAGTGCCGAGAGCGTCAAAGCATAGGCATTGGAAATCCACTGCGCCTGCGCCAGGTTGGCACCAAGGTTGACGCGAATCGCCGGCATGGCGATGGCCAGGATCGAACCGTCGATGAAACCGAGCGCCGAGGCCAGGATCGCCGCAATCAGCACGAATCGCCGTTGCGATGGCGGACAGAACGTGCCGTTGGTGGCCGGACTGGTCAGCGGAACGGCGGCGGCTTCGCTTGGTGAATGCATGGAACCTTGCTTAGACCGCAGGCGTGTTGGCAACAACCGGCCAGTGGCTTGCTGTCCTTGAAACCAGCCATATGGCCAGGACTGCGCCTGTCCGGATGCACAAGGCGGCAGTCATGCTAGGTTCTGGCTAGCTTTCTGGAAAATTGCAGAGGGGGGAAAAGTCGATGAAGCGGCCACTTGAAGCATCGGCGGAGGGACGCGGCCGTATCGTCGGTATCACCGACGGCGTGTTCGCCATCGCCCTCACTCTGATCGTCCTCGAAATCAGGGTGCCGGCGCACGAGGCGATCCATTCGGAGCGCGATCTGCTTGCCGCGATCGCGGCACTGGCACCACGCTTCCTGACCTATGCCTTGAGCTTCCTGACGCTGACCATCTTCTGGTTCGGCCAACAGGCGCAGCATGGGCTGATCGCCAAATCCGACCGGCGGCTTGCGACGCTGAACCTCTGCTTTCTCGCCTTCATTGCCTTGCTGCCGTTCTCGACCGATCTGTTGGCCGACTTCCTCGAGTTCAGAACCGCGATGCTGGTCTACTGGCTCAACCTGCTGATGCTCGGCGTCACGCTGTTCGCCAGCTGGCGCTATGCGGAGAAAAACGGCTTCCTGGCAGAGGATGTCGACGCGGAAACCAGCCGCACGGTCTATCTGCGCATCGTCAAGGCGCAGATCCTGTGGGCGGTCGGCGCGGCACTGTGCCTGATCACGCCGTTACTCAGCGTCGGATTTATCCTGGTGGTGCAACTGGTCTATGCGGTAACCCCTGGCGCGAAGTGGGTGCGCAGGATCATCGGCTGAGCGTTTCGGAGCGCTGCTTCAGCTTCAGTCGACGAACTCCACCGTCACGCCCGGCGAGACCAGCTTGGCCAGTTCGCGCGCATCCCAGTTGGTCAGGCGCACGCAGCCATGGCTTTCTGTTTTGCCGATCTTCGACGGATCCGGCGTGCCGTGGATGCCGTAGGTCGGCTTGTCCAGAGCGATCCACACCGAGCCGACCGGACCGTTCGGACYTGGCGGAATCGTCAGGACCTTGTCGTTTTGACCCTGCTTGAAATTGATGCTGGGGTTGTAGGTGTAGTTCGGATCGAGAGCGACGCGCGATACAGCGTGTATGCCGGACGGTGACGGTGTATCCGCAGACCCGATGGTTGCGGGATAGGCCGCCACCAGCTTGTCGCCCGCATCATACGCGAAGACCTCTTTCCTGCCCTTGTCGGCGACGATACGGGCAACCGGCGTCGAGACCAGTTTGCCGAAATTGGCGACCTTGATGGTCGTACCGGGACGATTGAAGTTGGCGTCCGGGTTGAGCGCCTTGAGGTAGTTCTCGTCCATGTGGAAGCGCTCCGCGAGCGCCTCGGTCACCGACGTATAGCCCATGCGGTCGAGCTGCGCCTTCTGGCTGTAGTCTTCCGGGATCGAGGCGACATAGGGACCGGCCGCATCCTCCGGGGTGATGGTGTAATTGGCGAAGGCATCGCCGCCAGACTGCGCAAGAGCCGCCTGGATGCCGACCGCATCGGTCGACCGCAGATTGCTGCCAGTGATCTGGTTGTAGGCGGCGAGCGCCTTGTCGACATTCGAACCGAAACGCCCATCGATGACGCCAGGCGAAGCGCCACCCCGGTCGAGCAGCACCTGCAGCGCCGCGACATCCTGACGTGCTCCCAGCGAAAGCGCCGGCTCGACGGTCGACTTGCCCCCAGTCGTTGGCGGCAGTCCCGCCTGCTCGGAGGGAGACGCCGGCTGGGCAGGGTCAATCGAGGCCTCGTTCAGCGGCTGGCGTTTGATCGTGCCCGGCTCTGTCGACTGCGGCGCATCGGGATAATTGTTGTCGTAGCTGCCGTCGTCCTGCGGTGGCGGCGGATAAGCTTCCACGGAATTGTCGCTGTTAGGATCATATTCGTCCGCCGGCGGCGGGATGACCCGGCCTTCTTCTTCCAACTGCTTGCGACGGAACCGCGCCATGTCTTGCGGATCGTCGAGATAGTAGCGGTCATTGTCATCGGGGACGCGGCCCAGTTCGCGCAGCCGTGTCTCGCGACGCAGCGCGCGCCGGTCGAGCCGCGTCTGCGGCGGCTGGATAGCGATGACCTTGCCGGTATCGGCATCGACGATGACGCGGTTGCCCCTGGCGTCGTAATAGATGTCGAGATTGCCGTCCTGGGCGACGAGGATGCCGCCATCGTCGGCAGCGCGGGCAACCCGTGGTGCGCTGTCCTGCGTCGGCGCGCCGAGCGCGCCAGAGGACAAAAGCCCGCCGGCGAGTACCGAAAGGGTGAAGATCGTGCGCAGCATGGTGGCCAAACTCTCCGGTCCGTAATTGCCGCCGCCCGGCAGTGTCCCTGTACGGCGAACCCCTTCGCCAGCAAACCAGTTCACCACCATATGGTTCCAATATGAACCGGGCATGAAGATGGCGGTTTCCCGGCGCCTCGATGAATATCAGCTAGCTTGCGGCAAGTCCCAGCTCCCTGCGCGCCTGCTTCGTCAGCTTCAGGGCAACAAGGCGATGGCTCTCGCGCAGATAGTCCTTCAGCGCGTCATCATCCATGCTCTGGCTTGTCTGACGCTGGATCCATTTCATGCCGCGCGAAGCAAGATAGGGTGCCGGCCGCAAGCCCGGCTGCTCCTTGAGCACGTCATAGGCGATGTCGGAACATTTGAAGGTGACGAAGAGCTGCTGGCCCTGGTCCCAGCCGCCGATCGCAAAGACTTTGGCCCCGACCTTCCAGACATGAGCGCCGCCCCATTGGACGACGTGGTTTGTCGAAGGCAGCGAAGCGCAGAAGCTGTTGTAGTCGTCCAGCGTCATCCGCGCCCCCGCTTGTATGAAAGGCCGCGCGTCCAGGCTGGACGCGCGGCGTTGGATCAGGCTGCCGCCTCGGCCGCCACAATCGTCGGCTTCGAGCGGAAGTTCAGCCGGTCGGAACCGGCTGTCACCTTGACGGTCGAGCCGTCGAGGATGTCGCCGAGCAGGATCTTCTCCGCCAGCGGGTCCTGCAGTTCCTTCTGCATCACCCGCTTCAGCGGCCGTGCGCCATAGGCCGGGTCGTAACCCTTGGCCGCCAGCCAGTCGATCGCCTCCTGGTCCAGCGACAGCGTGATCTTGCGATCGGTCAGCAGGCTCTCCAGCCGCTTGAGCTGGATCTCGACGATGCGGCCCATATCCTGCCGGCGCAGCCGGTGGAACAGGATCACCTCGTCGACGCGGTTGAGGAACTCCGGCCGGAACGAAGCCTTGACGACATTCATCACCTCGTCGCGGACCTGATCGACATCCTGGTCCTCGCCGAGACTGACGAGATACTCCGCGCCAAGGTTCGACGTCATGATGATCAGCGTGTTGCGGAAGTCGACGGTGCGGCCCTGGCCGTCGGTCAGGCGGCCGTCATCGAGCACCTGCAGCAGCACGTTGAACACGTCCGGATGCGCCTTCTCGATCTCGTCGAACAGCACGACCTGATAGGGCCTGCGCCGCACCGCTTCGGTCAGAGCGCCGCCCTCCTCATAGCCGACATAGCCGGGAGGTGCACCGATCAGCCGGGCGACCGAGTGCTTCTCCATGAACTCCGACATGTCGATGCGCACCATGGCGCTCTCGTCGTCGAACAGGAAACTGGCAAGCGCCTTGGTCAGTTCGGTCTTGCCGACGCCTGTCGGTCCGAGGAACATGAACGAGCCGATCGGCCGGTTCGGATCCTGCAGGCCCGCACGCGCCCGCCGCACGGCCTTCGAGACAGCTTGCACCGCCTCGCCCTGGCCGACGACGCGCTTGCCGATCTCGTCTTCCATCCGCAACAGCTTGTCGCGCTCGCCCTGCAGCATCTTGTCGACCGGAATGCCGGTCCAGCGCGAGACGATATGGGCGACATGGTCGGGAGTGACCACCTCTTCGACCATACCGACCTTGCCGTCCTGGGCTTCGGCTTCCTTCAGCTTCTTTTCCAGTTCCGGGATCTTGCCATAGGCAAGCTCGCCGGCGCGCTGGAATTCACCCTTGCGCTGCGCAATGGCAAGCTCGTTGCGCGCCTCGTCGAGCTGCTTCTTCAGATCGGCGGCAAGCCCGAGCTTCTGCTTCTCGGCCTGCCACTTGGTGGTGATCTCGGTCGATTCCTCCTCGAGCCCGGCGAGTTCCTTTTCCAGGCGGGCGAGCCGATCCTTCGACGCATCGTCCGTCTCGACCTTCAGCGCCTCGCGCTCGATCTTCAGCTGCATGATGCGGCGATCGATCTCGTCGAGTGCCTCCGGCTTGGAATCGACCTGCATGCGCAGCCGCGAGGCGGCTTCGTCGACGAGATCGATCGCCTTGTCCGGCAGGAAGCGGTCGGCGATGTAGCGGTTGGACAGCGTCGCCGCCGCAACCAGCGCCGAATCCGAGATGCGCACCTTGTGGTGCTGTTCGTATTTTTCCTTCAGGCCGCGCAGGATCGAGACGGTGTCTTCCACCGTCGGCTCATCGACGAACACCGGCTGGAAGCGGCGGGCAAGGGCAGCATCCTTCTCGACATGCTTGCGATATTCATCAAGCGTTGTGGCGCCGACGCAGTGCAGTTCACCGCGCGCCAATGCCGGCTTCAACAGGTTCGACGCATCCATGGCGCCATCCGCCTTGCCGGCACCGACCAGCGTGTGCATCTCGTCGATGAACAGGATGATGTTACCGTCGGCCGAGGTGACTTCGGAGAGCACGGCCTTCAGCCGCTCCTCGAACTCGCCGCGGTATTTGGCGCCGGCAATCAGCGCGCCCATGTCGAGCGCCATCAATTGCTTGTCCTTCAACGATTCAGGCACGTCGCCATTGACGATGCGCAGCGCCAGGCCTTCGGCTATCGCCGTCTTGCCGACGCCCGGTTCGCCGATCAGCACCGGATTGTTCTTGGTGCGGCGCGACAGCACCTGGATGGTGCGGCGGATCTCATCGTCACGGCCGATGACCGGATCGAGCTTGCCGGCGCGGGCATCCGCGGTCAGGTCACGCGCGTATTTCTTCAACGCGTCGTAGCCCTGTTCGGCGCTCGCCGAATCGGCGGTACGGCCTTTGCGGACATCGTTGATGACCTGGTTGAGCGCCTGCGCGGTGACGCCGGCCTTGGCCAGGATGTCGGCGGTCTTGGCCGATTTTTCCATGGCGAGCGCCTGCAAGAGCCGCTCGACGGTGACAAAGCTGTCGCCGGCCTTCTTGGCCAGCTCTTCGGCGGTCGAAAACACCTTTGCCAGCGGCTGCGCCAGATAGAGCTGGCCGTTGCCGCCTTCGACCTTGGGCATCGCTTCGAGCGCCGTTTCGACGCCAAGCTTGACGTCGCGGACGTTGCCGCCGGCACGTTCGATCAGCGACGCGGCCAGGCCCTCGTCGTCGTCGACGAGCACTTTGAGGATGTGTTCGGGTGTGAACTGCTGGTGGTTGCGGGAGAGCGCCATGGTCTGCGCGGACTGGATGAAGCCGCGCACGCGCTCCGAGTATTTCTCAAGGTTCATATCTGTCTCCTTCCATCACCGGCCCGCTTTGCGGCACCGGATCCGATTGCGGTGACGGACCCGCCCATTCGAGCCGGGTCCAGTTCAGCCGAGATATGGTGCATAGGCCATGCTGTCTCAAGACGCCTTGATGTCGGTCAACGCACAATATTCCATCGAGGCACAAAACGAAAACGGCGGAGATTTCTCTCCGCCGTCCGATATCCTGAAATGTCGTTCGATCAGTTGTCGATGTCGACTTTGACCGGTTCGGCATTGCCGCCGTCGGCCGGGGCCGCAGCCACCTCGCCGGCATCGGCGCCGGAATTGACATTGTCGCTGCCGCTGTCGACCTGATCGGCGCTGACGCGCGGACGGCGCGGGCGCCTCGGGCGACGGGCAGCACCGCTTTCGGCGACCGCCTCATTGAGCTCGGCCTGGGCGGCAAGACCTGCCGGCGACAGGTTTTCGAACAACGGAGCCGGCTCGGCGGCCGCAACGGATTCGCTGGCCTCGGTCGGCGAAGCGGCTTCGATCGGGGTCGGGGCCTCGTTGCGCTGGGGCTGGCCGCCTTGCTCGGCGGACGAGCCATAGTCGCGCTGGCCATTCTGGCCGTAGCCGCCATTGGGGCGACGATCGCGATGGCGTCCACCATTGTTGTCGCGACCGCCATTGTTGCGCCCGCCATTGTCACGCCCGTTATTGCCATCACGATTGTCGCGGCCGTTTTCCCGGTTGAGCGCGACCTCGGCCGGCATGCCTTCGATGACCGGCTGCGGCCCGGCGCCATGGTTGATCACCGGTACCTGGACATCGGAAATAGTGTTGCCGCTGTTGCCGGCATTGTCGAACTCGTCGCGATCCTCGTCGCCGTCATCGTCGAAATCATCGCGATTCTGTTGCGTGTTCTGGATCGGCATCTGCGCCTGCGCGGCTGCGATGATGCGATTGTAGTGTTCGGCGTGCTGGAGATAGTTCTCCGCCATGACCCGGTCGCCGGAGCTATGCGCATCACGGGCCAAGGTGGCGTATTTTTCGGCGATCTGCTGAGCCGAACCGCGGATCTTCACGTCCGGGCCGTTGCTCTCGTAGTTGCGCGTCAGGGGATTTGGTCCCTTGCGGTTGTTGTTGTTATTGTTGTTATTGCCACCGCCGCCGCCATTATTGTTGCGACCGCGCATGCGCCTGTTCTGCTGTTGTGGCCTCATCAAACTCTCTTCATTTTGAAATTTTCGAAAACTCTTCACGAACGGAGGCGCTCATGCAGCCAGCCGCTTCGTTTCTTCACCGGCGTTCGCCCGCATCAATTGCGTTGGCGCCACGTGCCATCCTGTTCCGGTTACATCACTTGCCGGACGATTCCCGCACGAAGCTTGGGCATCGTTTGCGCAAGAAGGCAGCTATTTCCAAGGAAGACCGAATCGCTAAGAGCACTGCCTGCTTCGTCTCATCCGGTTAAGGCGACCCTAGCCGCATTCCCCGGCATTGCCAAGCGCTTTTTTTGCACTGCGTCAAGGCTTTGTCCTTTTAAAGACAAGAACCCTGTCGTTTCCGCCAAGGTCCTGAAATGCACCGCCCGGCAGATAGCCGGCTACGGCGAATATTTCCAAGACCTCGTTGTGCTGCGTGTGGCCGATCTCGACCGCAATCCTGCCTTCAGCTTCCAAAAACCTTGCCGCCTCCGCGGCGATGATCCTGTAGGGGTTCAGACCGTCCTCGCCACCATCCAAGGCCAGGCGCGGATCGAAATTGCGGACTTCGTCCTGCAGATTTCCAATGTCTTCTGACGGTATATAGGGAGGGTTTGCGGCAATTACATGGTACCGGCCGGAAACTTTTTCGAACCAGTCCGACTGGAGCGCCGTGAATCGGCCTGCGAGGCCCAGTTGCCTTGCATTGCTGGTTGCCGTCGCCAGCGCGCCCGCGGACATATCGACGCCAGTGGCGATCGCGGCCGGCACGGCGCTGAGCAGCGCCAGCGCGATGGCGCCGGTGCCGGTGCCAAGATCGAGGATGCGGCATTCGCCTTCCCGCACTGCCACTGCCCTGACGAAAGGCAGCATCGCCTCGACCAGCGTTTCGGTATCCGGCCGCGGCTCCAGCGTTTCCGGCGACAGCGACAGGCGCAAACCATAGAATTCACGATAGCCGAGGATGCGATGCACCGGCTCGCCGCCGGCGCGCCGTCTCAAGGCATCAACAATTGCCGCAATGGCGCTTCCGTCGATCTTGCGGTTGGGATCGGCAATCGCCTGCGTGCGCGTCGTGCCGGAAAAATGTTCGACGATCAGCCTCGAATCGAGCGCCGGATCGTCGACGGCGGCAGCGGCGAGCCGAGCCTGCGCCTGCCGCAGCAGCGGCCCCAGCGCCTCGGGCAGTCGATCAGCCATCGATGCCGATGTCGGCGAGCAGCTTCGACTGGTGATCGGCGATCAGCGCGTCAATCACTTCGTCGAGTTCGCCCATCATCACCCGGTCGAGCTTGTACAGCGTCAGGTTGATGCGGTGGTCGGTGACGCGGCCTTGCGGGAAATTGTAGGTGCGAATGCGCTCGGAACGGTCGCCGGAGCCGACTTGCGACTTGCGCGATTCGGAGCGCTCCTCGTCCGCCTTGCTGCGCTCCAGGTCATAGAGGCGGGCGCGCAGGATCTGCATCGCCTTGGCGCGATTCTGGTGCTGCGACTTTTCCGCCTGCACCACCATGATACCGGTCGGCAGATGGGTGATGCGCACAGCCGAATCGGTGGTGTTGACGTGCTGGCCGCCCGAGCCCGAGGCGCGCATGGTGTCGATGCGGATGTCCTCGGCCCTGATGTCGATGTCGACCTCTTCGGCCTCCGGCAGCACGGCGACCGTGGCGGCCGAGGTGTGGATGCGCCCGCTCGCCTCGGTCGCCGGCACGCGCTGCACGCGGTGCACACCGGATTCGAATTTCAGATGCGCAAAGACGCCCTTGCCGGAGATCGTGGCGATGATTTCCTTGTAGCCGCCGGCATCGCCATCGCTGGCCGACACCGTCTCGAAACGCCAGCCGCGTTCGGCGGCGTAGCGCTCATACATGCGAAACAAGTCGCCGGCGAAAAGCGCGGCCTCGTCGCCGCCGGTGCCGGCACGGATTTCGAGAATGGCGTTCTTGTCGTCGGCGGCATCCTTGGGCAGCAGCAGGATCTGGATGTCCTTCTGCAGCGCCTCGATGCGCTCCTCGACCTCCGGCAGGTCGGCCTCCGCCAGCGCCCGCATTTCAGCGTCGGTACCCTTATCGGCAAGCATGGCTTCAAGATCGGCCTGCTCATGCTCGGCCGAGCGCAGCGCCCTGACCTTGGCCACCATGTCCTGGATCTCGGCGTACTCCGACGCCATCCGCACATAGGCATCCGGCGCCGGGCCAGCCGACATCTGCGCTTCGAGCATCTCGAAACGCTTGACGACTTGATCCATACGATCGCGGGGCAAATTGACCATGATAAGGATGCTACAATGGGATCGAACGGTCGTCGGCAAAGGCCTGCAGCAGCGCCCGCATCGGCAGCCCCTGCGCCGGCGCCATCAGATTGTCTTTGAAGAACGCCTCCAACTCATCCAGCGGCAGTTCCGTCAACATCGCCTTAACCGGGCCGATCGAGGCCGGCGACATCGAGATCGAGCGGAAGCCGAGACCGATCAGCGCCATCGCCGAGATCGGCTTGCCAGCGAGTTCGCCGCACAGGGTTACCGGCGTATGGTTGCGGATGCCGGCATCGGCGATCTGCTTCAGGACGCGCAGGAACGGCGCCGACAGCGTATCGAACCGGTTGGCCAATTGCGTGTTGCCGCGGTCGACGGCCATGACGAACTGGAACAGATCGTTCGAACCGACCGAGACGAAGTCGACCGCTTTCATCAATTCGTCGAGCTGGAACAGAAGCGACGGCACTTCCAGCATCGCGCCCAGCTTGAGGCTGGTCGGCAAATGATGGGCAAAGCGCGACAGATGCCTGACCTCGCGGTCGATGATCTCGCGCGCCTGGGCGATCTCGCCAAGCTCGGTCACCATCGGCAGCATCAGCTTGAGTTCACGTCCGCCACTGGCCTTGAGCAGAGCGCGGATCTGGGTGCGCAGCAGGCCCGGCCGGTCAAGCGTCAGGCGGATCGCCCGCCATCCGAGCGCCGGGTTCTCCTCCTGGATCGCTCCCTTGAAATAGGGCAGCACCTTGTCGCCGCCGATGTCGATGGTGCGGAAGGTCACCGGCTTGCCGCGCGCTGCCTCGAGCACGTCACGGTAAAGCTTTTCCTGGGCCTCGGCGCGGGGAAATGTCGAGGCGACCATGAACTGCAGTTCGGTGCGGAACAGGCCGATGCCGGCCGCGCCCGCCTCGGCAAGCTGCGGCAGGTCGACGGCAAGACCGGCATTCATCAACAAGTCGACCTGGACACCGTCCCTCGTCGTCGACGGCCTCTTGCGCAGCTCGCGATAGACTTCTTGCCGGCGTGCCCGGAAACGCACCTTTTCAGCATAGGCGGCCTCAAGGTCGGACTGCGGCCGCAAATGGATCACGCCCTCTTCGCCGTCGACGATGATGGCATCGCCGTTTTCCGCCATGGAAACGGCGCCTTTCATCTGGCCGGCGACAGGAATGCCCATGGCGCGCGCGACGATGACGACGTGGCTGGTGGCAGCACCGTCCTCGAGCACCAGCCCGCGCATCTTGTCGCGGGGATAGTCGAGCAGCTCGGCGGCGCCCATCGAGCGGGCGACAATGATGGCGTCCTTCGGCAGCGACGCCGCGACATCTTCCGGCCCGCGCCCCATCAGCTGGCGCAGCAGCCGGTTGGCGAGGTCGTCGAAATCGCTCATCCGCTCGCGCAGATAGGGATCGGTCATGTGCAGCATGCGGGCACGCATGTCGCTCTGCACCTTTTCCACAGCCGCTTCCGCCGTCAGGCCGTTGCGGATCGCCTCTTCCAGCCGGCGCACCCAGCCGCGGTCGTTGGCGAACATGCGATAGGCTTCCAGAACCTGGCGATGCTCGCCCTCGAAGGCGACGTCGCGGCGCTCCAGCATGTCGTCGATGGAGAGCCGCAGCGAGCCGAGCGAGGTCTCGAGCCGCCTGACCTCTTCCTCGCTGTCCTCGTTGAACAAATTGGTGACGACGATGCGCGGCTCGTGCAGCACGACATGGCCAAGCCCGACGCCGTCGTTGAAGGACAGGCCGGTGAAACTGACCGGACGGCGCAGGTCGAGTTCGAGGCCCGGCCGGGTCAGCCGCGCCAGATCGCCGGTGGCGATCATCTCGGCAATGACCATGGCGGTGGTTTCCAGCGCCTCGACCTCGTCGTCGCGGTAGTGGCGCATGGTCTTGTTCTGCACGACCAGCACGCCCAGCGTGCGCCCTGCCCGCAGCACCGGCACGCCAAGGAAGGAATTGTAGATCTCTTCCCCGGTCTCCGGCAGGTAGGCAAAGGCCGGGTGTTCCTGGGCGTTGGAAAGGTTGAGCGGCCGCGCGCTGGCCGCGATCGTGCCGACCAGGCCTTGCCCCAGCCGCAGCTGCGCCAGGTGGACGGCGTTCGGGTTCAAACCTTCGGTGGCGTAGAGTTCGAGCACCGAATCGGCGCGCAGCACGTAGAGCGAGCAGACTTCAGCGACCATGTTGGAGGCGATGTCGCGCACGATCCGGTCAAGCCGCTCCTGCGGCTCCAGCGGCTCCTGCATGAGCTCGCGGAGCCGTTTCAGCAAAACGCGCGGGCCACTGGCCTGATCACGCATCGCGGCTTCTTCTCCAATGGGCATTTTGCCCGCCGCAGTTTCCACTGCGACCGGCGCACAAGCAACAACTCAAATCGTTCTCGCTACTGCTTATCCAGACCGTAGACGGAATGCAAAGTACGAACCGCAAGTTCAGTGTACGGACCGTCGATCAGTATCGAAATCTTGATCTCGGAGGTCGTGATGGCGCGGATATTGATCGAACGGTCGGCCAGCGCCTTGAAAGCGGTGGCGGCGACACCGGCATGGCTCCTCATGCCGATGCCGATGACCGAGACCTTCGACATGCCGGCTTCCGATTGCACGACATCGTAGCCGATCGAGGCTTTCAGGCGCTCGAGCACGGCCAGCGCCTTGTCGACATCGCCCGACGGCACGGTGAAGGTCATGTCGGTGAACTTGCCGTCCTCGGAAATGTTCTGGACGATCATATCGACATTGATGTTGGCCTCGGCCAGCGGCCCGAAGATGCCGGCGGCGACGCCCGGCCGGTCGCCGACACGGCGCAGCGAAATCTGCGCTTCGTCCTTGGCATAGGCAATTCCGGTGACGACCTGCTGTTCCACGATCTCTTCCTCGTCGCAAATGAGCGTTCCGGGCGGATTGAGCAAATCCCCCATTCCGGGCGCATCGGGATYGTCGAAGGACGACCGCACGAAGGTACGCACCCTGTGCACCATGGCAAGCTCGACCGAACGCACCTGCAGAACCTTGGCGCCAAGCGAGGCCATTTCAAGCATTTCCTCGAACGAGATCTTGGCCAGCCGCCGCGCCTTCGGCTCGATGCGAGGATCGGTGGTGTAGACCCCGTCGACGTCGGTGTAGATGTCGCAACGATCGGCCTTGACCGCCGCGGCGATCGCCACAGCGCTGGTGTCGGAACCGCCGCGGCCAAGCGTGGCGATGCGATTGTCCGGGCCGATGCCCTGGAAGCCGGCGACCACCGCCACCTGGCCCTCGCCGAAACGCTTGATCAGGAAGGCGCCGTCGATGTCGAGGATGCGCGCCGCGCCGTGGGCATTGTCGGTCTTGATCGGGATCTGCCAGCCCTGCCAGGAACGGGCGTGCACGCCCATGTTCTGCAAGGTGATTGCCAGAAGGCCGGCGGTGACCTGTTCGCCGGAAGCGACGACTGCATCATATTCGCGTGCGTCGTGCATCGGCGAGGCTTCGCGCGTCCATTGGACCAGTTCATTGGTCTTGCCGGCCATCGCCGAGACGACCACCGCCACCTCATGGCCGGCATCGACCTCGCGTTTGACGTGACGCGCCACATTGCGGATGCGGGCGATGTCGGCGACGGAGGTTCCGCCGAATTTCATCACGATGCGCGCCATGGAAGCGAAATGCCTTTGACTGAAGCCGGACCCAGCCCAAAAGCGGAATCCCGAAAAGCGGAAGGCCAGCTGATGCCGGCCGCTGAATGCGCGGCCTCCTTAGCCAAATGATGAAGCTTTCGCAAGGCTGGCGGCGGATTGCCGACTTCAAGAACATGGCATATTGCGTTCCGGTCCGCCGCCGCTTACGAAATGCTGCCCGCGGGAATTCCCATTTGGTTCGGCATAACAGATGATTGCTCGTCTTCGACGCGCCACCCGATGGCAATCGCTCCCGCTTTTCATCGGCTTCGCGGTGCTGGCGCTGATCGTCGGCACGCGCGCCGTGCTGGTCGAGAGCCAGCGGGCCAATCGCGCCGCCGCGCGTGAGACAATCGAATATCAGGAACTGCTTTCCGGGCTGCTTTCACTGGCGCAGGATGCCGAGAGCGGCCAGCGCGGCTATCTGCTGACCGGCGAGAAATCCTACCTCGAACCCTATCGGAAGGCGGTCGAGGCAATCCCGGGGCAACTCGCCCGTATCGACACCATGACAGCCTCGGACGACCAGCTCGCCCCGCAGGTCAGTCACATCAAGGATGCGCTTGCGCAAAAGCAGGCGGAGCTGTCCGAAACGATCGCCCTCTATGACAAGGGTGACGCGGCGAAGGCGCTGGAGATGGTCCGCAGCGGTCAGGGCAAGGCCGCCATGGACGAGATCCGGGCCAGCATGGATACGATCCGGCGCATCGGCGCCGCCGCCGTCGCCGAGCGTGACGAGCACACGGACCAGGTCGAGACCTGGCTGCGCATCGGCTCGCTGGCAGCGCTGCTGGCGATCTTTCTGCTCGGCACCTTCACCATCCGCGAATCCCGACGCCGCTACCGCGAGGTGGCCGTCGCCCAGGATGAGCTGACGCGCAAGAACATCGCGCTCGGCAATGAGATCCAGACACGCGAAAAGGCCGAATCCCAGATCCGCCAGATGCAGAAGATGGAGGCGGTCGGTCAGCTGACAGGCGGTATCGCCCACGACTTCAACAACATGCTGGCGGTGATTATCAGCGCCATGAACCTCGCCCAGCGTAAGCTGGAGCGCGGCGAGCACGACATCGCAAAATTCATCGAAGCAGCGATCGACGCGGCAAACCGGGCGGCAAATCTGACGGCCAGGCTGCTCGCCTTCTCGCGCCAGCAGCCGCTGGCGCCGCAGATCGTCGATACCAACCGCCTGCTGACTGGAATGTCCGACCTGCTTCGGCGGGCGCTCGGCGAAACCATCCGCATCGAAACCGTGCTGGCGGGAGGCTTGTGGAAGACCCATGCCGACCCGAGCCAGATCGAGAACGCCATTCTCAACCTTGCCGTCAACGCGCGCGACGCCATGGGCGACGACGGCAAGCTGACCATCGAGACCGCCAACAGCCACCTCGACGACAGCTACGCTGCCACCAATGCCGAGGTCAAAGCCGGCCAGTATGTGATGGTCGCCGTCAGCGACACCGGTTCGGGCATGGCGCCCGACACCATGGCCAAGGCCTTCGAGCCCTTTTTCACCACCAAGCCGGTCAACAAGGGCACGGGCCTGGGGCTGAGCCAAGTGTACGGCTTCGTCAAACAGTCCGGCGGTCACGTCAAGATCTATTCCGAGCCCGGCGAAGGCACGACCATCAAGATCTATTTGCCGCGCTTCTTCGGACAGGAGGAGGTCGCCGTGCCGGCGGGGCGAGGCGACAACCCCATGGCTCCGGTCACCGAAACCATCCTTGTCGTCGAGGACGATGCACGCGTGCGCGCCTCAACCACGGATGCCCTGCGCGAACTCGGCTACACCGTCATCCATGTCGGCAGCGGCCAGGAAGCGCTGCAGGCGCTGGCCGAAAACCCCGACATCGCCCTTCTGTTCACCGATATCGTCATGCCGGTGATGAACGGCCGCAAGCTTGCGGAGGAAGCGGTCGCCCGCATGCCGCAGCTGAAGGTGATCTTTACCACGGGCTTCACCAGGAACGCCGTGGTCCACAACGGCGTGCTCGACCACGACGTGCACTTCCTGGCCAAGCCGTTCACCATCGAGCAACTGGCGGCGAAACTGCGCGACGTACTCGACACCAAGCAGCCCGGCCCGGAATGATCCTGTCGTGATCGACAACCGCGACCTGCCCTGACGCAACTGCGTTTCTGGGTGGGTGCGACAGCGGGACACCGGACCTCAAGCCAGTGTTTTGCTGGCCTTGGCCTGGTGCCGGTCGGCCGGGGCCTTGCCCAGCCCGACGACGACGCGGTCACGCCCATCCGCCTTTGCCTGATAGAGCGCGCGGTCCGCGGCGTTGACGATCTCCGCCCAGGACGCGCCAAGCTCCGGAAAGGAAGCCACCCCGAATGACGCGGTGATGGTGCCAAGCGTGCGGCCGCGATGAGCGAGGTGAAGCTGCTTGATCGCTTTTCGCAGCGCTTCGGCGCGCTCGGCGGCATCGGCGAGCGACGTCGCCGGCATCATCAGGGCGAATTCCTCGCCGCCATAGCGTGACACCACGTCACTTTCCCGGGCGTGGTCGAGCAGCGTGGCGCCGACCTGCTTGAGGACGAGATCGCCGGCTTCATGGCCGAACGTGTCGTTGAACTGCTTGAAATGATCGACATCGAGCATGATCATCGCCAGGGGCTGTTCTGCGCGCTCCATGCGCCTCAGTTCGCGACTGCTTGTTTCCTCGAGATAGCGGCGGTTGTAGAGCCCGGTGTTGGGATCACGGATCGATTGTTGCCGCAGCGTTTCGCGCAGGCGCAAATTGGCCAGCGCCAGCGCCAGCGTATCGACGACGCCGCGCAGGATCTGCTGCCGTTCGGTCAGCCAATCCGGCTTGTCGGCGGCGTCTGGTTCGCACAGATGCACGATGCCAAGCGTCTCTCCCTGTGCCGCCAGAGGCATGCAGACATAGCCGCGGCCGCCATTCTCGGTGATGTGGCTGCAGCGCGGCGTCAGCATGCCGGGGCCGGCAACATGCTCCTGGCCGCGCCGCAGCGCCCAGCAATCTTCCGGCGCAAACTGGCCAACGCTCGAACGGACCGCGCCCCAATGCGCCATCTCCTCGACCAGATTGCGCGAGGCACTGGTCAGATGAACGGTTCCGCTCAAACCGCCAAAGAAGTCGGGCATGGCCGACCCGACGACGGAAAAAGCCTCCTGGAAGGTGACGCAAGCCTGAAGCAACTCCCCGAGTTTGACCAGGCGGGTCGTTGCCTGGGACGTCTCCTTCAGTTCGCGGTTCAGCGTCGACAGTTCCTCGGCGCGATCGCTGACCGCGCGCTCGGCGCTGCGCAACTCGCCGATGTCGCTCAACGTCAGCACGATGCCGCCATCCGAGCGATTGAGCGGACTGCAGCTCGCAATCACCGGCAAATACGATCCATCAGGCCTTACCAACCGCACCTCGGCCTGATGCTGGCGACCCGTGGTCAGCGCCAGTTCGATCGGGGATGTGCCCTGCGCCAGCCTGTCTCCCGACAATCCTCGCATATGGAGGACCGACGGCCAGTCCTGGCCCTCGATCTTGTCGTTGCGCAAGCCGATGATTTCGGCCGCTGCGGGATTGACCGAGACGATCTGGCCGTTGCCGTCGATAACGGCAATGCCCTCGGCGACGGTACGGACGATATCCTCGATATAGGCCTTCTGCTCGACGAGTTGCCCACGCGAGGCTTCGAGCTCGGATGCCATGCGGTCGAACCCTTGCGCCAACAGGCCGAACTCGTCATTGGAGGTACGGCCGATCCGTGCCCCGGCGTCGCCGCGCGCCAGCGATTCGATGCCGCGGTTGAGGCCGGAAAGGCCAGCGCCAAAGCCGCGCAGCAAARGGAAAGCCGAGAGCGCCGAGATCAGCACGGCGGCCGCGGTGCTGAGACCGACAAGCCAGAGCATGTTGTTGGTGCGCAGATGGGCGGCGCGCAGCAGCGGCGTGTACTCAAACAGGACTGCGCCGACGATCTTGCCCGGAGCATCCTTGATCGGTACGGCGACCAGGTTGATCGCCTCTGACACGTCGGCGCTGCTTTCGACGAAGTCGCGCGGCTCGCCGTCATCGAGCGTGCGGCCGACTTCGTTGCCGCGATCATGATCGAACGCGGTTCCGATATTTTGTTCTTCACCCGGAACGTCGGCCAGAATGATCTTGCCGCGATCGACGACCACGAGGTCGCGTTTCGAGCCGATGTGCTGCGAGGTTACGAATTCACGCAGCGCCTCGGGTCTCTCGAACAGCGGACGTGGCGTATCGGCAGCCTTGAAGGCGATCGCCGCCGCCAGTTGCCGTGCAACGCTCGTCGCCTCAGCCAGTGCGGCGGATCTGGTCAGCGACATCTGGGAGACTATTGCAATGCCGCCCACCAGGCCGATCAAGGCCGCTGCGCTCAGCAAAGTAGCGATAATCTGGGTCTTGATCCGCACCAAGCCATCCGATTCTAGGAAAGGCAATCTATATGCCGAATCCCGCTCGTGCTTCAGGAAACCGCCAACCTCGTAAATTTCATGTTAAGGAAGCCCTATCAACCACCGTCGCTGGGACAGACACCCTGCACAAAGGGATGCTGGGTCAGCCTGGCTGTGCGACGGCTCTCCACAGGCCGGGATAATCGACAACGAAACCGTGCGGCGACACGTCGAGGACCTCGTCATAGCCGAACATGGGCGCGGCATAGGCATAGCGTACCGTGTCGAGACGCCGGTAGGTCTGATCGAGGCGCACCAGCCTGAGTTCGGGGAAGGTCAGGTAGGCGGCCGGGGCGGGCGTCGCCTCCCCAATGCCGAGGTCGAACCGACGGATCGCCAGCAGGTTCGATGCCGGCGTGAAGCCAAGATCGACGTCGACAAGCCCCGCGACGCCCTGCTGGACTTCGCCGTTCAGCATCCACCGGCCGCTGGACCCTCGTTCGATCGCGTAGTGCAGCTCGCGCGAGCCGAAAAGCCGTCGACCCGCGCCGATCGTGTGCGCCAGCCAGCCTCGCAAATCACCTCATAGGCAAGGCAGCATGGCTGGCCGTCATGGACGAAGATCGCCTGTCCTTGAGGCTCTGCCCGCCGTCGGTCGGCGAAAGCAGGCAGGCGTCGTGGCCTTCCACGTCCAGCCGGCGCCAAAGGATGGAAGCCGTCATCGGTGTAATCGTCCACTCCCTCGACGTCAAAACGATGCCACTCCTTCGCCTGCCCGGCCAATTGTGTTTCACCCGCGGCACCCGCAACTGACATGCCCTGACAGAATGCATCGCCCTGGCGGAAGGGGAAAATTGTTGCCTTGACATTCGCCGCCCCACGCCCGACTTCCTAGCACTTGAGGAGACAACCGATGCCAGAGCCCCGACGATCGACGATCGATGCCGGAGAAGTGGAACGCTTTTCCGCTCTTGCCGCCGAATGGTGGAACCCGAACGGCAAGTTTCGCCCGCTGCACAAGTTCAATCCGGTCCGGCTCTCCTATATCCGCGACCAGATAGCGACACGCTTCGGCCGCGACCCGCGCGCGGCACGGCCTTTCGAGGGCCTGCGCATTCTCGACATCGGCTGCGGCGGCGGGCTTTTGTGCGAGCCGATGGCGCGGCTTGGCGCCGAGGTGGTCGGAGCGGATGCCTCCGAAACGAACATCGAAGTGGCGAAGCTGCACGCGGCCGAGGGCAATGTGAGCGTCGATTATCGCGCAACGACGGCCGAGGACCTGGCCGATGCCGGTGAGAAATTCGACGTCATCCTCAACATGGAAGTGGTCGAGCACGTCGCCGACATCGACCTGTTCGTCGCCAAATGCGGCGAAATGGTCCGGCCCGGCGGCATCATGTTCGTGGCCACCATCAACCGCACGCTGAAGGCGCTCGGACTGGCCATCATCGGCGCCGAATATGTGCTGCGCTGGCTGCCGCGCGGCACCCACCAGTTCGGCAAGCTGGTGCGCCCGGAAGAACTCGAAAAGGCGCTTGGCGGCGCCGGCTTGAGCATCATCGACCGCACCGGCGTCACGTACAATCCGCTTGCCGACCGCTGGGCGCGCTCCAAGGACATGGACGTCAACTACATGGTGCTGGCGGAAAAAGGCTCGGTCTGATCCACCGGACGCGCAGGAACGTCGTTTGCAGGCCGGCATCACCTGAATATCAGCACATCCTAGGCGTCGAGCGGCCTGTAACCGCCCCGCCAGTAGATTAGCGCCTGCCCGGCATCGTGGGTGCGCACGGCCTCGACCGTGCCGATGACGATGGAATGCGTGCCGCGATCGATCATCTCGTCGAGGCTGCAGTCGAAGGCAGCCACCGCGTCCGAAAGCAATGAAGCTCCGGTCTTCAGCGTCATCCATTCAGCACCCTCGTAGCGGTCCTTGCCCTTGATGCCGCCAAAACCGGAAAACCGCTCGGCCACGCGCTGATGCTGGGGTCCGAGCGAATTGACGCCGAAATGCCGGTAGCGTTCGATCAACGGCCAGGTCGACGACGACCGGTTGACGCAGGCGATCACCTTGGGAGGCTCGGCCGACAGCGAGACGACCGAAATGACCACCAGGCCGGAGCGATCCTCGCCGACACCTGCAGTGATGACGCTGACATTGCCGACGATCAGCCGCATCGCGGCTCGAAAATCCGCAACGCCGACAGGAGTTCCCTCCGGAACCTTTGGTTCAGTCATGGCTGGCTCCTCGATGTCCCGGAAGCGGAAACGGCTTTCGGAAAAGACCACGCTCAAACAAGAAGATAAAGCGAATCCAGAGACAAATTCAGGTGAACCCGCGCCGGCGGCCATGGCGGCCGGCATGACCCATGCCACTCAGCCGAGGCCGCTTACGCTTTCTGGCTTTGTGCCTTGGTGGTGATGAAGACGCCGGCCGTGATGATGACCGCGCCAGCCCAGGTCAGCAGCTGATAATGTTCGCCAAGGAAGACCGTGCCGGCGAACAGCCCGACCGCCGCTGCCACATAGCCGATCTGGCTGAGATAGACGGGGCCACCGACCGACTGCAGGCGGAAGAAGAAGGCGAACATCGCCGACGCCGACGCGGCCTGGGCGACGACGACCAACGGCACGCCGCCGAGGAGTGCGAAGGTCCCGGCGCCGAACAGAGCGAGAATGCCAACAAACAGCATCGCCGCCGACGCCAGGTGGCTGCCAACTGCAAGCTCGATCGGACCGGTGCCTTCCGGCCAGTCCACCGTGCGGTAGATGTTGCCGGCGGCAAGGCTGACCGGGATGAGCAGGCCCATCACCACCCACAACAAATCGGCCGGCTGGCCGGCCTCGCCGCGCGTCACCGCCACCATGACCGCGCCGACGAAGCCGACGGCGATGCCGGCGATGCCCAGCATGTTGGGACGCCGGACACGCAACACGATCGAGAACACCAGCGTGATGACAGGCGACAGCGTGAACATGATGCCGGTGTAGCCGGCGCCGAGATGCGGAATGGCCGAGAACATCATCAGGTTCGGGACGGCATAGGACACCGCCGCGGTGATGAAGAAATAGCGCAATTTGTGCGCGGTGAGCCGGATGCGCTGGCCGCGCAGCAGCAGGGCGAACAGCAGCACGCCGCCGGCGCCGAGCGAGATGACGAAGGCCCAGACCATGGCCGGCACACCGGCAGCCGTGGCGAGCTTGCCGAACGGCAGCGTCAGGCCGAGCAGGCCACCGGTGATCACCAGCAGGCCGAGCGCCGAATCCCAGAGAAATTTCATCATCGAGCCCCGTCGTGCGCGGCCCTTGGCCGGCATTGCATCTTGAGGTAAAATAATTGTAAGATTCTTAACGTCAAGATATATGA
>NZ_JBFUDZ010000066.1:0-24214 GCF_056404455.1 Mesorhizobium sp. P2_D1
CCAAACTGGAAGTGTTACAGCCTTCCAAATTGCTTAAGGGGGCGTGGATCAATAGGGGTCATAGAATTAGCCGAGTTTCGATGGTGAAGCGTCGCGGAACCATACGAAACGATGCGGGAAGATTTCTGATTTTGGCCCACGAAAAACTAAATAAAATCAACGTTCTTGATACGTCCTCCGGGCCCACCAATACCTTTTCGAGATAAAGAGTATCAGCCTGGGTGGCAAAGGAGCAGAACATCAAGGTGAGCCGACGTGCGTGAGGATGTTGCTCTGTGCGGCTCCTTCGCCCAACGCCCCGTGAAAGTGCTACCTATTGTGATACAAATCGAGACCAGAGGCAGAAAAAAGACAATAAAAACAATATCTTGTAGAAGATGTTGATCCCAGTCAGCGGTACCACTACTTTCCTCAATAAATTCAGTGGTTTGTCGCATGGGGTAGGGGCGTCCTTGCCCGCTTCATGTCACACCTATGTTGCAACTGGCTACCGTTGATTTCCAAGGGTTTCCTGCGACTATCGGCAAGTCCGTGCGACATGAAACGCGACATGGGAGGATTCAACATCAAGATCACAGACTTCGTGCCAGACGCTGCCGGCGTCGAGTTCATCCCCAAAAACGGCGGCGGCGCCGGGGTGAGGTTGAGCAAGCCATGAGGCTGATCAGATCATTGGTGAGACGTGCGCCGGAATGGCTGCTGCTTCAGTGGGAAAAGGCGCGGCGACGCCAAATCCTCAAGCGCTACCCCCCTTTTGGGGAGCCGGCGTGGGGTCAGCAGCCGACTTTTTTGAGATACTGATCGGATTGGTCCATGCCACTTGATATCGAAACTCGGTTTCTCTGCCTGGCGGATTTTGAACCGGCGGCGCGGGAGCTATTGCCGCACGCGGTTTACGAGTTCATTGCCGCCGGTGCTGGCGAAGAAATCACCAAGCGTGACAATGAAGCCGCATTCGACCGCATCAGGTTAAGGCCGCGCGTGCTTCGCGATGTGACAAGACTTGATACCGGGATCACGCTCTTCGGGCAAAGTCTGCCGCATCCGATCATCCTAGCCCCAATAGCATATCAGCGGCTGGCGCATCCGGAAGGCGAGGTGGCCGCGGCGCGCGGCGCCGGAGTGGCGGAAGCGGTGTTCACTCTGGGCACGACGGCGACGGCGGCGATCGAGGATTGCATGGCGGTGACCCAGTCTCCAGTCTGGTTCCTTCTCTATTGGCAAAGCGATAGCAGTTTCAATGGCGAACTCGTATCGCGCATGGCCGCACTGGGCGCAAAGGCGATCAGTGTGACGGTCGACATGCCAACACCAGGCGATCGCCGCAGGCAGTTCCGGGCAGGATTCAAAATTCCCGACAGCCTCGCAACGCCATACTTCAAGGACCGGAACACCGGCGTCCTCAAAGTTGGCACTGCGCAGCGGCGCGCCATGCCGACCTGGGCGGATATTGCCTGGCTGCGTTCTCTGACAACCCTGCCGCTTATCCTGAAGGGCATCCTCGATCCTGACGATGCCGAGCAGGCGATCGGAACCGGTGCCGATGCCATCGTCGTCTCGAACCACGGTTCGCGTAACCTCGACACCCTGCCGGCGACCATCGACGCCCTGCCCGCCATCGCGGATCGGGTGGCCGGGCGGATTCCCATCATCCTCGACGGCGGCGTGAGGCGTGGCACCGACGTTTTGAAGGCAATTGCCCTGGGGGCAAGCGCGGTCATGATTGGYCGCCCCTATGTCTACGCACTGGCAACGGATGGTGCCGAGGGCGTAGCCCATTGTGTCAACCTGCTTCGCCGGGACTTTGAGGTCGCAATGGCGCTTACCGGCCGGGCGCGGATCGGCGAGATCGACCGGTCGGTAATCTGGTGAAGCCGGACCTATTCCTTAGCGCTCTGATGGCGGCTGTGGTCCTGTCTCAAAGACGATTGACGAAGCACTCTGCCAGTTCCAGCAACCCCGCCGCACGCTCTGGAAACGGCCGGCGTCGAGTTCATCGCAGAGAGCGCCCTAGCATAGCGCCTCGTGCCCCTCAGATGTTCCTCTCGAAGGTATGAGCCACGATCGGATCTGGCGTCGATAGCTCAAATCCTTTAGCTGCCATAAAGGTCAGAACGATAGCCACAGCTATCGATGCAATCACGGTGGCGGTGCGAGCTATGATTCTCATGATCTCTACCCAAAGCTCCAGCAAATTCTCTCGGACGGGTAGGTCCGCCCTCTAAGGTCGGGATGCTCGCGGCGGATTGCAACTAACCCTTAGTCTAGGTCCAGCTTCGGCGCGCTTGGCAATGCGGGTCGGAAGCGGCCCCGCGTTTCGCTATCCCTTCGGCAGCAGCACCGGCATTTCAGAAAAGCACCAGCTAATTTGTGCGACACTGGGCGCGGAGCAGCGCCGTTAGAGCCAGTGCTCCAAAAGAAAGGAGTGGACAACGCACCCAGGGCGGATTGCGTTTGCGCTCGACTGGCGCAATCCTCACCTAGGGGAAGTGAGGAAGCATGAGCAGCTTGGGCTTATGGGTCATACTCGCAACGGCGACCATGGCGATCCTTTACCTGTTGTCGTATGTCTCGATCACGATGTAGGGATATCGCCGGGGCGTGCGGCATTGTTGACGGTCAGCGCCCCTTCTTCAGCTTCGGCGTGATCTCCTCGATCCGCACCTTGTTCTGGATAGCCAGCGTCGAGGCAGCCGGTCGGAAGCGCACCACGGTAGACAGCTATAGCTCGCACCTTGATCTGCACATCGTGCCGTTCATCGGGGATCTCAAGCTTACAGCGCTGAACATCGCCGCTGCACGCTCGTTGGAGGATCAACTGCGCGCAGCGGTCGTTCTCAAGCGATGATCCGAAAGGTTCGCTCGCATGGGTGAACTCACTCGGGGTAGCCCCCAACGTCCTCCGGCCCCGGCTTGTTGAAAAGGATAAATACCAAGGGATTGCCGGGCTCGGACATTGCATCGCTGCGCAGGCCCGATATCTCTCCGGCCACGCCGCTTGCGTACTCCGCAACCACTTCGCCGAAGCTATTGCGCTGGATGGCCACCTTCTGTCCGGCCTCGACCTTGTCGTTGAGCTTGACCAGATACTCGACCAACCCGCCCTCGGTTGCCAGGATCGGGAACGCACTGTTGCCGACAAAGACGTGCACGTCCTTGCCCGTGCGTCCCATCGGCCCGGCGACGATGCCGTGATGCTTGAGCACGTTCATCGTGCCTTCCACGAATAGCCCGATCATCTCGAGGTCCAGGTGGCGGGCAGCCCCGATCTCCGGGCAAAAGGACGGGATGCCCGCGGCGTTAAACGCGTTATGGAGGACATTGGGATATGTTGGATTGTCGAAGATCTGGCCGATCGGATAGAGCTCCGCCATCGCCTTGATCTCRGGCACGTCCATCTCGGCAATATTGAATGCGGTGACCTCGAATCCGGTCGTTCCGGTATGGAAGTCGATCGCGAAGTCGGCGTTGGGCCGCAGCAGCCGGTTGAACACCAGCCCGGCGTGTCGGCTGGCCGCGGTGATGTCGTTCTCGTTCCCGGGCCACACCCGGTTCATGTCGATCAGGTCGAGGCCTCTGCCCGCGTTGGGCCATCTGCGCTGCATGCTTTCCAGGGCCGGGCGGGAGATGTCGGTGACCGCCATCACCGTGCCCGACATCTCAGCGGGGTCGAGCTGGTTCATCACGGTCTGGACCGTATGTATGGAACTCATCTCGTCGCCATGCACACCGCTGGTCAGGATGCCGCGCTTGCCCGACTTCGCCCCCTTGGCGACGGCCACGGACACATACCAGTGCTGTCCAGTGGGACTCTCCACGCCCTGGAAATACAGAAGGTGCTTCTTGCCGGGCTCCAGGTCGTTGACGTCGAGCGTGCTGACGACTTTCTTCCCCTGGATCACATCGCCGACATAAATCGTCGCCGATGGCGCACCCGCTGCCGGAGCGGACGAGGAAGTCGCCGAGTCCTCGGCGTTCGCGGCGCCGGCGTTGGCCGCCAAGGCGGCCGCGGCGCCGACCGTTGCGATGGATGCCATTATTAGATCGCGGCGATCAATGCCCTTTACAGATTTGTCCGACATGATGGGGCCTTTTTGCAGAAAATCCCCCGCGACTGCAAAATACTGGTATGCCGCCCAACACGCAAGCTTGCATGATTTCTGTGCCGTAAGCACAGGAGTTGTCGGGGTTAGGCAATCACACGATTTATCCGGTTTGTCGGAACTACGCGGAGCGCCACGTCGGCAACCGCCTGCCGACCCTGCGTGCCACCACGGACGCCGGTGCCAACGCTTCGGTGCTGCCAATCTTCAGCGTGGCCAGCCTTGTCGGCTCCGGCGCGGTGGTTGCGGCGGTCCCGGCTTTCGAGATCGTGTGCAATTGGGTGCTTGGGATCAAGGGCCGGCCCTTGGTCTCGCTGGCCATCGCGGCCAACATCCTCGCCTGCGCTCACAGGCTCGGCCTCGGGCGGCCTGACCGTCGCGCTCGAAGTTAGTCCCTTGACAATACGCTTTTCGGGGGAGTTGATTCTAGGGAAACCAAAGCAACGTCACGGAGAGTTCCATGCCTCGTCCCTTGTTTGCTTGCCTGGGTCTCGTTCTCAGTCTTGTCGTGCCCCTGGCTCTGCCGGCGCCCGCCCATGCCGTCACGATCAACATCAATATCGGCACCAGCCTCAACAATGGCCGGGCGATCACATGCCGAGAGGGCGAGAGACTGCTGCGCAGCCGTGGTTTTTGGAACGTCCGGCGAGTGGATTGCCGCGGGCGCCTTTTCACCTATCGGGCGCGCCGCGCCAACGGTCTGTTTGAAATCGGGTTGAACGCGCGCAATGGCCGTGTCGTAGATATGCACCGCATCAGGCGGTGACCTCGTCGCGGGTCCGGCCGCCGCGGCCGGCCGTTCGAACCGGCGAAACGATCGCATGAGGCGCCCATCGCAAGCAGGGATCACATCCTGGCGCGCGCGGCAAGATGTTGCTTCAGTTGCGCTATCTGGTCGGCCGACCACCCCTGTGGGTCAGTCACGGCGAGCCACGCATTGACGTAGTGTTCGGGCGCAAAGACATGTCCGTAGCCCATCGGCGAGTTGGTCGACACGGCCATGTCGAGGGCGAGCTGCAGCATCGATACGATCGGGTACCACCGCAGCTCCGGCGAGACGTCCGGGCCGCGCGGCGCATTCATCCAGTCCGGACGGCGATAGAAATCGCTATAGGCGAAGAACGTCAGTGGATCGCTCGCATACTGGAGGTAGACGATGCGCAGCGGACCCCAGGGCGCGTCGCTCGGACCGGGGTCGCCGTTCTGGTTCATGAAACGGACGAAGGACCCGTCTCGGAATTGCGGCAGCCAGGCCGGTGACCCGGCATTGCGATGCTCCGTCACGCTGCGCCAGATTCTGCTCTTGAACGGCGGACCGCTCCACAGAGCCCCCTGGACAGGGTCACCAAGCATCCCGAAAAGCTCCATCGAACTCTCGGAATTCATCGCTCCCAAGCTCAGGCCATGCAGATAGAGTTTCGGCCGACTCTCGTGCGGGAGCGTCGTCCAGTATCCATAGACTGCGGCAAACAAAGCCTTTGCAGCCTCCGAGCCGTATTCCGGCTCGAGCAGCAGCGATAGCGGGCTCGACAGGTAGGAGTACTGCTGGGCCACGCTCGCCACGTCGCCGTGGTGGAGATACTCGACCGTATCCATCGCAGAGGGATCGACCCAGCCGGTGCCGGTGGGGGTGATGACGACGAGTACGGAGCGTTCGAAGGCGCCGACGCGTTTCAATTCATCGAGGGCGATTTGCGCCCTTTCCTCCGCCGTGTCGGCGGCACCGAGCCCGACATAGACCCGGATAGGTTCGAGCGCATCGGCGTGCGTGAACGCGCGTATCTCGGCGGCGGTGGGTCCTGTCGCGATGAATTCGCGTCCTGCCCTTCCAAGTTCTTTCCAGCGGACGAGGGAAGCCGAGCTGCCGGTCTTGAGCGGAGATTCAGGTTGCGGCCGGTCCGGCTCGATGAGGGCGTCAACCGCCGCGAAGGACGAATCGGCCAAGTGCAGCACGTAGCGGAAGAGCACGCCGTTTGCCATCGTCCAGAACAACAGTATCGCGACTGCGAAACCGATCACCTTCGAAACCCTGCGTGGGACGAAGCGGCCCGACTTTTCTGAAATCCAACGGGAGATACCTTTGAAGAGCCTGGCAAGCGCGATGACCAGCAGAAACGTAGCGATCGCAATGAAACAGACCTCAACCGGATGCGCGCTCGTCACGGGTTCGAGCTGCATCAGTCGACGGATCGAGTTCTGCCATTCCGCCGCCCACCACAGGAACAGTATGGCGATGACGGCGCAAGCGGCCGCGACAGCAATCTTGAGAGAGAGTAGAGGCCGCTCACGCGGTTCCGGCAGTTCCATATAGGTCCATAGCCAGCGCCAGGCGACTCCGATGCCGTATCCGACGGCGAAACATGCCCCGGACAGCACGCCTTGGGTCAGGTAGGTGCGGGGAATGAGCGTCGGAGTAAGCGAGGCGACGAAGAACAGCGTGCCCAAAACGAGGCCGCCGGCGGAAAGCGAGCGCCAGAACCTTGTCACCCAACTGCGCATACGCCCGTTTCGCTTCCCTTTGGGATGAATTGTCTCGGGATGAATACGATAGGCATCATGGCTCGCTCTCGCGTTTAATAGAAGGACGCAGCTGCTGAAATTTCCGTTTGCCTCGTCCGGCAAGGCGCAACATGTACTCGGTTGAGCGTCGACCTTTCGCGCCGACGCCACCACGACCGCCAGCGTGGTCGCCTGCGACGTCAGCTTTCAGGAAGCGGCAAAGCTGGCCTCTACGGTCGAGATGCGGCGTTAAGTTGCCCGTTCCAGCAGCCGGCTCAGGCGGCAAAATCTGACTCCATTGTCGACCTCAGCCCGGACAAGTACCAATTGCAGGGTCTTCAGGAAGGAAGAAGCTTCGCCGCTCGCAAGGGGTGAGTTCGCGAGGCACGGTGCGCCGTGCAAAGTCAATGAGGTCCTTGGGTGTCTGGAAGGCGCGAACGATGCGGACCCTTTCTTCGCCGGAAACAATTGCGACATGGGTGCCGTCGGAACTGAAAGTTGCGCGTGTAAAGCCCAGTAGAACGGTTGCTTCGTCGTGGCTGGCAAGGACGGCAATCTCGCGCCCCGATTGCGTCTCCCATAGCCGGACCGTGCGATCTTTCGAGGACGCGGTTACGACATACAAACCGCTGGGACTGAACTGGGCGCTGTCCACCGCGCCGCTGTGGCCCCTAAGAACGGCCCTTTCCTGTCCGCCAGAGACGCTCCAGATTCGGACGGTTCCATCACGCGAGCCGGTCAGCAGCGACTGACCGTCGGGACTGAAGGAGACCACCGTCACCTCGCCGGTATGTCCCACTAGCGTTCTGACGTTTGCTCCGTCCGAGGTCGACCAAATGCGAGCCGTGTGGTCGAGCGAGCCTGTGGCGACCAGTTGACCGTCCGGGCTGAAGACCGCTGCCGTGATGCGATCCTGATGCCCCACAAGGGCCCTGAGCTCGGTCCCACTAGTCGTCAGGAGGTGGCCCGCATTGTCTTCCCTGGCCGAGAGGACCAGACGTCCGTCGGGGCTAAGAATGGCCTGCGGCAGATTACTGCTTGTATTGATGACGGCCTGCTCGGTACCGGTCGCCGCGTCCCACAGTTGTGCCGTACCGTCGATCGATGCGGAAACAAGCGATTTGCCATCGCGACCAAACTGGATCTGGATCAGTCCGCCATGGGATCGGAACTGGGCGGTCTCGAATCCCCCGGCCACATCCCAAATTCGGACCTGGCCCCCAAGAGATGCCATCGCGACGCGCCTTCCATCGGGACTGAACGTCGCGCGTTGAACGATCTCATGGGTATCGAGCCGGATTATCTCGCGCCCGCTTATAACATCCCAAAGATGCGCCGCGCTGTCGCCGCCACCGGTCAGCAGATGGACATTGTCGGGACTGAAGACCGCGAAAGTCGGCCTGTATTCATGTGAGAGCGCGGTCGTCAGGGCGCCGTCGACATCCCACAGCCGAGCGGTGCCATCGTGTGAAGCAGTGAGAAGAATGTTGCTGTCAACCGGGCTGAATTCCAGATGCTCGACCAAAGATTCATGACCGGCGATGGTCGTCACCAACGAGGCGCGTTCAGCGTCCCAGATGCGGATCGGCCCATTGATCGAGGCGGTCGCCAGGAAGCGGTCGTCCGGGGTGAAAGCACCGTTCATCTCCACATCGCGTTCATCTGTGTCGATGTCTGGCTTCAACCCCGAAACCTCCTGGCCGAGCAGGTCATCCAGCGTTCCCAACGCTCCATCCCAAATCCGGGCAGTGCCATCGAGGGATACCGTGGCGATTCGCTGACCCCCGTGACTGAAAATTACGCCGTTCAATTGCGTGTCGCTCTTGCTGCCGGCCAACTTTGCGATCTCCGTTCCTTTCGACAAATCGAAAAGGCTGGACGTGTCGCGGTGTGAATGCCAACCCCACGGGCCGGCCAGTATGCGGCTTCCGTCCGGGCTGAACGCCAGGCTGTAGGGCCAGGAGGTCACTCGGATTGACTGCGTCAGCGCGCCGTCTGCGGCATTCCAGATCGAAACAAAATGCTTGCCTGCCGTCGCGAAGCTGCGGCCGTCTGAACTGAAAGCAGCACGCGTATATGCGTCGCTTCTTACACCTAGCACTTTCTTTCCGGTCCGAGCATCCCAGAGCGTTGCATCGCTGTTCTCCCCCGCCGTCAGCACCCGGGTGCCATCCGGGCTGAAGATTGCCGTCGGATAATTGCCTACCGGCCGCAGGATGAAGAGCTGTTCTCCCGAGACGGCGTTCCAGAGGCGTGCAGTGCCGTCCCTCGCGGCCGTCAGGATACGGCTTCCGTCCGGGCTGAATTCAGCCCTCTCCAAGGCCTCTTCATGACCTTTCAGAACTTCAGTTTCGGCACCGCTGGAGATGTCCCAGACGCCTGCGGTTTTGTCGTAGGACGCGGTGACGATGCGATCGCCGGTCGGATTGAATGCCGCATACGTCACGCCGGCGCCATGCCGGAAGATTTTGATCTGTTGGTGCGCCAGCAGAGCCTTGTAGAGGGCTGCCTCCGCCTCGAAGAGATATGGCCGCTCGGACTGGTCTTTCGAGGGCAGTGCTTCAAGCGCCAACAGGATCGCAGCCTCGGTGTTGCCTCTTGCCGTGGACTGCTCCGAAAGGAACGAGAGCGAAAGAGACTGGTTGCGCAGCGCCTGGTCTCGTTGCCACCTTGCCTCCTCCTGCGCCCTGAAGGCGACCAGTGCGCCTGCGCCTGCCATGAGAGCGAGCATTATCGCCACAATCGCGGCATTGCGCGTACGTCCGGCTAGCCGGTTTGCCGCGGCAGCCGCGAGGCTCCGGCGCTCGGCCTCGCGCTCCAGGCGTTCGCGTTTTGCCTCTTGGGCGGCCTCGATCAGTGCCAGCTCTGCCTGCCGGTCCTTCTCCTCTCTCTGCTGATGGGCGCGCAAAGACGCCTCGATGTATTCAAGGACGTCATCGTCGACCTCCTCCCGCCTTGACAGCATCAGCTCTTCACCCTCTGCGAGACGTTTGCCAGACGGAAGGAGAAGCTCTCGATTCCTATTCTCCAGGTGCCAACGGTGAGCGTCGGCCCTGAGGCGGTCGCGCGTCTCGAGGAAGTTCCGGTTTGCATTCACAATGTCACTGGCGCGCGGCCAACGGCTCAACAGTGCTTCATGTGCAACGCGGACGAAGACATGCCCTCCGGCGTCCTCGTCGCTGACGAGGAGCCGTGCGTCGATCAGGGCCGTGACGAGGGCCGATCGCGCGGGAGTGCCTGCAATTTCGGTGAATAGGGCCGGACGTGCCGTGACCGTTTCATCGCCAGGACTTGCCGTGGTGAGAGCGCGCAGCACCGCGGGTAAGGCCTCCTGGATGTTGGGCGCCAGCAAGTCCACGACTTCATCGGCGCGGCGCGCGATTGCGCCTTCGAGCCCGCCGAGCGCGCGATAATGCGCAAAGGTGAGAACTCGGCGCTCGCGGCCCGCCTGGTACAATGCGTCGAGCACAAACTCGAGAAGCGGCAATGATCCGGGATCGGCAGCTGCTGCCTCCTGCAGGACATCATCGAGCCGCCCCAACTCGGCACTCTCCTCAAAGCGGAGTCCGGCGACGCCCGCCGGTTCGCGGATGATCTGCCCGATCTCTGGGCCAGTCGGCGGCAGGAGTTCGTAGCTGGAGAGGCCGTCCTTGAGCGCTGAGAAACCCTGGACCTCTCCGCAGCGGTGAAAAAAGTCCGAACGGATCGCCGCTATCACCCAGACCAGTCCGCTCGCGGCCAGCACCGCCATGAAACGCACAAGGGCCTCGCGCGTCGCCGGCTGCCTCTCGGTCGTGAACAGCTCCTCCAGCTGATCGATGGCGACAAGCAATCTGATCTGCGAGCGGGCCGGCCCGGCGGCCTTGCCAAGTGCCTGTCGGACCATCGCCAGTGCCCGATCCGGCGTGCTCCTGCAGAGCCGAGCAAACTCCGCGGCTGTTACTTCGGAGGCCAGCTCCGGCACAGCAGTTTCGCGAAGCAGTGCCGCAGCCAGCACAGCGAATGCATCCGGTCCTTCGGAGAGGCGGATCAGGCAGCGGCGCCACAAGGATATGCCTGCTACGGCTCCAGGCTGTGTCAATGACGGCAGCAGGCCAGCGCGCAGGAGCGAAGACTTGCCGCAACCGCTCATTCCGTAAATGAGAAGGAATGCCGTGCCGCTAGCTGCCTGCCGCTCCAGTCTTGCAATGCAGGCAGCAATCGCCCGCGCTCGGCCGAAGAAGAGATCGGCATCTTCGAATTCGAAGGCATCGAGACCACGAAATGGTGACCTGACCGGTTCCTCCGCAGCAAGGGGTACGCGGAAGATGCGCAAGGCACGTGCGACGTCCTTCAGCTTGTGCTCGCCGAGATCGATGAATTCCAGCGAGAGCCGGTCTTGAGCCTGGGCCTGGACCGCTTCCGTGACGCAAATCCCGCCCGGTCGTGACAACGTTTGCAGATGAGCGGCGATCTCGACGGCCTCGCCCGCGAGGTGGTCGCCCTCGGCGACGGCATAACCCAGGTGAACGCCGATGCGGAAGCGCAGGCGCTTTGCCTCGGGAACTTCGCGGTTCCGCCTATCGACCTCATGCTGGATCTCGCCCGCACACCGCATCGCCTCGACAGGGCCGGCAAACTCCGCGACCACGCTCTCTTCGGCGCTCCAGAACACACCGCCTGCATGTTGAACCAGCAGCCGATCGATGATCTGCCTGTATGTCCGGAAAGTTGCAGCAGTGCTCCGCTCATCCTTGCCGGTCAGCCGGCCCTCAGGAGCCACTTCGGCTGCCAGGATGGTGGCCATTCTCGGTGCGGCATTTGAGGGAAGGACCAACCTGTAGCCGCGCCTCGGCACCGTCTGCACGACGGCCTGCCGATTGTCGTTGAGCGCCGCACGGATCTCGTGAATGCATTGCACCAGGCTGTCGTCGGTCACGGCTATCCCGTTCCAGACTGCCTTCATCAGGTCGTCCTTGGTGATGACGCGATCAGCGTTCTCCAGAAGGTGACGAAGCACCGCGAAGGTCTGGTGGCGAAGTGCGATTGTCCTGTTGGACTTGTCGCGCAAGGTCTCGCTGCTCAGATCGGCGGTAATGCCGTTGAGTACGAACGTCGTGGGCGGCGAGCTATTCAAGCCGGTTCCCTCACGCACGAAGCCGCAGTCCAATTCTTCGATCTTAGCACGGTTCGCGCTGCGAAGAGTCATCGCCATCCAGACCGGCGGGGAGCGCAGATTTCGGCGAATGATCGGAAGCCGTTCGTGACCAAAGAGACGCTCGGACCGACAATTGCATTCTCAGCGGGAGGCTCTCCATGGACTACTTGGTGCGGATTGCTCGATCTGCCGGAGCAAGACCGGTGCCACGGCTCACGGGCCTCTGCCTGCTCAGTCTGTTCTTCGCGATGGCGTCACAGGCTTACTCGACCGACCGTCGCGCAGAAGACCTGACTGAAGTCGATCTGCAATTGATCCTTGCCGTGGACGTCTCGCCCTCGATGAGCAAGGTTGAGCAAAGAGTGCAACGCGACGGCTACGTCGATGCTTTCCGCCACACGGACATCGCCAGGGCAATCAAGTCGGGAGAGCGGGGCAGGATCGCAGTGCTTTATCTGGAGTGGGCCGGCCCACGTCAGCAAACAGTCATTGTGCCGTGGACAATTGTCGAAAGCCTCGACGATGTTCTGACTTTGGCAGACAGGCTTGCGGCGCTGCCGTTGACTGAAGGCCGCGGAACGTCGATTTCCGGCGCATTGTCGGCCGCGAATGATCAGTTCGCGAAGAGTGGCTTGCGCAGCCCGCGCAGGGTTATTGACGTATCCGGCGACGGACCCAACAATGCCGGAGCGCTCCTTGACCCCATCCGGCAGGTTCTTCTCGCGGAAGGCGTGACGATCAACGGGCTGCCTATCGCAATGCCCCGCATTGGCGGGGCCGACGGGTTTGCGATGTACGACCGCTCCAACCTCCAATACTATTTCGAGCGCTGCGTCATTGGCGGGCCAGACGCATTTACAATCGGCGTAACCGAGGCCGCTATGTTCGCGACTGCAGTTCGTCGAAAGCTGGTGCGTGAAATCTCCATGAACATGGGTCAGGTGATCCACGCCAGCTACACCGTGCGTTCAGACCGCACGGTCGATTGCAACGGGATCGCTCAGGTGCCGGGCCGGTAGCGATAGGCGATTGGGTGGCCGCGTTGCAAAGGGTGGACAGCAACACGCACCGCTGCCTACAGTCAAATTGAATCTGCTTGCGGACCCAGGGCCACTGGCTTGCCATGCGGTGTATTCAGGTAGGCGTTTCGCCAATCCTGTTGGCGTCTGTCCACCTCGGCCCGTGGTGCGAACTGGCTCTTGTCCAATATCTGCTCCAGAGCGCTGAGAAAGGCCCCGTAATAGATCGCGTCGGGGTCAATGGCAGTATCGGCCGCCCGTAGATCGAGCTCGGCGCCCAGGGTCTGAGACCAATCCTCGGCTTCGATCTTTCCGTCGGCGATGAGCAGGTCGACCAGCGCAATGACCTGAGCGTGCCATTGCTCGGAGAAGACAGGTTCGCCATCGCGATGGCGCCGTGCGCGACGGGCAATCTCAGGCCGGCTCAAGATAGCTGTCCCACATGTCGATCTGCAGGCTGTCTGCGCTGTCGCCGGCTTCAGGCCAAAGATCCGACATGCGAAACCGCACGACGAATGTCTGCTCGCGCCGTATCGTGCCGACAGCTTTCTCGTCGGGCAAAGGCTGTGGTCCGTTCACGCTGTCGACAACCCCGGGCCGGCCGCGGACATACCCAGCCAGCCGCGTGTGCATTGTGGCGACGTCGCGCCGTGCCACAATCTTGTCGCCAGCCTTGAACCTTGCCTCTGTGGGCGGGACCTCGACCGCAGGCCTGGGCGACTCGTATTCGAAGGTTCGACTTGAGGCCATGCCATCGAAGAACTCCTGAACGCCCGCGACGCCTTCATCCACAGACGTGACCATCATGGCCAGAATCCACTTCTCGAAATAGTCGAGGCCGAGGTAGGCGTCCGGGGGAAGCCTTTCCAAGACGTGGCGATACCAATCGAGCGTCCAGCCCGTGCGATCCGTCGTCAACTTTTTCATCGACATCATGGCGATCGCCCATGTGCGCGCCTTCCATTCATCGGAAAACAGAGGCGAGTCATCTTCTGCGACGTTCGGGATCGGTCTGAACCCTTGTCTGCCGCCGAGGTCGTGAACCGTATCCATCACCCCTCCTCCTGCTTTGGCGACAGATCCCTCATCGTCCCGATCATTGCATTGCGCGTCACGAGGTCGGCGAGGTCCTCTTCGGTCCAGCCGTCCGTCCCTTCTGGGCGCTCCGGGACCACCATGTACCGCCGGTCTGAAGTCGAGTCCCACACCGTGACCTGAACCTTGTCCGGCAGGTCGGTTCCGAATTCGGCGAGAACGCCACGCGGATCGCGGACCACTCGCGCCCGGTACTCGGTCGACTTGTACCAAGATGGAGACATTCCCAAGATTCCAACTGGATAGCAGGAACACAAGGTACAGACGACAACGTTGTGGATCTCCGGCGTGTTGAACACTGCGACAAGGGGGTAATCCTTCCTGACGCTTGGGACGATTTCCGAAAACGCCTCAGCCGCATGTTTCGCCAGGCGTTCGGCGAACTTGGGATCAGTCCACGCCCGCGCGATGACCTTGGCTCCATTCATCGGACCTACGTTTTCCGAGTAGTCGTCGAGCCACTTGTCCACGGCGTCGGCCGCCAGAAAGCCTTTCTCGACCAGAACCGTCTCCAGTGCTCTCAGGCGAAGCGCCGGTTCAGGCGGAAGATGGCTGTGCAATTCCCGATGAAGTTTGGCAACCTTGTCGGAATCGTATGAACTCATTGATGCCCTCCCTGAGTATCATTCTTCGCACCGCGCTGGGTTGGATTTTTAGGGTTGCGTGGCTAACTCCCTGCCGACCATCAATGACCAGTTTATTGGAGCGGTGCACTCGAGTCATTGACTTTCTGACCTTACGTCAGCTTAGAGGTCGAAGCCGATGTCTTGCAGTCTTGAGGCCCCTGCATGCGGCGACCGGACCGGGCGCCCACCAGGGCACGCGCCAGGCGCGACACCATTGCGGTTCGACACTCCGATATGATCGGCCCTTGATATCGTGTAAAACGATCGAGGTCCTCAGTGCTTCCGGAATGAGACGATGCGCCCGGCCAAGATCCGACATTCGAGAAGTGATGGCGAGGATCGCGTACCGAGCGATGGGCATGAGCTCGCGCGATCTGGTGCTCGTGCCTGGCTTTCTCTCGCGATTGCATCGCAGGCAGCCCATGCTACCGGCGGCGAGGGCCTCGCGCCTGTCGTACGACTTGCCGCATCACTCAGGATCGGACCATCACCCGAGTTGTGAAGGAGGAACGTCCATGACCGGCGAAGCATTCTACCACGAAGGCAATCGCTCTCTGCAGGACCGCTTCGAGAGCCGGCGCATCGCTGACCGCCTGGCAGAGATGGCACGGACGGCCTTCACCGACGAGGATAAGGCGTTCATCGAGAATGCGATTTACTTCTTTCTTGCCACGGTCGACGCCGAGGGACGGCCAGATTGCTCGTTCAAGGGCGGCCCCGCCGGCTTCGTGCGTGTCATTGGGCCATCGGAGCTGGCGTTCCCGGATTATGACGGCAACGGCATGTTCAGGAGCCTCGGCAACCTCGACGTCAATCCGAACGTCGCGCTGTTGTTCATCGCCATGCACGGCACGCCGCGCCGCCTGCGCGTTAACGGCGCCGCCCGAATCGACCGAGACGATCCGCTAACAGGCAGGACGGTCGGCGCACAGATGATGGTACGCGTGGAGGCGCGCGTGATCTTCCCGAACTGTCCGCGCTACATCCCGACGATGCAGCTCAGCGAGCCGTCGCCCTTCACGCCCATGCCGGGCTGCGATCTGATCGAACCTGCCTGGAAGGGCTTCGACGCCTTCAAGGACGACATCCATCCGCGCCAGCCGACATGGAAAGGCTGATCGACGGCAATCACGCTGTCACCCCAAAACCCGCGAAGCGCCAAGATAGGCAGTGACGCGGCCCTCCAAGTCAACTCCATCTCGCGGCGCTAGCTGGGCTCAGCTTGGCCGAGCCTGCTGCTCAGTATTTGAAGGATCGCATTTGCGCTGGGTCAAAGCTCGTCTCATCCATCGTGACTACAAGATGGTGATGGCAGTTGGCCGTTCGACCATGGAGACGATTCCAATGAAGCTGATGGCATCCCTGTCCTTGGCGACTTATCCAGACGCGAACTCCTCGAAAATCGCGGCGAACTCGGTCGCCCTCGTCAAGCAGATCGACGCATCGCTTGATGCTGTTGCCATCAATGTCGACATTCCCGACGTTTCGAACGCGCTGTCGAGCTACCTGCTTGATCTTCCGAGCAAGATACGAGAGGTCGAGGCGACCAGCCGCACGTGCGGCAGTGTTCTGCTAGAGGCCATTACGCAAGAAGCGGCACATAGCGGTGTGGCCCTCACGACGCAGGGGCTGAGCGCACCACCGGCCCTGATGGGCGAGGTTGCCGCAAACCACTCCCGCTATTTCGATATCTGTCTGGTTGGCTGGGCGCCGGCCAACCAGACGGCGCGGATGATAGCCGAGGCGATATTGTTCAGTTCGGGTCGACCGACCCTGCTTCTTCCCGACTCCACTGACGTCGGGGTTCTTGGACATGTCGTTATCGCCTGGGACGGCAGCCGAGTCGCCGCCCGGGCCGTTGCCGATGCAAAGGCGTTTCTCGAACGTGCCTCGATGGTCACTGTTGTGACCGTGACTGACGAAAAACCGCTTCCGGGGCAGGACATCGGCGAACGCCTTGCGCAGGGCCTGAGGACGCGTGGCCTGGTGGCCGAGGCCGCCTCTATTCAAGCGGGGAAACGTTCGATCGGAACTGCCCTACAGGAACACGCTCTCAAGATCGGCGGCAACCTGCTTGTGATGGGTGGATTCGGCCATTCCCGCGTCAGGGACTTCGTGCTCGGCGGAGCCACCGAGGGCATTCTCGCCGATATGCGCCTGCCTGTTCTCCTGTCGCATTAGGTCGGCGCGAGATGAGAGGCGAGACGGATCCAGTCCTGCGCTTCCACGGCGCGGCCCATGGTGTCACCGGCTCGTGTTATGAAATCGAGACGCCGCATTCGCGCATCCTCATCGACTGCGGCCTGTTCCAAGGTTCCAAGTCCGAGAGGGAACTGAACTATGGTGCGTTCCCGTTTCCACCGGACGCGATTGACGCCGTCATCCTGACCCATGCGCATATCGACCACAGTGGCCTTTTGCCGAAACTGGTCAAACAGGGCTTTTCTGGTCCGATCCATACGACCCGTGCCACCATTGATCTCTGCTCGGTCATGCTGCCGGACGCGGCGCATATCCAGGAGATGGAGGTCGAGCACCTGAACCGTCGCAATGCGCAGCGCGGGCGCCCGCCCGTCGAGCCGATCTACGGTCAGCAGGATGCCGCCGCGTGCATGATATTGTTTCGGGCTTCGGAATATGGCGAATGGACCACCATCGCCGAAGGCGTTCGCGCCCGCTTCTGGAACGCGGGCCACCTGCTTGGTTCGGCGTCGGTAGAGCTCGAGATCGACCGACATGATGTGCCGCTGAGCATCGTGTTTTCGGGCGACATCGGCCCAGGCCACAAGCTGCTTCAGACCGATCCTGAGGGGCCGGCCGACGTCGACTATCTGATCTGCGAATCGACTTATGGCGACCGGGACCGCCCGGACGTTTCGCCCGAACGGCGGCGATCTCAGCTCGGTGACGTCGTGCGCGGCGCCGCCAAGGCCGGCGGCCCCCTCATTATTCCGTCCTTCGCCGTCGAGAGGACGCAAGAACTGCTGATCGACCTGTATCTGCTCATGAAAGCCGGGGAGGTGCCATCAGCCCTGGTTTTTGTTGACTCGCCGCTGGCGACGCGCGCCAGCGCGATTTTCGACCGGCATGCCGACGAGATCGAACAGGGCAACGTGCTGCGCCAGGCCCTCGGTTCAAAAGAGTTGCGCTTCACCGAGACAGTGGAGCAGAGCAAGGCGATCAATCGCCTGAGTGGCTTCTTCGTGGTGATTGCAGCCAGTGGCATGTGCGACGCGGGGCGTATCCGCCATCATCTCAAGGCCAATCTCTGGCGCAGGAACGCCACGGTGATGATGGCCGGATATCAGGCCCAGGGGTCGCTCGGGAGGATCCTGCTGGACGGCGCGCAGCGCGTGCGCATCCAGGGTGAGGAAGTCGAGGTCAAGGCCCGTATCAGCCTGTTCGACCTTTATTCCGGACATGCCGATGCCAGTGAACTGGTCGCCTGGATCAGGGCCCGAACTCCGGTGAAGCAGCAGGTGTTCTTGACGCATGGAGAGGAGGCTGGACTCGGCGGCCTGCGTAGAAGGCTTGCAGGACTGATACCCGACGACAAGATCATCATCCCGAGGCTGGACGATGCTTTCCAATTGACTCCCGGTCGCAGTTTGCCGGTCGAGGTCAACGAGCCCCGCCGATTGAAGCCGGAAAAGATTGCCCGCCTCGACTGGCACAATGAGCTTTCAAAGCTTCTCCTGGACGTAAACGAGGCGGTCAGCGCGGCGACCGATGAACGGGGTCGCGCCGCGGTGATCAGGCGCATGCGCAGGGCGCTCGAGGACAAGGACGTGTAGGGTGGCCTTCTTGGTAACTGGTCCCCTGCACCGGCGCCTTTGTCCTCATAGAGGCCGGGCTGCTCGAACGGGCGCCGCGGGAAGGCACGATTTCCTGACCTTGAGGCGGAAGAAGATCGCATCGTCTACGGCGAGCGATACCTTGAAGATCGTCACCATTTGACGATGCCGACGCCGGCGATATTGTGAACAGCATGACCGACCAGCCCAACCGCCCGGACGACTATCCCGATCGCCAGATCGATCGCCAGCAGGAAACAGGTTTTGAGCGCAGAGTTCCCTTGCCCGCTGGCTACCGACAAGGTGTCATCTCCGCGATCACCGTGCTGCTCGGATTTTCGCTTCTTTTCCTGCGGTACTGGAATTTCGAAGTCGAGGGCGGATGGACGTTTGCCTCGATCCTGGCGACGCTGCTGCTGGCACTGGCCATCGTCCTTCAGTTCGTTGCGCTGTGGCGGTCGTTGCTCCCACGAGACGACGACGAGCCGGTTTATCAGGTCACGCTGCGCTGGTTCCTCGCCTCGATCGTCGCTCTCCTTGCGGGCGTGCTGCTCGCCGGTCTGACGGCTTCGCACGTCTTCAATCTTTGATCGATTCCCGGCCGCTCGACTGTCCGCGTTGCGCAGATCAGCACGCTCGCATCTGGGAAGTCCTTGGGTCTTCTGAGATCTGGCGATAGCCCCGCCGCCCTCCAGCCTGGCGCCTACTTCGCCTCGGGCGGTTCCCCCCGAGCCCGAACTTCCCGTAGATCGGGCGGCCCTCGCTGCGGGTCGGCGCTTCGTGGCGGCGCGAGATGTTAAGCCTTGCGCAATCTTCGCGGTCTATCTTAACTTGCAGATTGTGAGGGAACATGAAACGCAAGCCGCTTCTGCTTTTTGCCTTCCCGTTTCTCATTCTTGCGATCCTGGCAGGGGAACGCATGGCAGCCTTCTTGCTGGGAATCTATCCAGCCAGCCCTACCGCATGGTGGGTATGGCTTGAACTGCGCCCCTTGTCGACGATGCTTTGGCAGCAGGTCAACGCCTACCTGGGTGGCTCGATGGCTGCCGACGCCGCCATCCTTGGCGCCGCATCGATCGTCTGCTGGATGGCGTGCCAGACCCGGGGGTCGGCCTTCTTCTTCCTTACGAACCACGTCGCCCTGCTCTTCGCCGGGCTGATGATCGCGGTCGGCAGCCACTCGGAAACGGCGAGCACGATCGCCGCCTTCACCACGCCCCGGGGTCTTCCGTTCGCGCTGGCGATGGATTTCACCTTGAAGAACAGCCTGGTGCTGCTTCTGGGCGCTGCGGCCTGTGTGTACTGCCACGTCGTCTTCCTCAACGAAGCGCGGGCGCGGTTTGAAGCCCGGACCTCCCGCATCATGGCCCTGCAGCGCGATCTCTGAGCAATCCCGCGATCTCTACAGCAATTCCGGGAAAAATGTGAAACGGGTTTCCGGGAAAAGCGCGTAGCGCTTTCCTTGGGGAGTCGCGTCAGAACTAAAGAGTTGGAGCGGGCGGCATTCGCCACCAGTGCCCTGCCAAAATCCATACCCTACGAGGTCTAATTGATCCTCTTGTAATAGACCTTGCCGTCAGGCTGCTGGATGCGCTGGTAGTTGGAGCTTGGGGGAGGGGGCGACGCCGGTGCGGCCCTCTTCCTGGGCGTGATACTGGGTTCGCTCGCGCTCGCGCCTTCGAGAGCTTCGGGCGCTTCCGCCAGCGTGCTGGTGGTCATCTCCGGCGGCTCCACCGCACCCGGCGTGGCCTCGTCGCCGGCGATCGGCCTAGTCAGTGCCAGCTGGGCAACGTTGCTATTGATCTCGTTGAAGCTGCCTTGCAGTTGGCTGTCCAGTTTCTCGAACCGGCTCTGGAAGCCGTTGTTGACCGTGTCGAGCCGTGCCGCGATCCGCTGCTCGAACGCCCCGAGCTGCTCCAGCCGCGCTTCGACGAAACGCAAGTCGTTCATGCCGCGATAGAGATAGATCGCGGCCGCCATGTTGACCACGGTGAGGAGCAAGCCGCCGCTGGCGATGAGAATGCCGATCGTCTTTATCTTGCTCGGTTTCTCGATGGCGTCCTGTTCGCGCGGTTCCTGGTTTCCGATATCGATCGCCGGCATGTCCGGTTCGCTGAGCATCGTCATTGGACCACCACCTTCGCGCCGACCGCGACGCGCTTGAAAAGATCGATCACATCGGTGTTTGTAAGCCGAAAACATCCCGATGTCCCGTCGAACCCGACACCGGACGGATCATTGGTGCCGTGTATCCGGTAGAGTGTGTCGCGACCGTCACGAAGCAGGTAGAGCGCCCTTGCGCCAAGAGGATTGTAGGGCCCGGCGGGCACCATTTTCGGCAACCCCGGCTGGCGGGCCCGCATTTCCTGCGGCGGGCGCCACTCCGGCCATTCGGTCTTGGCCCCCACCTTGACGACGCCTGTCCAGCCAAACCCGTCGCGTCCGACGCTTATCTGGTAGCGTAGCGCCTGGCCTTGGCGGGTCACCAGGTAAAGCGCTTTCTCGTTCTTGCGGATGATGATCGTTCCTGGCTGCTCGGTGGTTGCGAAGGCAACCGTCTTGCGCAGGCTGGGGCCCATTGCCGGCAGCGGCGGCCGATCAGAAAGGCTCGATCTCGCCTGGGCGAAGTCTTGGACTGGTAGCGCCAACACCACGCCCAGCAGGCTGGCGTAGGCCAACCCCTGGGCGATCCGGTAGCTAGCGTGCAGCAGCGTCATCGAGCCGCTCTTTGAACATCCGCTTCAGGTCCTTGTTGAAGCGCGCCCGCCCATCGACTTCGGAAGGCAGGATCGCACGATTCAGGGCATCGGTCAGCAACGCATTGTCCAGCGCGACCGACTTGATGTGCGGTGCCTTGAAGATCTTCTCGAGCTCACTGCGCGAGAAGTGGTTGCCGAACCATTTGCGCTTGTGCTTGTTGGCGACCAGCGTGATGTTGACCGCATTGCCGCGCAGTTCGCGGATCTTCTTGTAGAGCCGTTTGCCTTGCCGCAGCGAAGCGACATTGAGTTCGAAGACGATGAAGATCTCGTCGCTGGTCGACAGCACGGAGTTATGCCAGGGCGTCTCGATGTTCGGCAGGTCGATGACGATGTCGTCGAAACGGTAGGCGACGAGGTCCAGCAGCCGGAACACGAAATCGCTGCCGTGCGGCTCGAAAGGCAGTTGCGGCCTTTCGAAGGCATAGAGGGTCAGGCCGGACGGGCGCGACAGCTTGATGACATCCATCAGTTCGACATCGAGCCGTTCTGGCTGGCCGATAATGCCGGCGAGGTCGAACTGGTTGAACAGGTTGAGATAGGCACCGCAATTGGCGCTTTGGAAATCGAGATCGACCAGGCAGGTGGAAGCCGCGCGTTCGGCCGATTTCGAGGCCAGGTATTCGGCCGCCGACAAAGCGAGTGTCGTCCCACCGGCGCCGCCGCTGGCGCTGATGAAGGTGATGATCCGGCTTTTCGTTCCCTGGTTGCCGGTGTCGTGGAAGGTCACCGCGTTGAGCAGTTCCTTGGCATCGAGCGGCTTGTGCAGCCAGTCGGACGCGTTCATGCGCACCAGCACCCGCGTCTGCTCCGACGTCAATTCGCCGGAAACAGCGATCAGCGGCACGCTTGCCCATTTGGACCGCGCCTCGACGATACCTGCCTGGCCGAGCACCTCACCATTGGCAAGGTCGAGGATGACGATGCCGGGTCGCGTGTCGGCGGGCGGCCCCTTGAGGAAGTCGGCCGTCTCGGAGACCCTGACATCGTAGATCGCCAGCGCCTCGAGCCGCGTCGCCACCTCGCGCTTGAAGTTCGGATCCGACGAGAACAGCGCCACCTGCTTGCGCTTGGTCGGTGTAACCTTGGTGTTGATGGCATTCATGGCGTCCACGTGCTCTTCATGTCTTCGCCCGTGACCGTGCTCAGCATGGAGGGCATGGTGATGGTTCCGAATCCGAGCAATCCGGCCAGGAAAAAGAACTGAAAGGGATGGTCGGTGATGCTGACCGTAATCGTCGGCACCGGCCCCTCAGGGCGCGTCCAATATCCGAGTCCTGACGCCTGATATTGTATCCTGACCTCGGACTTCACCAAGGTTGGCAGGAACCTCTGCATTCCGGCCCGGTTGCCGTTGCCGCTGAAAATGAAATCAAAGGCGGCCTGGCTCGCATTCAGGTTCTGGCACGTAGCGCCTGCGCCACAAGTGCAAGAGACGGTTCCAGCGGCATTGGCCGTGCAGATATAGTTGTAGGTGTTTGCGGGCACCGCGGTACCGACTTTAGTGACATCGCTCTGCGTCAACGTCTCAAGCAAAAGCCCGCTGGCGACAGGTGCAGAGATCTCTGCCAGTCTTGCGCCGGCCTGCACCGCTTTGTTCCCGGCGTTCCACTGGAAAAAGGCGTAGCCGAAGTCGACAAAACCCAGCAGCAGCGTCAGCAGCAATGGCAGAGCGATGGCCATTTCGACCATCGTGGCGCCCGACTGCTCGGCGCGGAACCTTCGGTTCTCCATCACCATCCGAAGACGCGCTCCTGATGCGATACGTTGATGTTGAGGGTTCCAAGGCCCAGATAATCCCAGAACACGATGCCGTTGTATGGCAACTCGGTGCTGACCTGCACGACGTTCACCGTGCCGGTGCTACTGAGATAAAGCACGTTGCCGCTGCCATCGACCGCTGGGGTGGAAACAGGCTTGGTGATCAAGACTTGATCCGGGGTCCATCCCGGAACTCTTGCGCTGCCGCCAGCGATCGCCCCATTTGCCGCAAGGTTTTGTGCCAGGCCCTGGCAAGTAGCCCAATCGCTGCTGCAGCGCGCCATATAGCGCGCAGCATCTTCGACGCCTGCTTCAAGGAGCAGACGCGTGTTCAAAACGTTGGAGAACTCGAACACGCCGGCCGACAATAGCAATACGAGTGGTATAGTGATCGCGACTTCCACCAAGGCGGCGCCGCTTTCGTCGCCTTGGAACCGCCGGATGATTTTGCCCAACCTGGTCATGTCGCCCTACCGATACAGCTGGGCTTCGTTGCGGAATGCTTTGTCTACAAGGGTGTTGTTGGCAAACCCTCCATCGACGTCGACGATCTCCAGGCTGATCGGCTTCTCGCCGGCCGAAGGATCGTCAGGGTCCTTGGTGTTGTCCTGCTTTTGAACCGGAGTGTTGATGAACACGCTTGCATAGCCATCCGGCTTTAGCTGGGTGTGGCCATTGATCTTGGCCTGGTTGGCGATGCAGTCGACGATCGCCATGTTGAGCAGGCGGCGGTCAGGATCCGGCGTTGGGTTGTCACCCTTGAAGCAAGACGGCGTCCCAGATTCTTTTGTCGGCGCCTTGGACTTGTCCCCGACGAGCCCGTGCGCAATCTCGTATTTATAGACGTCATATCTGGAAGCCGGGACAGTGGTGGTGCCAGTTGGGTTGGTGGCGGCAGGGACGTTGGGGTATGTCGTGCCGTGATTGATCGACCAATAACTGGACCAAAAGCCTTGCGCAGCAATCTGATCTGACATTCCTTTTGAGTCGACATAGTTTGCGCCGGGAGGCAGAGGCAGCGCCGTTCCATCCGTAACGGGGTCATATTTGCTGCAACCGGTCTTCTGGCCCTTGCGAACATTGCTCGCAGGCCGGTACGCCCAATCCTTGTTATTCTTGTTAAGCGAGCCGCTATAGAGATCGAACCGGGTATTCAGTCCAGTATTGACTTGTCCCAAGGTGACGCCGGTTTTCGTGGTGAGCGCATCGCGGTTGTAGCAGGTACCAGAGGTGCCCATCGCTATGGCATCTCGCAGTGAACTCAGATTGTTGTCGATCAACCCGAAGTTGCCGGGTCCAGGGTTCGAGTCCACTTTCAGAATGCGGAATTCCCGACTATAGGTGTCTCCCGACGCGAAGGCTTGCTGAATCGTCTTGCTGGTCAACGGGTCGGCCGTCTCGAACGGGTTGCACATGAAGAT
>NZ_JBFUDZ010000067.1:0-24109 GCF_056404455.1 Mesorhizobium sp. P2_D1
TGCCGAAGAAGTGACGTTGACGATGGCGGTGCCGGATTGGCCCCCGACCCGCATTATGAAGAAGTTCTTCGACGAGCAGTACAAGCCCAAGTCTGGCAATACCGTGAAGCTCGATGTCGACTTCATTCCGTGGCCGGATTTCTACACCCGCGTCAACGCCTCGTTGACCTCGGGCGAAAAGAAGTACAATTTCATCGTGTCGGACTCGCAGTGGCTGGGCGCCTTCGTCGAAGGCGGCTACTTCCGCAAGATCAACGATCTCATCGATGCCGACCCGGAACTCAAGGCGGCGATGGAGTCGATGCATCCCGCCGTGCTCAACGCCTACTCGACCTATCCCAACAGCACGCCGAACTACTACGGCTTCCCGCAGTTCCCGGACGTGCTGGTCACCTACGGCCGCAAGGACGTGCTCTGCAACGACGACGAGCAGGCCGCCTTCAAGGCGAAGTACAATGAGAAGCTGCCCTGCACCGGCGAAGAAATCGACGCCATGGACTGGAACACGTTCGAGCATGTTGGCGAATTCTTCCAGCGCAAGAAGGGCGACAAGCTCGCCGGCCAGGTGCTGGATGACGATTTCTACGGCATCGCCTATCAGGCAGGCAAAGGCTACGACTTCTCGACGAGCTCGGTCCACACGTTCGTCTGGGAGCATGGCGGCGGCATCTGGGATGAAACCAAGGMCCCGACCGGACATGCCGAAGGCGTCGTAAACTCCCCGAAGTCCATCGAGGGCATGGAGCATTTCCTCAAATTGCTGAAGTACATGCCGCCGGTGGTCAAGACCGGCACCATGGACATCTTCGTCTCGGACCAGTTGTTCCGTGAAGGCAAGGTGGCCATGAACATCGACTGGATCGGTCTCGGCGAAGCCTCGCTCGATCCCAAGACGTCGAAGGTTGCCGACAAGCTGGTGTTCGGATTGGCGCCAGGCCTGCGCGGCCCCGACGGAAAGGTGAATCGTACGTCACAGATCGGCGGACAGCCTTTCGTTCTCACCACCTGGACGACGCCTGAGCAAATCAAGGAAGCGGTGGGCTTCGTGAAGTGGTGGCTCTCGCCCGATATCCAGCACCAGTTCGCCGCCGCCGGCGGCCAGTCCGCGATCAAGTCGGTCTACAGCGATCCGAAATACGTGACCTATCGTCCGTGGGACCGCGCCTGGGCGAACTCGCTCGACTGGCAGAAGGACATGTGGCACGTGCCGCAGTTCTTCGAACTGCTCACCCAGCAGCAGGATCAGTACGACCTAGCCATCACTGGCAAGCAGGACGCCAAGACCACCCTGGATAACATCGCCAAGTTCCAGGAGGACCTCCTGAAGAACGCTGGCCTTATCCAGTAACCTTCCAACATAGCTGCGGGGAGCGGGCAAAAGCCGCTCCCCATCATTGCCACGTCAGGCGCTCCATATTTCGGACTCTCATGACCGCTGTTTCAAGCACGCTGCTGACACCACGCCTTACCGCGGTTGTTGCCCACAACTGGAAACTCGCCATCGCTGTCGCTGTCGTCGTGTCGGCCATATCAATGGCGGGCTTGCCGGCGGCTGTCTCCTTCTGGGTGGTGGGCGCCGCGGCGGCGTTGGTCGCGGCCGCATTTACCGTCAACGCGTATCGCCGCCACTACTTCGGCGCCCTGCTGGTCGCTCCGGCAATCGCCGTTCTGTTTGTGATGAATATCTTCCCCCTGCTGTGGTCGCTGGGCCTTTCGTTCTTCGCCTACCAGGCAAACCAGCAGACGATCCGCTTCGTCGGACTCGGGAACTACGTCCGGATCCTTACCAACGATCTCGCTGCTCACGCGACTTGGGGCGCGCTGATCAATACCGCCATGTTCGTCGTGTTCACCGTCTCCGCGCAGATGATCGTCGGCTTTCTGCTGGCCATCCTGTTCGCCAAGCAATTTCCGCTGCGCAAGTATTTGTTGATCCTGGTGCTGACACCGATGATGCTTTCGGTTGTCGCCTCTGGCGTGTTCTTCACCTACTACTATGACCCGACATTCGGGATTCTCAGCTACGTCATCAATTCCATCTCCGGCAACCAGTTCATCCTGATGAGCAACAAAGTCGGTGCCGTGGCGGGAATCGTTTTCGCCGACGCATGGATGTGGTCGCCCTTCGTCATGCTCCTTGTGCTGGCGGGCCTCGTCTCGGTGCCGAAATACCTTTACGAGGCCGCTGCCATCGACCGTATTTCCAGCTGGCGGCAATTCTGGATGATCACCTTCCCCTACATCCGCGGCCTTCTGATGTTGGCCCTTCTCTTCCGCACCATCGAGGCATTCAAGCTGGCGGATCTCGTCATCCTCCTCACCAAGGGCGGCAACGACACACTGACGATCTCCTATCACTTGATCCGCATCGCCAACGAGCAGAACAAGACGAGTGAGGGCGCGGCGATCTCCTATCTGATGCTGTTCATGGTGATCGTTCTCACCAACCTCTACCTGTACCTCGCAAACCGCCGTACGAAGGGAGCCTGACCCGTGGCCGAATCGATATTGGGAAAGCTCGGCTTCGGCAGGGCCAGCGGAGTAGACAAGGCCGGCTGGGGGCGGACGCTCGCCGTGGCCGTCGTCGCCTTTATCTATTTTCTGCCGGTGCTGTTCATCATATTCACCGCCTTCAAACCGCAGGGCGACGCGCTCCTGGTGCCTCCGACGCTGTCGCCCACGTCGCTGTTCGGCTTGATTCCGGACCATTTTGTGTTCAAGCCCACGCTCGAAAATTTTGGGTCCGTCTTTTCCCGCTCGATGACGCCGGACGGTGCCCCGGAAGCGACAGGATTCGACCGTTATTTCTTCAACTCGATCTTCATCGCCTCGGCGTCGGTGCTGCTGGCGCTGGTCATCGGCACCCTGGCGGCCTTCGGCTTCTCGCGCTATCCGCTGAAAGGCAATGACACCTACCTGTTCATCATCCTGACCACGCGCATGCTGCCGGCGATTGTGGTGATCATTCCGGTGATCCTGATGTTCCGCGTAGTGGGCCTGTCGGGCTCGTATCTCGGCATCATCATGCTCTACACCGCCTTCAACCTGGCCTTCACCATCTGGATGATGAAGAGCTTCTTCGATGAATTGTCGCCAGACGTCGAGGATGCTGCCCGCATCGACGGATCGTCCGGAATGCGGGTGTTCTTCAAGATTTGCCTGCCCCAGGTCATTGCCGGGCTCGCCGCCACGTTCGTGTTCGGCCTGATCCTCACCTGGAACGAGTTCCTCTTCGCCCTGTTGCTCTCGGGGCCCGACACGAGAACGGTCCCGGTCGCCATGAACCAGGCCGTGTCGTCGGGTGGACGCGGCACCGACTGGACTTTGCTTGCCGCCATCGAAACCCTGTTCCTCGTCCCAGTCTTTCTGGTCACCTTCTTCTTGCAAAACCATCTGTTGCGCGGCGTTACCTTCGGCACCGTGAAGCGCTGAGATGTCAACCATCGAACTCCGCAAAGTCACCAAGCGTTTCGGCTCCTTCACCGCGGTCAAGGACGTTGACCTGTCGGTGGCCGCCGGTGAGGTCGTCTGCCTTCTCGGCCCGTCCGGCYGTGGCAAGACGACGACCCTGCGCGTCATCGCCGGGCTGGAAAGCGTCACTGACGGCGAGGTCGTCATCGCCGGCAAGGTGATGAACAACCTGCCGCCCGAAAAGCGCGACATCGCCATGGTGTTCCAGTTCTACGCGCTCTACCCGTCGGCATCGATCGGCGAGAACATCGCCTTCCCGCTCTATCATGACGGCATTTCCAGGGCTGAGCGGACTGCCCGCGTCAACCGCGTCGCCGCGATCCTCCACTTGGAGCACGTTCTCGACCGGCTGCCGAACCAGATATCCGAGGGCGAAAAGCAGCGCGCCGCCATGGCCCGCGCCATCGTCCGCGACCCCAATTGCTTCCTCTTCGACGAGCCCTTGTCGCGTCTCGATGTCGAACTGCGCCAGAGCATGCGTGGCCAGATCAAGGAAGTGCTGCAGGGCCTCTCCAAAGCAACCGTGATCGTGACCCATGACCAGCTCGAAGCGCTCACCATGGCCGACCGCATCGCCATCATGAAGGACGGCCTGATCGAGCAAGTCGGCTCACCGCACGAGGTTTTTGCCAAGCCCGCCAATGCTTTCGTGGCGAGCTTCATCGGCACGCCGCAGATGAATCTTCTCGAGGCCGACCTCAAGACCTTCGCCGATGGCACGGCGGAGATGGCCGTGGCCGGCATTAATCTGGCGATCCGCACGGACGCGGCGGTCGCGCGCCTGCAGCCCGGCAAGGTGACGATCGGTGTCCGCCCCCGCGCCTTCACCGCGACCGATACGGGGGACCGTGGCACCATCTCCGCCCGGGCCGAGCTCATCGAGCCCATGGGCGCCGAAACCCTTATTCATGCCCGCACGGCGGCAGGCGCCGACATCCGCGTCGTGGTGACGAGAAGCCAGCGGGTCAAGGTCGGCGAGGCGCTGAATCTACGCCCCGATCCCAGGCAAACCCATGTCTTCGATGGCGCCGGAAAGGCGGTGCGGTCATGAGCGAACGTTCTTCCGGCATGAGCCGGGCCGGCGCGTACTGCCTCGAGGTCTTCATCATTGGCCTGGGCGTCATGGCGCTGGTGCTGATCTTCCAACCCTTTTCCATCGGCCTGTACGCGGTCGGCAGCGGTCTCGTGGTGCTTGCCGGACTCATCAACAACCTGCTGCCGTTGGCCCAGCCGGGCGTCAAGGTGCGCAGTGTGGTGACCGTAGCGCTGGTCGTGGCGCTGGTCTTCTGCATTGTGCTGCTGGTTTCGATCACGGCGGCGCATCTCTACGGCGTCTTCTTCCTCAATCCACCGGACCCCAACACTCTCGCCGGCAAGGCGCAGCTCGCCACGCCGCCTTTCTACAAGCAGGCTTTCGTGTGGGAAATCGCCGCCGCGGCGGTGATTCTCGCGCTGGTCGTCACCGCTCTCAACAAGACAGCGCGATGATCAGCAGCTGACGCTATCCGGCAGGTCGCGCTCGCGCCGGTCCGCGCCGGTCGGTGTGCGTCGCCCTCTCAACTCTCACGCCGTCATCCTCCGGCTTGACCGGAGGACCCGATGCCGAGATCAAGGACCGCGTCGACCGCCGCCCGAACGCTCAGGATCGAGCACCTGCTCGACCGCAAGACCGACAAGCTGTCCGGCGGCGAGATGCAGCGCGTGTCGATCGGCCGTGCCATCGTGCGCAAGCCGCGCGTGTTCCTGATGGACGAGCCGCTGTCGGCGCTCGACGTCAAACTGCGCGAGGCGCTGCGCACGGAGCTCAAGAACCTGCAAATACAGCTCGGCGCCACCTTCCTGTTCGTCACCCACGACCAGATCGAGGCGATGTCCATGGGCGACAAGGTCGGCGTGCTCAACCATGGCCGCATCGTCCAGACCGGCACGCCGTACGAGATCTACAACAATCCGCGCGACACCTATGTGGCTAGCTTCGTCGGCTCGCCGCCGATGAACCTCATCGACGGCAAGCTGGTGAACGGCTGCGCGGTGATGGCGCCGCTGAATTTCGAACTGCCTTTTTCAGGGGGAGCCAAGGCGAGTGCGGCGACCGACGGCCGCCCGCTCGTGACGCGATGCTGCGCGCCACCGTGCCGGCCAGGACCGATGTGGCCATCGAGCAGCCGGTGCGCTTTGCCTGGAACTCCGACAAGGTGGTGCTGTTCGAAAAGGGCAGCGGCGTCAATTTGCGCCACGCGTCATAGGCCGCGACCTCGCTTATTTCGGCAGGTGGGGATCATCTCATAAGGTGTGTCGTTGATCAGCAGGACCCTGCTCTTCGGCGCGAAGATGGCTGGGCGCCGAGCCAATGACGCGCTTGAAGGCACGGCTGAAGGCGGCATCCGATTCATAGCCGAGACGCGCGGCAACGACGGAGATCTTCATCCGGTCGCGCACCAGCCACTGCCGCGCCTGGTGCATTCTGACCTGGGTGACATATTTAGCCGGCGTTTCTCCAACGATGGTGGCGAACCGCTCGGCAAATCCCGACCGCGAGGCGCCCATCATCCTGGCCAGCGACTCGACAGTCCAGTCGTGGTTCGGTTCGAGATGGATGGCGGCCAGCACGCGCCCGATCTCGCGGTCCCTGACCGCCGCAATCCAGCCGGACGAGTCGCCGCAACCGCGTTCGACCCATGAGCGGATGACGGTCGCGGCAAGCACGTCAGCCAGCCGCGCCATGATGCCGCCCGAGCCGACGCGCTCCATCGTCACTTCGCGTGCCATCGAGTCCAGCAAATGCGGTATCCCCGGTTCATAGGCTTCCAGCTCGTGCGTGCGCATCACGTCCGGCATCATGCCGAGCAAGGGATGCAGGCCATCGAGGTTGAAATACATGCTGGCGCAGAACAGCAGCGTTCCCGGTTGGCAGTCCTTGCCGCACATCTCCGCGTTCGACGTGCAGTAGACGTCCTTGCAGACCTCTTCGAGTTCGTAGCCGTGGATCGGCCAGGCCTGGGCGCCGGGTTCGCTGGCCAGCACATGCGCCGCACCGCGCGGCAGCAGCACCGCATCCCCCGCATTCAGCTCCACCCATTCGCCCGACGGCTGCTTCAACCAGCAGCCTCTACGGCCGATGAAATGAAACCGCGCCCCAGGTTGAGCCGGGAACTGGATGCCCCACGGCTCCTTCATTTCGCAGCGACCGTATTCGACGCCATCGAGACGCAGGCCGCGCAATATGTCTGTCAGCGGGTCGCCCGTGATCGGGATTTTGGACGAATGGTCAAACATAATGGGGTTTCTAGCATGGAAACTCCAGGCGGTCACTCCCTATGTTGCGTTGCAGCCAAATGCTGCGCTGCAAACAAGATCGAAGACCGGCCACATAGCCAAGCCGAGATGGCAAGGCATGAAACGGGTGGAGCCCCGGTCGGTCGTTCCCTATGTGGCGCTGCAAACAGATCGGAGACTGACCATGGCCGAACCCGCGACAGGCGTCATCGACGCCACACTTCTGAACCCCGCAGACTCTGATGAACGAACCGAGCCGGCATGGGGCGCCGTGGTCTCGCTGGCGCTTGGAGTTTTCGGCCTCGTTACCGCCGAGTTCCTGCCGGCCAGCCTGCTGACGCCAATGGCGCGCGACCTCGGCGTCACCGAAGGCGTGGCCGGACAAGCGGTGACGGCGACCGCCATCGTCGGCGCCATTGCCGCCCCGACCATGGCCATCATCACCAGGCGCATGGACCGCAGGCTGGTGATGTGGATGCTGACGATGTTCCTGATCCTCTCCAACCTTCTGGCTACCTTCGCGTCATCGCTTACCGTGCTTCTGCTTGCCCGCGTCGTGCTCGGCGTAGCACTTGGCGGCTTCTGGGCGATGTCGGCGGCGATGGCGCTGCGGCTGGTGCCGATGCGGCTGATGCCGCGCGCCATGTCGATCATCCTGACCGGCGTTTCGCTGGCGACGGTCTGCGCAGCACCGGTCGGCGCCTATGTCGGTGACATCTGGGGCTGGCGGACCGCCTTCATGATCGCCACCGTCGTCGGCGCCCTGGCGCTGCTGGTGCAGGTGGCCACCATTCCGAAGCTGCCACCCGTGGGYGTGGCAAGCTTCCGTACCTTGCTCGATGTGCTCGAGCGGCCCTCCATCAGGGTGGCACTGCTGGTCGTGCTGCTCGTTGCCTCGGGACACTTTGCCGGCTTCACCTACGTGCGGCCTTTCCTCGAGAAGGTCCCCGTGCTCGACATCGAGACAATCTCGCTGGTGCTTCTGGCCTATGGCGTTGGTGGCTTCTTCGGCAATGTCGCCGGCGGCTTCCTGGCCGAACGCAACCTCAAGGCAGCCGTTGCGCTGGCGCCCTTGCTGATTGCGGCGGCGGCTGCCTCGATGCTGGTTTTCGGTGCCTCCCCCATGGTCGCTGCCGCCGCGGTTGCGGCTTGGGGCTTTGCCTTCGGCGCGGTGCCGGTTGGGCTGCAGAGCTGGCTGGTGCGGGCCGCGCCCGATCAGGCAGAAAGCGCAGGCGGATTGATGGTGGCGACGTTCCAGGTGGCGATTGCGCTCGGTGCTGTCTTCGGTGGCCTGCTGGTCGACCATGCCGGCGTGGCCAGCGCCTTCGCCTATTGCGGCACGGCGACATTGCTGGCGGCGATCGTGGTGTTCCTGCGCGGTCCGAAGCAGGTCAACTAGCCGTCGGACTCACCATTTGGCGATAACTTCCTGACGCGAAGCATCGGCCCGCGAACCATCACGGTTTCGGGCCGATGCCGTTATGCGGCAAGCGACAAAGCGAACCTTGCCGGTGCGACTGGAGATAGGTTCAGACCGAGCGGCCATCGAAGTCGAAGACTGGCAAGGTCGAAGGGTCAAAATCCGCAACGCAATGCATGTTGACGTAGGCGCTGCGTTCACGGCCTTCGCCGACATCCTCAGCGAAGGGGTGGACTCCACAGGTGCGGCAGAAGCGGTGCGCGATGGCGTGGTTGCCGAATGTGTAGATGCCCAAGTCATCGCCCCAGGCCAGAACGTGCAAGGTCTCGTGCGGGATGGCACACAACAGGGTACCCTTGCGCGAGCAGATCGAGCAATTGCACCGCACGGCGTCGGTCAGCTCGGCTTCGAACTCGAAGGCGACCTTGCCGCAGTGACAGCTGCCTTTGTAGAGCATCGGATTTTTCCTCGTATCGACAGGGTGCAAAACCGCCTGCGCCGGTTTAAGTCTCGGCAGGCCAAGTGCTGGCCGCTACCTCTTAAGACGTTCAAGGCGTCCGGAGTCCGACACCGAAAATGCAATCAGCCCGTGACCATCTCGAAACCATCCTCGCGCGCCTCGCCGCCCGTGCCGGCGAAGAACATGTGTTCACGAAGCTTTATGCCGAAGCCGCGCGGGCCGCGGCCGACGCCAGCGATGCCCGCAAACGGGTAGGTGTGACGCTGGGGCCGCTCGATGGCACCATTGTCTCGATCAAGGATCTGTTCGATGTCGCAGGCGAACCTACCACGGCCGGCTCGCTCATGCTCAGGACCGCTGCACCTGCGCTGCGCGACGCCGCCATCGTTGGCCGGTTGCGGCAGGCCGGCGCGGTGATCGTCGGCAAGACCAACATGACCGAATTCGCCTTCACGGCGATCGGCGACAACCAGCATTACGGCACGCCCGGCAATGCCGCCGACGCCAGCCGCATTCCTGGTGGTTCCTCCTCGGGTGCTGGCGTTTCCGTCGGCGAGGGGACGAGCGAAATCTCCATCGGTTCCGACACCGGTGGTTCGATACGCATTCCGGCATCGCTCAACGGTGTCGTCGGCTTCAAGCCGACCGCTAGGCGGGTGCCTCTCACCGGCGCTTTCCCGTTGTCCGGCACGCTGGACTCGATCGGGCCGCTTGCCCGAACCGCCGCCCAGTGCGCCGCCGCCGACGCCGTGATGGCCGGCGAGGAAGCGGAAGCGCTGACGTCGATCTCCCTCGCGGGGCTTCGCGTGGGCATCCCGCGCGGCGTCCTATTCGAAGAAACGCAAGGCGAGGTGGCGACCGCGTTCGATCGATGCCTTCGCAAGGTCGAACTGGCGGGTGCAGGGGTGGCGGATCTGTCGATAGACGATCTGCTTGGAGAGATGCGCGCGGCGACCAAGCGCGGTTCGATCGCTGCCATGGAAGGGGCGGAGATCCATGCCGACTGGTTGGCGACGGGGGCATCGGTGCCGGTCGACCCACATGTCAGCGGGCCTTTGTCGCGGGCAGCTATGCTGCCGACGCCAGTTTACATCAGGACAATGCGTCGTCGCGCCGCGCTCGCGGCCGCCATGGACGAGCGGCTGGCATCGGTCGATGTGCTGGCCCTGCCGACCACACCGGTGACGGCGCCGACCATCGTTTCGATGGTCGACGATGCCGAACAGCGCGACCGCACCGAAGGCCTACTGCTGCGCAACACGCAGGTTGCCAACCAGTTCGACCTTTGTGCGATCTCGCTGCCGATGCCGGGCATGGTGCGCCCGGCAGGATTGATGCTGGTGGCGCGCAATGGCCATGACCGGCGCCTGTTGCGGATTGCTGCCGAAATAGAGTCGCTGCTTGGCGCTTGATCGACGCGGAGTATCAGTGCGACGAACAGTGCTTGCGTTCGCTTTCCTTGGCGGTGCGTACGATGCCGGTCGCAACCAGCCAGGGCAGGCTGTGCTCCTTGCCGGTGATGGTCTGCGTGCGATGCTCGATCGATCCCCTGACGACGATCTTTCCGGCGTAAAGCGCGTCTGAAAGATCCGTTATCGCCTTGTCGGCCTGCGGCAATCCGCTGCTGTCGATCGACACGCCCTTGATGATCGTGCCGGTGGCAAGGTCGAGCGCGCTGTTCGACGGGCAGGGTGCCTTGAAGCAGCGCAGCCCGTTGTCGCAGTAGACATAGCTGCTCTCCGCCGTGGCAAGCGACGGCACGACGGCTGTCGAAGCGGTGGCAACAAACAACAGCGCGGAGCGAAGACTGGACATGGCAGCCAGCCTCGCCAGAAAATGAGGCGAAACGGCGATGCGTTACACGCTCGCAGGAAACCGCCGGCGGTAGTGATCGACCACTTCGGGGTTGCGCAGGTTGACCGGCAGTTTGTCGGCCAGCACCAGCAAGGCTTCACCGGCCGCGCCGACGCCCATGCGCATCATCGATTCCTCGGTGATGCCTGCCATGTGCGGGGTGATGATGACATTGTCGAAGCTGAAATAGGGATGATCTGGCGGCAGCGGCTGCGTCGAAAACACATCGAGTGCAGCACCGCCGATGCGGCGTTTCTGCAAGGCATCGATCAGGGCGTCGTCATCGACGACCGGTCCGCGCGATACGTTGATCAGCAGCGCATCGGGCTTCATGCGGGCGATCCGCTCGCGATTGATCAAGCCGCGCGTCTCCGGCGTCAACGGACAGCACAGAACGATGATGTCGCTCTGCTCGACCAGGGCGTCGATGGACAGGAAGCCGACTTTCTCCGGCGCCGGCTGCATGCTGCGCGTCGTTGCCACCACCTTCAGGTCGAAACCATGCGCCGCGATATGGCCGACGGCTTGGCCAACGGCGCCAAGGCCGACGATGCCGATCGTCTTGCCGGCAAGTTCGCTGTTGGAATTGGCGTGCTCGCGGCCGGCGAGCCAGCCTTTCGCGCGCAAGTCGCGATCGACGATGCGGAAGCGGCGAAGCAGGGCAAGTGCTGCAAACATGACGTGTTCGGCAACCGAGCGCGCGTTGACCGCCGGCACATTCGCCACCAGCACGCCGGCCGCGAAGGCCGCTTCCATCGGGATCATATCGAGCCCGGCGCCATGGCGGATTGCCGCCCTCAGCTTTGTGGCACCCTCGAAGAGCTGTGGCGGCAGGTGCGCGCGCACGATGACGATGTCAGCGTTTTTCGCCTCGCCAGCCAGCGTCGCTGGGTCGAGAGCAGAAGCGACGACAAGCTCGCCGGCGCCGGCCAGCATGGCCGAGGCGCGCGGATGCAGGGGGTGTGTGGTGAGGATGCGGGCCATGTCGATCAGGCTCTTTCGAGCGTCGGGTTTTGAGGTTCCTCGCCGTGGCCCTCGATCAGGCCCTTCCAGTAGCTCTCGGCGCCCTGCAGATGAGCGCTCATCAGCGCCTGGGCGAGATTGCCGTCGCGGCGCAGAAGCGCCTCGTAGATCTGGATGTGCTCGGCATGCGAGCGCACGCTGCGCTCGGGATCGTTGAAATAGATCGGCAGGCGCTGCTCGCCCATCATGTAATAGACGCTGCAGACATTGTGGAAAACGCTGTTCTTGGTCGCGCGGACGATCTCAAGGTGGAATTCGCGGTCTTCCTTGGCCAGGCCTTCGCCTGCGGCGATGCGCTCTTCCGAAGCCTTCAGGATTTCGCGCAGACGCTCGAAATTCTCTTCGGTGGCGCGCGAACAGGCAAGCTCGGCCGCCTTGATCTCATGGATCTTGCGCAACTCGACCGTCTCGTAGATCTGGATCGGATYGAGCGGCAGGCCGGCGCGCGCGAACAGCGCCATCGCCTCGACGCTGGCCTGCTTGGTGTCGATGTAGATGCCGGACTTGGCCCTGCGCTCGACGATACGCATGGCTTCGAGGATGGCGAGCGCCTCGCGGATCTGGCCGCGGCTGACGCCGAACTGCTCCGCCAGCTCACGTTCCGACGGCGTTCGGCCGGTCTCCTTGTCCGAATGGGAGAACAGGTAGGCAGCGAGTTCCGCGAGAAGGTTCTTTTCTTTCATGTCAATCGCGTTGCGCGTGCGCCTCCAGGAACCGCTCCGAAATGGTGAACCCCAGACCCGGCTTTTCCGGGATCGCTATCATACCGTCCTTGGCTTCGACAGTCTCTTCGATCAGATCATGGATCATCGGGTTGGCGCCGAGCGAATATTCGACGGTGAAACTAGCCGGCGAAGCAGCACAGATGTGCACTCCAGCGAAGAAGCACGGCGCGCCGGCCCACAGATGCGGCGCAAAGCGCAGGTTGAAGGCGCTGGCGATGGTGCCGATCTTCATCGCTTCGCTGATGCCGCCGCAGAAGGCCGGATCGGGCTGGAAGATGTCGGCGGCTTTCAGCACGGCAAGGTCGCGGAAGGCATAGCGCGTTGCCTCACTTTCGCCGGTGGCGATCGGAACGGCACCGCTTGTCCGCACTTCGGCCATGCCTGGCTTGTCGTCGGCGATGATCGGCTCCTCGAACCAGGCGAGGTCCAGATCGTCGACGAGGTGGATGAAGCGCTTGGCTTCGGCCACCGTGTAGGTGCCGTGGGCGTCGACCATCAATTCGACATCGGGGCCGAGCGCCTGCCGTGCGGCACGGACGCGGGCGGCGGAGACATGCGCGGCACCGTCCATGGCGCCGACCCGCATCTTCAGCGCCTTGAAGCCGCCTTTGGCGATATACGATTTCAATTGCTCGCCGATGGCGTCGGCGGACGCCCAGCCGCCGGACGCATAGGCCGGCATGCGGTCGAACTTGCGGCCGCCGAGGAGCCGCCAGACCGGAACGCCAAGCGATTTGCCCAGGATATCCCAGAGCGCGATATCGACGGCGCTGATGGCAGCTATGCTCATGCCGCGCCGCGCCAGTTGCGGCATGGCATGGCCGGCGCGGGCGGCGCTGTCGTGGCGAACGCCGTTGTAGAGCATCTCCCAGATGACGCCGATGTCGGCCGGATCGCGGCCGATCAATTGCGGCCCGACCTCATGGTTCAGCATGTGGACAAGCGCCCCGTAGCTGCCGGCGCTGCCGGCGGCGTTTTTGCCTTCGCCCCAGCCGACCAGCCCGTCATCGGTCTCGATGCGCAGGATGGCGGCGTCAAAGGTCGTCACCTGACCGAAGTCGCTGCGGTGTTGCCGAGCGGCTTCGATCGGGATGCGGATCCACCAGGCTTGGACGGTCTTGATGCGCATGGTCTTCCCCGGCCCTGCCGCCGGTCGGGGCGAAAGGGCAATTTCCCAACAGGCAGTCGACTACTTGATCAGCGGCAGCAACGTTTCTGCGGTGATGCGCATCTGGTCGGTGTAGAATTTCTCGGTCAGAACGCTGGAGCCGTGATCCTGGATGAACTTCAGCTGCTCGGGCGAAATGTCGACCGGATGGCGCTCGACCATGTCGGGATAGGGCGCGGCCGGCGTGCGGTCGACCGGGGCGACGAACTCGTTGGTCAGCGCGCCGTCGTAGCCGACCTCCTTCAGCGTGGCGACGATCTTCGGCCAGTCGATCTGGCCGAGGCCGGCGGCAAAGCGGTTGTTGTCGGCGACATGGAAGTCGAACAGGCGCTTGCCGACCTGCCGGATCGCGTCATAGACGTTAAATTCCTCCATGTGGATGTGGTAGGCGTCGAGGCAGACGCCGCATTCGGGGCTGACCGCGTCGGCCAGTGCCAGGGCCTGGGCGCCGCGATTGAACAGATAGGTTTCGAAGCGATTGAGCGGTTCGACGGCAATCTTGACGCCGACCTTCTTGGCGTGGGTGAAGCATTCCCGGGTCGCGTCGACAACCCATTTCCATTCCTCTTCCTCGGTGCCATCCGGCACCACCTTGCCAACCGTCGCCGGAACCAGCGTGATGATCTCGCCATCGAGTTCGCTGATCATCGTCAGCACGTCCTTGACATACTGCACGGAACGCTCGCGTTGGCCCTGGTCCTTGGCGGCGAGGTTGCGCTCGCCCAGCATCAAGGTCACCGCGCCCCAGCAGCGGATACCATGCTCCTTCAGCAGCGCCCGCGTCTCCTTGGTCTTGTACTGCTCGGGCTCGCCGGAAATCTCGATCGACTCATAGCCGAATTTCTTGATGCGCTTGAGCGTCGTCTCCAGCGGTTCCGCGCGCATCCAGTTGTGCGTCGAAAGGTGCATGGTCTGTCCTTCCCAAATTCGTCTTTATGGTTCGCCTGCACATGCATCGCTGAAAGGCGACGCAAGGGTTCCTCCCCAAGGCATCCCCAGCCTTTTTTCGCAAACTGGTTCGACCAATTGGGCCTGAAGCGAGGTCTACAGCAATTTCCCATGGACGGCAAGAAGCGGCGGACTGCTGCGCTCACTCCGAATTATTTCATTGATTATATTGAGATATGTATCCCTTTTTTGCTTACCCGAGGGGTTCCGGCGATGCACTACAAGACTTGACCAAATCCTTGTATTTGGTAATACCAGAATAGCGGTGCGCACAAGCGCCCGGTGTGAAAAGACCAAAGTGGCTGGCCCTGCTTCCAATCGGCGCTATGCTCGGTCGCGAGGAAAATGAGGGAGGATGCCGATGCCGACGACAATGAAGGGCCCTGGACTGTTTCTGGCGCAGTTTGCAGGTGACGCCGCGCCGTTCAATTCACTGGCTTYGATCACCAAATGGGCGGCTGGTCTTGGCTACAAGGGCGTGCAGATCCCGACCTGGGACGCGCGCTTGTTCGATCTCAAGAAGGCGGCATCTTCCAAGGCCTATTGCGACGAGGTGAAAGGCATCTGTGCCGACGCCGGCATCGAGATCACGGAACTGTCGACGCATCTGCAGGGACAATTGGTGGCGGTGCATCCGGCCTATGATGCGCAGTTCGATGGCTTTGCGCCGGCTTCGGTGCACAACAATCCCAAGGCGCGTCAGAAATGGGCGGTCGAACAGATGAAGTTCGGCGCCAAGGCCTCGCGCAATCTCGGTCTGAACGCCTCTGTGAGTTTCTCCGGAGCACTGGCTTTCCCTTACCTCTATCCGTGGCCACAGCGGCCGGCCGGCCTGATCGAGGAGGCTTTTTCGGAGCTCGGCAAGCGCTGGAAGCCGATCCTTGACGTCTATGAGGACAATGGCGTCGATGTCGGCTACGAAATTCATCCCGGCGAGGACGTGTTCGACGGCGCTACCTTCGAGATGTTCCTCGACGCGGTTGGCGGCCACAAGCGCTGCAACATCAACTACGATCCGTCGCATTTCCTGCTGCAGCAACTCGACTATCTCGAATTCATCGACATCTATCACGAGCGCATCAAGGCGTTCCACGTCAAGGACGCCGAGTTCAACCCGACCGGGCGGCAAGGCGTCTATTCCGGCTATCAGAGCTGGACCAACCGCGCCGGCCGCTTCCGCTCGCTCGGCGACGGACAGGTGGATTTTGGCGGCATCTTTTCCAAGCTGACGCAGTACAACTACGATTCCTGGGCGGTGCTGGAATGGGAATGCTGCCTGAAGCACCCGGAAGACGGCGCGGCAGAGGGCGCACCATTTATCCAGCACCACATCATTCGGGTGACGGAAAAGGCATTCGACGACTTTGCCGGCGGCACCACCGACAAGAAAGTGCTGCGCGGCATGATGGGAATTTAACGCGCCTCTCCTCCCCCTCGAGGGAGGGTGGCCGACGGGGCCGGTAGAGCCAGTTCATCCGCGCTCTATCTCTACGACCCCACCGATCCGCTGCGCGGATCGACCTCCCCTCAAGGGGMGGGGATATTTTAGACACGAGGAGAAAAGACATGGTCGGCGCATCGAAGTCGGAAACGGGAGGCGGTCCGATCCGCTATGGCATGGTCGGCGGCGGGCAAGGCGCCKTCATCGGCGCGGTGCACCGCATCGCGGCGCGCATGGACAATGATTTCGTGCTGGTCGCCGGTGCGCTGTCATCGGATCCGGCACGCGCCAAGGCGTCGGCCGCCGAACTCGGGCTCGACCCGGATCGCAGCTACGGCTCCTATGCCGAGATGGCCAAGGCCGAGGCCAGGCGGCCCGACGGCATCGAGGCGGTGGCCATCGTTACCCCCAACAATGTCCATGTGCCGGCGGCCAAGGCCTTCCTCGAGGCCGGCATCCACGTCATCTGCGACAAGCCGCTGGCGACGACGCTTGCAGAGGCCAAGAAGCTGGCCGCCGTGGTCGAGAAGACCGGCAAGGTGTTCGTGCTCACCCACAACTACACAGCCTATCCGATGGTGCGGCAGGCGCGCGAGATGGTGGCCAAGGGCGTGCTCGGCGACATCCGCATCGTGCAATCCGAGTATCCACAGGACTGGCTGACCGAGGACCTCGCAGCCACCGGCCAGAAGCAGGCGTCGTGGCGTGGCGATCCCAAGCAGGCGGGCGCAGGCGGCGCGCTGGGCGACATCGGCACCCACGCCTACAATCTGGCGCGCWTCGTCTCGGGACTGGAACTCGATTCGCTTTCGGCCGATCTCGATGCCTTCGTGCCGGGGAGGCTGCTCGACGACAATGTCAACGTCATGCTGCGCTTCAAGCCCGACGGCAAGACGCATGCGGCCAAGGGCATGATCTGGGCAAGCCAGGTGGCACCGGGCCATGAAAACGGGCTGAAGCTGCGCATCTATGGCTCCAAGGGCGGGCTGGAATGGGTGCAGGCCGACCCGAACTATCTCTGGTACACGCCATTCGGCCAGCCCAAGCAACTGATCACCCGCAACGGCGCCGGTGCATTGCCGGTGGCGGGGCGTGTCAGCCGGGTTCCGCCGGGCCATCCCGAGGGCTACCTCGAAGGTTTCGCCAACATCTACCAGGAGGCCGCGCGCGCCATCCGCGCAGCGCGCAAGAAGGGCGGCAAGCCGGCGAAGGATGTCGTCTTTCCGACCATTCAGGACGGCGTCGAGGGCATGGCCTTCATCGAGGCCTGCGTGAAGTCGTCGAAGAAGAATGGGGCCTGGACGAAACTGTAGCTTCGACCGGCGAGGGGAATTCACTGGGGAGGGGCGTCGATGAAAATCGGCATGTGCATGTTCCTGTGGACGACGGCGGTGTCGAAGAAACACGAGCCGTTGCTCCGCGACATCAAGGCAACCGGTTTTGATGGCGTCGAGATACCGATCTTCGCCGGCACGTCCGACGACTACAAGAAACTGGGTGAGTTGCTCGACCGTATCGGGCTGGAGCGGACCGCCGTGTCAGCGATGGGCGATCCGGCGATGAACCTGATCGCGGCCGACGCCGCGACCCGCAAGGCCGGCGTCGACTATATGAAATGGGCTATCGACTGCGCCGACGCGCTCGGCGCCAGCACGCTGAGCGGACCGCTGCATTCGACGCTCGGTGCCTTTTCCGGCTCAGGGCCGACAGCCGCCGAAAAGAAGCGCTCGGTCGCTTCGCAACGCGCGATCGGCGATCATGCCGGCAAGAGGAACGTCACAATCGGGCTCGAGGCGCTGAACCGCTTCGAATGCTATCTTCTCAACACGATGGCGGATCTGTCCGAGCATATCGATGCCATCGACCGGCCGCACATCAAGGCGATGTACGACACGTTCCATGCCAACATCGAGGAAGCCGACCCGATCGGCGCCTATACAAAACACCGCAGGAATGTCGTCCATATCCATATTTCGGAGAACGACCGCGGCGTGCCGGGGCGCGGCAATATCCCGTGGAAGGAAACGTTCTCCGCCATCCGCAAGAGTGGCTATGACGACTGGCTGACGATCGAGGCGTTCGGCCGTTCGCTCAAGGACCTGGCGGCGGCGACCAAGGTGTGGCGCGATTTTTCCGAGAGCCCGGAAGCCGTCTATCGCGACGGCTACAATCATATCAGGAACGGGTGGAAGAAAGCGGCATAAGGCGCGCCTTAAGCGCCGCAGTCGCTAATCTTGCTCGGCCTGGATCCTGTTGTAGTCGTGGATGGTCCGGCTCAGCCTGCGGCGCAGGAAGTTGGATATGTTGTCGAAGATGAACACGACTGCCAGCGTCAGCAGCACCATGTAGAAGACGTTGGCCCAGTTGGAGTTGGTGCGCATCGCTTCCCATAGTTTCAGGCCGATGCCGCCGGCGCCGACGGCGCCGATGATCGTGGCGCCGCGGGTGTTGGATTCCCACTGGTAGAGCGTCTGGCTGATGAAGATCGGGATCACTTCAGGCATCACGCCATAGCGCTGCACCAGAAGACCGTTGGCGCCTGTCGACTTGATGCCCTCGCGCGGCTTGTCGTCGATGTTCTCGAGGCTTTCCGAATAGGTTTTGCCCAGCGTGCCGATCTCGGTGAAGAAGATCGCGGCACTGCCGGCCAGCGGGCCAGGGCCGAAGGCGCGGGTGAAGAACAGCGCCCAGATCAGCATGTCGACCGAACGCATGAAGTCGAAGAAACGCTTGAGCACCTGGCTGAGCAGCCCGTTCGGCGTGATGTTGCGGGCGGCGAAGAAGRCAAGCGGGAAGGCGACGATGCCACCGAGCAGCGTGCCGAGAAAGGCCATGACGATGGTCTGCAGCAACTTCGTCCAGACGTCGCCGTGCTGCCACTGGGCGTTGTTCCAGATATTGTCTCCCGCCAGCGCGAGGTTCGAGGTGCCCGGCTTGAGTTCGGGGCCGGACACGATCAGCGAGACCACTTCGCTGGCCGACTTGCCGAAGAAGGGCGAGCGCGTGTCGAAGACGAAATTTGCCCAGCCGAGGAAGCGCTTGCGGACCTTGACGCGGTCGACGGTGACGCGCACTTCGCCGGCGAAGCCCATCTTGGCCACCACCTCGTCGTCATGAGCGGTGATCCAGTCCGGCACCGGGCCCGAGATCACCGGCTTGCCGCCGGTCAGCGACACCGGCACCGTCTCGCCATTGGCCACGATCGTCGCCTTGGTCTTGTCGAAGGTGACGGACTTGTCCGGACCGTCGATCAGGACGCTGAAGGTGCCGTCCGCGTTCTTGATGACCCAGTCTGGGTTCGGGTTCTCGCCAAGCGCGGAAAAGCGCGGGTATTTCGGTGTTATCTCGGGCTGGTCGAGCCGAAATTCCGGCTGCAGGTCATAGCTGACCCACTGCGTCAGGAAGAGCGGCAGGCGTTCCCAGTGCGATTCCCGCAGCACTTGCGGCAGGCTGAAGAACCACAAGGCATAGATGAGGTAGAGCAGTATGCCGACGAACAGGAACAGCGGGGCAAAGCGCTTGTACGTCGGCCGCCGGAACACTTGCGGGTAGCGCTCCTCGATCAACCGGATTTCGTCGGCGGTCATCGTCGCCATGATCAAGAACCTGATCCATCCCGATAGGACCGGGATGGGGCTCTATCTTTTGGTTTTGCCATGGTCTTTTCCGAAAACCGGATTCCACTTTTCGGGATCATGGCTAAGCACCCATCAGGAAGGCTTGTTCGCCGACCAGCTTGCGGCGCAGCCAGGCGGAGAACTGGTCGATGATGAAGATGGTCGTGAACAAGAGCAGCACCAGCGCCAGCGTCTTGGCGCCGAAGCCGCGTGAAATCGAGAGTTTCAATTCCTCGCCGATGCCGCCGCCGCCGACGGCGCCGATGATGGTCGAAGCGCGCACATTGATCTCGACGCGGAGCAGCGTGTAGGACATGAAGTTGGGCAGCACCTGCGGCAGGTCGGCGAAGCGCACACGCTCGAACCAGTTGGCGCCGACCGCCCTCAGGCCTTCCTCGGCGCGCATATCGATGTTCTCGTTGATCTCATAGAACAGCTTGCCGAGCGCGCCTATCGAATGCAGGCCGATGGCGATGATAGCAGCGATCGGACCGGTCGAGACGATGGCGGCGAAGAGGCCAGCAATGACGATCTCCGGAAAGGCGCGCAGCAGCTCCATGAAGCGCTTGACGACGAGCCTCAGCACCGGATGCGGCGTCAGGTTGCGCGCGGCGATGAAGGAAAACGGCACGGCGAAGATGAAGCCGATAAACGTCGAGACCAGGGCCACGTTCACCGTGGTCAGCATGAGCTCGAAATATTCAGGGATGTAAAAGCCGCCCCAGACATAGACGCGGCCGAGCGGAAAGTTGAATTCCTGGGTGCCAGTGTCATGCGGCGAGGCAATGTCGAACAGCGCCCGCCAGACGTCGTTCCAATCCTTGGGGATCAGCCAGCTCAGGAAGTCCAGAATATGCGGCAGCCGGTCGAAGAAGTGCCCGGCATTGGCTTCGTCGGCGAACCACATGCTCGCAAACATCGCGGCAAGCAGTAAACCGACGCCAAGCACCGTATAGAGCCGGCGCAGCGATATCTGGCGTCGCCAGGCATTGGCCATCTGATGGGCGGCGGAGGGGGCTGTCACGGAAAGGGTCATGATCGGACAAACAGAAAGGGCGGTGCTTTGAACACCGCCCTTCTGATTTTTGCCGTTAGCCGCCGATGGCCGCCTTACGGGCTTCGACGATGACGTTGTAGAAGTCCGCCTTCACCGGAACGTAGCCGGTGAAATCGCCGCCTTCGACGCCCTCGAAGCAAGCCTTGTCCTTGGCCGGCAGGGCCGTGAAGAAGGCAGTCAGCTTGGCAGTCATGTCGTCGCCGAGTGCGGTGCGCACGACCAGCGGGCCGTTCGGGATCAGGCCCGAGCGCCAGACTTCGACGAAGTCGTTGGGGTCGACGGCGCCCTTGGCGACTTCCTTGTGGAAGGTGCCGGAGGTGTAGCCGTTCTTGAAATCGCCGATGCCCGAGGAATCGTCCACCGCGACGTCGACCTTGCCGTCACGCACGGCCAGGACGTTGTTCTCGTGGCCGCCATTGAACTGGGTCGAAGCGAAGAAGGTTTCGTTCGAAGCGCCAGTGTCCTTCGGGATCTGGGTCAGCGGGATCAGATAGCCGGAGGTCGAATCCGGATCGGCGTAGCCGAGCTTCTTGCCCTTGGCCGACTTGATGTCGGTGATGCCGGAAGACTTGAGCGCCAGGCCGATCGAATAGTAGCCGGTGGCGCCGTCGGTCTGCTGGGTGGTGAGGATCGGGGTTACCGCCTTCGGGTCCTTGAGGGCGATGCTGGCATAGCCGGAAGCGCCGAGTTCGGCGAAGTCGAGGGTGCCGCCGAGCAGGCCCTGGATGACGCCGTCATAGTCGGCGGCGGGGAACAGCGAGACCTTCTCGAAACCGAATTCGGCCTTCAGATGGTCGGCCAGGCACTGGTAGTTGCGCAGCCGGTCGGTTTCGTTCTCGCCGCCGAGGATGCCGACGCGGAATTCCTTCATATCGGCGGCGTGGGCCATGCTGGTTGCCATGGCGAGCACCGAAACGGCGCTGAAAACCATCTTCCTGAACATTGGATATCTCTCCTGTGGGTTCCGGCCCCGCGCCGGTAGCGTTGGTTATTCTGACAGGTGCCCTTGACGCGGGCTGGCGATCCAGGTCGCTCTTTCTTGACTCAATATCCCGGGAATGCGGGCTCGAGCGGTCCGGCGGATGCAGTGATCTTTTGCTTGTAGGCGATGCTGGTCGAGGTGATGGCCTCGGAGATTTCGCCGCCATTGCTGTCGGCGCCATAGACGAGGCGGACGGCCTCGCGGTTGAGCTCTTCCGGCGGGCCGTCGAAGACGACCTTGCCGGCGGCCATGCCGATGATGCGGTTGCAGTAGGCGCGGGCAGTGTCCAGCGTGTGCAGATTGGTGACGACGGTGATGCCTTCGCGCAGATTGATGTCCTGCAGTGAATCCATCACCACCTTGGCGTTGAGTGGGTCGAGCGAAGCGATCGGCTCGTCGGCGAGGATCACCTTGGGCTGCTGCATCATGGCGCGGGCAATGGCGACGCGCTGCTGCTGGCCACCCGACAAAGTACCGGCAGGCTGCATTGCGGTGCGGGCAATGTCGAGCCGCCCGAGCGCGGCGACCGCCTCGGCGCACTCGGCGCGGGAAAACATGCCGAGCAGGTTCGAGATGGTCGAACGGTGGTTCAGCTTGCCGAGCAGCACATTGGTCAGCACGTCGAGGCGCGGCACCAGGTTGAATTGCTGGAAGATCATGGCGCAGTCGCGCTGCCAGCGCCGGAGCGGCGAACCGCGGAGCTGGGAAACCTCGGCGCCGTCAAAAAAAATCGATCCCTGGCTGGGATCGATGAGACGATTGATCATGCGAAGWAGGGTTGATTTGCCGGCACCCGAACGGCCGATAATGCCAACCATCTGACCCTGCGGGATCGAGACGTTGATATCGCTGACGGCAGTGTTCTTGCCAAATCGTCGGGTGACGCCGCGGATTTCGAGCGTGGCTGACATGGTCGTTTCCAGTCCAGTCGCGTTGAAGGTCTGTTAAGAACTTCGCTAGCGCAGCGCCATGAACCTGCGGTGTCGGATTGATGTCAGTTTTGTTACTGCCCACAGGCGCGGCGTCAGGCGCCTGGTGGTGTCGATCAGCTGAGCACCTGCAACTCCTCGAAATGCTCCATGTCCCTGAAGCTGCAGAAGGCCGGCGCCTTGATCTCGATCGCCGGAGCCTGCCGCGCGAAAAGCGCGAGAGAGTCATCGAACAGTTGCTGCCATGCGGCCGCCCTGTCATCCGCAAGACGCTGGATCTGATATGCGAAGGTGATGTGGAAGACGTAGCTGTCATGGTCGGGATGCCGGTAGCCGAACGGCACCGCCAAGGARTCGCGCCAGGCGCGCATGATGCGCACGTCCTCGTCGGTCGCGCCGGCGACGGTGAGGCCGGTCGGTACGATTTCGACCACCTTGATGTTGAACGGGCCGAGGCCGTTGAAGCCCTTCAAGCGTTCCAAATAGAGGCGGGTCATGGCGTCGATGCTGGTGTCGAGCGGCACGTCATGTGGCCAGTAGGGCAAGCGGCGGCGATATTCGATGATGCCCTGGAACAGCGTCATGTGCAGGCTGGAGACGGGGGTGAAGGCCAGCCGGTCGGCATCGGGCATCGCCAGCATCCGGTCGCGCACCTCAAGCACCACGGCCTCGGAGGGCGAACCGCTGACGAGATGGCTGACGACCGTGTTGCCGGGCTCGATCAGGAAATTGCCCGACATGTCGTAGCGCGTGCCGAGATGAACCGGTGGCTTCGGATTGGAGCCGGCAAAGAATCCGGCGAGCGAGGGTCTGACTGAAACAGGCATTGCGATCTCCAGGGCAGATGGCGTCCTGCCCCGGCGATGTGTCAGGGAGATGAAACAGGCTCACCTATGACAATGATGTGATGGCCTATCCGCCATATTTTTCCAGAAAGGCCTCGGCCGACAGTTCCCGAAAATCATCCAGTGCTGTCCGCAGCTTGGCATGGTCCCAGTCCCACCAGGCGAGCGCCTGGTAGCGTTCGGCGGTGCGGCGGTCGAAACGCTCGCGGATCGGTCTGGCCGGCACGCCGCCGACGATGGTGTAAGGTGCGACATCCTTCGACACGACGGCACCGGCGCCGACCGCGGCGCCGTCGCCAACAGTGACGCCGGGCAGGATGGTCGAGCCGTGACCGAGCCAGGTGTCGTGGCCGATGGTGACCCGCTTGGCGCGTCGCTGGGCGAAGAACTCGCTCTCATGCTCGGCGTCGTCCCAATAGTCGGAGGCGCGGTAGGTGAAATGGTGCAGCGTCGGCCGCCATGTCGGGTGGTTGGTGGCGTTGATGCGCACGCTGGCTGCAATGTTGGAAAACTTGCCGATCGTCGCGCACCAGACGGCGCAGTCCTGCATCATGTAGGAATAGTCGCCGAGGATGCTCTCGGAAACCCGGCTGCGGTCGGCGATCTCGGTCCAGCGGCCAAGCGTCGAGTTCTGCACATCCGCCGTCGGGTGGATCAGCGGCGTCTCTGACAGTTTTTTCGTCATGCGGCGATTTTTCCGGGCGCGAAAGCGGTGACGTCGATGATGCGGTCGGCGACGGCCTCGCGCACGTCGTGGTCGTGGAAGATGCCGAGCAGGGCGACGCCCGCGGCCTTCTTGGCGGCGATGAGTTCGATCACAACGTCGCGATTCCTGGCATCGAGCGAGGCGGTCGGTTCGTCGAGCAGCAGGATCGGGTGCTCGGTGATGAAGC
>NZ_JBFUDZ010000068.1:0-23982 GCF_056404455.1 Mesorhizobium sp. P2_D1
CTCCACCTACTACAAGAACACCCGCTTCACGCTGAAGACCTGGACCGGTCAGGAGACCGAGCTCGGTACCCTCAAGACCTACACCGAGACCCGCTTCAACTACGGCAACAGCAGCGGCGACTATCTCAACCAAGCCGCCTCCAATGCGGACGACTGGCAAGGCCGCAACAAGTCAACCTCGCTGCGTTTCGCCTGGATTCAGCTCGGCGGCCTGCGCGTCGGCAAGGACGATACTGCTTTCGATACGTTCATCGGCTATGCCGGCAACGTCATCCAGGATACGCTGGTTCCGTATGGCGGGCAGGAGAGCAACGTCGTTCAGTATTACTTCGACGCAGGCAACGGCCTCACGGGATTGGTCTCTCTCGAAGAAGGCGCCGGCAAGGGCGGCACCATCGACAGCTATGTTCCGCATGTCGTCGGCGGCTTGAAGTACAAGAGCGACTGGGGTGCGATCACTGGCGTCGTCGCCTATGACAGCAACTACGAGGAAGTGGCCGGCAAGCTTCGTTTGGACGTGAATGTCACCAAGGAACTGTCGCTGTTCATCATCGGCGGTTATGGCACGGACGACAACCTCAACGATGCGACCAACGCCATCAATGCCAAGGGTCGCGGCTTCTACAAGCAGTGGGGCGGCAACTGGGCAGTCTGGGGCGGTGGCACCTACAAGTTCAACGACAAGACCGCATTCAACGCCCAGATCTCATATGACGACTGGAAGAACCTCGGCGTCGCCGCCAACGTTGCCTACACTGTTGTGCCCGGCTTTACGGTCACGGCCGAAGTCGATTACCTCAATGCTGGAAAGTTCGACGACGCCGACTTCAGCAACTGGACCAAGGCCAACAAGAAGAGCAGCGTCGGTGGCATTCTCCGCTTCCAGCGCTCGTTCTAACGGATCGATTAATCTCACCAGCCGCCCGCAGCGTTATCGCTGCGGGCGGTTTTTGTGCACTGTGCTGTGCCGGTCTGTCAGTTGAGCCAAACTCCATACCTTGATTTCGCCATCCAATCGGTGAAAAGCTCTGGAAATGGAATGGCGCGACGAGGGAATCATTCTCGGCACCCGCAAGCATGGCGAAACCAGCGCCATTCTCGAGGTGATGACACGCGCGCATGGCCGTCACCTCGGCTTGGTGCGTGGCGGCCGTTCGCGCAAGCAGCAGCCCGTCCTCCAACCCGGCAATCGCGTCGACCTGTTGTGGCGGGCGCGGCTTGACGAGCATCTCGGCACCTTCCAGGCCGAGGCGATCGAGATGAACGCCGCCCGGCTGATGGACAGCGCGGTGGCCGTCTATGGGCTGCAGACCATGGCCGCGCATCTGCGCCTGTTGCCCGAGCGCGACGCTCATGAAGGTCTTTACGAAACGCTTGCCGTGATGATCGTTCATCTCGACGATGCCGACGCTGCCGGCGAACTGGTGGCGCGCTTCGAGCTTCTGGTGCTGGACGAACTCGGCTTTGGCCTCGATCTCAGTCAATGCGCCGCCACCGGCACGCGGCAGGACCTGGCCTATGTCTCACCCAAATCCGGACGCGCCGTGTCTCGTGAAGCCGGTGCGCCCTGGCGCGACAAGATGCTGGTGCTGCCGGCCTTCCTGCAGCGCGGCTCAGGCCAGCGTGGCGATCCGGCGGCGGTCGACGACGCCTTCCGGCTGACCGGCTTCTTCTTCACCCGCCACGTCTATGAGCCGCGCGGCATCGAACCGCCGGACGCCCGCGCCGGCTTCCTTGCCGCACTGCGCAAACACCACGCGCGCAGCAAGACCATAGCCGGAGAGAACGCAGCATGAGCGAGGTCGAATTGTATCCGGGCTGGGTCTCACCGCTCGGCCTCGGCACGATTCCGCATGCCGACATCCTGGAATACACCGGCCTGGACCTGCTGCAGCGTATTATCGACGGCAAGTATCCGGCGCCGCCGATCTCCTTCCAGCTCAACTTCGCGCTCACCGAAGTGTCGGAAGGCCGTGCGGTGTTCCGTGGCGTGCCCAACGAGCGCCACCTCAACCCGCTGGGCAGCGAGCATGGCGGCTGGGCGGCGACGCTGCTCGATTCGGCATTGGGTTGCGCCGTGCAGACGCTGCTCGAAAAGGGTGAGGCCTATACGACCGCGGAGTTCAAGGTGAATTTGACGCGGCCCATCACGCCGAAGACCGGGGAGGTGATCTGCGAGGGCAAGGTCGTCCACAAGGGGCGTACGCTGGCGGTGTCGGAAGCGACGCTGAAGGATGCCGGCGGCAAGCTGCTGGCTTTTGGCACCGAAACATGCTCGATCTTTCCCGCGGCCAATCTGGCGGCGCGTTGACTTTCAGGCCGTTTGACCGCCGCATTTGAGTGTCAGTGAGACTGAACGTCAGTGAAAACTGGCCTGGTTTGGGGGAACCGCCATGTTTGAAAGCCTGATCGGCCTTGTCGCCATCATCGCCTTGTTCGTCATCATTTCGCGCCAGCAGAACCGCATCGGCCTGATCGAGCGCGAGCTTGGCGCGCTGCGCAGCTTTGTCCTTTCGGGCGCCGCGCTGCCGGCGGCCAAGCCGTCCGAACAGGCAACCGCCGACAGCACGCCGCCCGCCGTTGCGGCCGCGGCCGATATCGTCCTGCCGGCTGTGAGCGAGGCGGTCGCTGCGCAGGCACCGGTTGCCGAAGCGGAAGCCCCAACCGGCGAGGCCGTGTCCGGGCCATGGGCGCCAAGTGATGCGGCGCCGAAGGCAGCAGAACCTGCCGAGCCGGCCGCGGCTGCGAAAGCCGCCCGCCAGTCGGATGTCGAAACGGCACTCGGCACCCGCTGGGCGGTCTGGGTCGGCGGCATCGCGCTGGCGCTGGGTGGCCTGTTTCTGATCCGCTACACCATCGAGGCCGGCATTTTCGGCCCCGGCGTGCGGCTGACCATGGCCGCTGTTCTCGGCCTGGTGCTGGTCGCCGGCGGCGAGTTCATCCGCCGCACCGGCTTCAAGGTGCCGGTGCAAGGCGTTGCCGGCGCCTATATTCCAGCGATCCTGACAGCGGCCGGTGCCTTCATCCTGTTCGGCACCGTCTATGCCGCCCATGGCATTTACGGCTTCATCGGCCCGGCGCTCGCCTTCACGCTGCTCGGCGCCATCGGCGTGGCGACCATTGCGGCAGCCCTGGTCCATGGCCAGGCGCTGGCCGGCATTGGCCTCGTCGGCGCCATGGTGACGCCGATGCTGGTTGCCTCGCAGGCGCCCAATCCCTGGGCGCTGTTCGGCTATCTCGCGATCGTGCTTGCCGCCACCGGCGTCATCGCCCGCATGCGCGACTGGACGTTGCTGATGGCGGCCGCCTTTTTCGGCACCGGTGTCTGGACCATCCTCTATATGACCGATGCGCCGGGCGCGAACCTCTCCACCATCCTGTTCATCGACGCCGTCACGCTGGCCGTACTTGCGTTTGTCTGGCTCGGCAGTCGTGGCGGCGAGGCCGGACCAGCCAGGGCTTTCGACTGGCCGTCTATCGTCCCTGGCCTGTTCATTGCATTCTCGGCGCTCGGCCTGTCAGTCGACCCGGTCTTCGCCGCAGCCGGCGATGCCTTGCCGGGCGCCGTGCTGATCGCCGCAATGGTGGCCGTCGCGCTTTATCGCCCACTGGCGCTGCCGCTCCTCTATGCCGCAGGACTGGTGACGGTGATGATCTATCTCGGCATCATCCCGCCGACTTCGATCGCCTCCGACTTTTCGGCCGGTGCTCTGGGCGTCGATGGCTTGCCGGTGGCCACGTCCAACGCGCTGACATTGCGCGTCGGCATCGCGCTTGGCCTGGTCTTCATAGGCGCCGGCTTCTGGGCCGCCCGCAGGTTCGCCGCCGCGACACAGATCCGCGCGGCCTCATGGGCGGCGTGGGGCGTCATCGTGCCGCTGGTCGTCCTGCTGGCGCTCTGGTTCACCTTCGGCAATCTCGACCGCGACTTTGTCTACGCCGCCGCCGCAGCACTGCTGGTCGTGGTTTTCGCGGCCGGCAGCGAGTGGATCGCACGCAGCGAAGAGCCGCCTCTCACCGGCGGCGTGGCGGAGTCGTTTGCCCTGGGCGGTGCGGCCGTCGCCGGCCTCCTGATGCTGCATATGGCGTTCAATTCCGGCTGGACCACCATCCTGCTCGGCGCGGCGGCGATCGTGCCGGCGCTGGCGACGCGTTGGCGTTCCTATCCGGTGCTCGGCTGGATTTCGGTTGGCGCGGTGATTGCCGTGCTCGGCCGCGTCGCCTTTGACCCGACCATTGTCGGCGCCGAGTTCCTGTCGACGACACCGGTCTTCAATTGGCTGCTGCCGGGCTACGGGGTGCCGGCGCTCGCCTTCGGTTTCGCCGCCTGGCAGCTTGCCCGCACCACCAACGGCCGCCCACGCCTCGCCATGGAAGCGGCGGCGGCACTGTTTGCGCTGCTCACGCTCGCCATGCTGGTGCGCCACGCCATGCATGGCGGCGTCATCGACACGGGTGCGATGACGCTCGCCGAGCAGGCAATCTACACCCTGATCGCCATTGGCGCCGGCGCCATCCTGGTCGCCATCGACATGCGCTCGCCAAGCTCTGTGCTGCGCTATGGCTCGATGGCGGCGGGCGTGGTTTCGGTGGCCTTGATCCTTATCCGGCATTTCGTGGTGCTGAATCCGTTGTTCACCGACGAATCGACAGGCCAGATCCCGGTCTTCAACCTGTTGTTCCTCGCCTATCTCCTGCCGGCCATCGCTGCCGGCGGACTGGCGCTCTATGCCAGGGACAAGCGACCGAAATGGTATGCGCAGATGCTGGCGCTGGTAGCGGCCGTGCTTGCCTTCGCCTACGCCACACTGTCGGTGCGGCGTCTATTCAAGGGCGAGTTCATTGGCCTGTGGAGCGGCCTCGACCAGCTGGAAACCTACACCTATTCGGCGCTGTGGCTGGTGATCGGCGTGGCGTTGCTCACTGCCGGCGTCTGGCTGAAATCGCAGGTGCTGCGCATTGCCTCGGCCGTGCTGATCTCTGTCGCAGTGCTGAAGGTCTTTGTCTTCGACATGTCGGAGCTGGAAGGCGTGTTGCGGGCGTTGTCCTTCATCGGCCTTGGCGCCGTGCTGATCGGCATCGGCCTGTTCTACCAGCGCCTGCTGACGCGGGCGGCAAGAGAGAAAATACCGGTCGGCGAGCAGTGACGACAGGAACTCAATTTAGCCGGGAATAAAACGGCCCGTCATCTCGTTATCTCATTGCTTGGGTGACCGGGGCGGCGGACCGCTTCGCGCTGGCCGCTTGCGCCGCGCCGAGAAGGCGCGTTCAATATCGGATCAACAAGGGCGACCCAGAACCAGCGGTCATGCACGAAAAGAAGGCAGCAATCCTTGGCGAAATACCGCGACTGCGCCGCTACGCACGCTCGCTTTTGCGCGACCGCGATGCTGCCGACGATCTCGTTCAGGATTGTCTCGAGCGGGCGCTTGTCCGGCTCGACAACTGGCAGACGGGAGAAAGCCCCAGGAGGTGGCTGTTTACGATCATGCATCATTTGTTCATCGACCAGATGCGCAAGGTGAACCGACGCGGCGAGGCGACGATGCTTCCGCTGGAAGCAGGCGAGGCGGTGGCCCAGCCGGCCGAGCAGGTGGAGAGCATCGCTTCGCGCGAGATCATCGACGCATTGCAGGCAATCAGCCCCGACCGCCGTGCGGCTCTTGTCATGGTCGCCATCGAAGGGTTTTCCTATGCCGAAGCCGCCAACATTCTGGGCGTCCCTGCAGGCACGCTGATGTCGCGCATTGCGCGCGGGCGTGAGGAATTGCGCGGGCTGCTGGACGACACGGCGCGCCGTCGCGCAATAAGGATCGTCGAGAAATGATCCGCCGCGACTTCTCCGAACGTGACATCCACATGGCGATCGATGGCGAGCTGCCGGCTGACGAGCGCGCCGCCTATGATGCCTGGCTCGACGCCAACCCCGAGATGAAGGCCAGGAGCGCCCGTTTCACCGCCGATCGGACGGCATTGCGCGCCGCCTTTGCCGGGGTGCTGGACGAACCCGTCCCAGTGCGGTTGCGCAAGGTCGTGTTCGGCGAGACGCCGGTCAAGGCTGCGGCCTCGCGCTCGCGCTGGTGGCTTGCCGCCGCGGCGGCCGTGCTTGTGGTCGCCGGCGGGTTTGGCGGCTACCTTGCCGGCATCGACCGCATCGGACAGGAGAATCCGGCCGAAGATCGACTGGCCGAACAGGCAATCGCGGCCCACGTCGTCTTCGCCGCCGAAAAGCGGCATGCGGTCGAGGTGCCGGCCAGCGACAAGGATCATCTCCAGACCTGGCTGTCCAACCGGGTCGGGCTGAAGCTGGTGGCGCCGGACCTGACCGCGAACGGCTTCCAACTGGTCGGCGGCCGGTTGTTGCCGGCCGGAGAAAGCAAGGCCGCGATGCTGCTCTACGAGGACGACAAGGGCGAGCGCATATCTCTCTTCGTCACGGCGCAATCGGCGCAGAATGCCAAGGGCACCTATGCATCGGCGCAAGACGGTCCCCAGGCCGTCTACTGGCTGGACAAGGGCTATGGCTGCGCCGTCGTCGGTTCGCTGCCAAGCGAGCAATTGGCCGTCGTGGCAAAGAGCGCCTATGGTCAGCTTCTGGCTGGCCTCGCCAGTTGAAAAGGCGCCGCCTTGATGGCGACGCCAGTCCATAAATAGTGATCCTGTTCAAAGCGTTTTGCATCGCCAGGTTGCTGCCGAATCTGTCACAATTCGGCCCTATTCGAGGTGCGATAGCGCTTTGTGGTCATCAGTATTTCGACTGATGTCTTGAACGTTTTCCAGTAGGGCATTTCCCACCACCAATCGAGGTTTTCTCAACCCGCATGCCTGCCGAGATCCGCACGGCCCGCGCGTCTGACGTCGATGATCTCGCCGCCATCGAGAAAGCTGTTTTCCAAAGCGACCGTATTTCCCGCCGCTCCTTCCGCCTGTTCATCGAGCGCGAAACCGCCGAGACGCTGGTCGCTGAAATCGATGGCCGCGTGGCCGGCTATGCGATCGTGCTGTTTCGCAAGGGCAGCGGCGTGGCACGTCTCTACTCGATCGCCACCGGTCCCTTCTTCGGGGGACTGGGTGTTGGCCGCATGCTGCTCGGATCAGCGGAAGAGGCCGCCTTCGAGCACGGCCGTATGATGCTGCGTCTCGAGGTGCGCGAAGACAACAGCCGGGCCATCCGCATCTATGAGCAGGCCGGCTATCGCAAGATCGGCCGCGAATCCGGCTACTACGAGGACGGCGAGACAGCGCTTCGCTATGAAAAGACCTTGCGCGGCGACATTCCGATCGCCACCAAGGTGCCATTCTACCAGCAGACCTGCGAATTCACCTGCGGCCCATGCTGCCTGATGATGGCGATGGCCAATTTCGATCGCGGCTTCGTGCCGGATCCGGTCATGGAAATCCGACTGTGGCGCGAGGCGACGACTGTCTTCATGATGTCGGGACCCGGTGGCTGCGAGCCGTTCGGCCTCGCTGTCTCGGGCTACGAAAGCGGGCTCGCGGCGGAGATCTATGTTTCGTTCTACGGCGCGCTGTTCCTGCAGTCGGTGCGCAGCGAGGACAAGCGCCGGGTGATGGAACTGGCCCAGGTCGACTTTCGCCGCCGCGCGGAACTTTACGGTATCCCGGTGAATTACCGTCCATTCACCATCGACGACATTCGCGCCGCGATCGCAGAGGGTAAACTGGTGCTGGTGCTGATCAGCGGTTTCCTTATGTTCGGCAAGAAGGTGCCGCACTGGGTGCTGGCGATCGGCGATGACGGCGACCATATCCTGATCCACGATCCATGGGTCGAGGACGAAAGACAGGAGACCATCCTTGATGCCGCCAACATTCCCGTGCCCTACGGCATCTTCATGAACATGGCGCAGTTCGGCCGCGACGGACTGCGAGCCGCCATCACTCTGGGAAAGCGCGACAGACAATGACCTGGGTCATCCTTACCGGCCGGCAGAGCGATCTCGACCAGGTGGCGACACCGCACAAGATCATCACCAACCGTGACTATCTTGCGCATCCGTCGCTGTTTCGCGGCCAGCGGCCGAAGGTCATCAACCTGTCGAACAATTACGGCTACCAGAGCCGCGGCTACTACGCCTCGCTGCTGGCGGGCTCGCGCGGCCACAAGGTCATTCCGACCGTCGAGACGATGATCGACCTGTCGGAGCGCAAGCTCTACGAACATGCGTTGCCGGAACTGGAACTGGCACTCAACAAATGTCGCAAGGATCTCGGCGGCGCCTTTCCAACCAAGGTCTGCATCTTCTTCGGCATCGGCCCGTCGAAAATCTGGGACCGGTTCGCCAAGCTGTTGTTCGACTGGTTCCGGGCACCGGCGCTCGAAGTCCACATCAAGGACAGCGCCGAATGGGCTTCGATCCGCAAGATCGGCTTCCATCCGCTGGCTCGGATGACCGAGGACGAAGAAAAAAGCTTCATCCAGTGCCTGGAGACCTACACCAACCGCGAGTGGCGCGACACCAAGGGCCGCACGCCGGCGCGCTACACCTTCGCCACGCTGGTCGATCCGCATGAGGAATTGCCGCCGTCGGAGATCTCGTCGCTGCGCTACTGGGCCAAGATCGCCGAAAAGATGGGCGTCGAAATCGAGCCGATCACCAAGCGGGACCTCGCCAAGCTCGCCAATTACGACGCGCTGTTCATCCGCGAGACCACCTCGATCTCCAACCACACCTATCGTTTCGCCCGCCGTGCCCAGCAGGAAGGCATGCCGGTGATCGACGATCCACTGTCGATGATCCGTTGCACCAACAAGGTCTATCTCAACGAGCTGATGGCCTACAACAAGGTGCCGGTGCCGCCGACGGTGATGATCGCCGGCAGCTCGGATCTCGAACTGGCGGCGCAGACGCTCGGCTTTCCGCTGGTGTTGAAGATCCCTGATTCGTCGTTCTCGCGCGGCGTCAAGAAATGCGCTGACTTCGAGGAGTTGAAGACGCTTGCCACGGAATGGCTTGAGGATTCCGATCTTTTGATCGCGCAGAAATTCATTCCGACCGAATATGACTGGCGTGTCGGCGTGCTCGGCGGCCAGCCCCTGTTTGCCGTCCACTATCTGATGGCCAAGAAGCACTGGCAGATCGTCAACCACAAGGCCAACGGCAAACCCGACCAGGGTGGCATCAAGACCTTCACGCTGAAGGAAACCCCGGCGCATGTCGTCGAGACGGCGGTGAAGGCGGCGCGCTGCATCGGTGACGGGCTCTATGGCGTCGACCTCAAGGAAACCAAGGATGGCGTCTTCGTCATCGAGGTCAACGACAATCCGAACCTCGACCATGGCTGGGAAGATTCCGGCGAAAAGGACGAGGTCTGGGTGCGGCTGACGCAGTGGTTCCTGGAGCGGCTGGACCGGCCGGGGCGCTAATTTGATCGGGGGTGGATATGCTGTTCGTCGTGATCGAGGACTTTCGCGGTTGCGATCGCAAGGATATCTACCGTCGCTTCAGCGATCGCGGCCGTCTGAAGCCGGACGAGTTGCTCGTGCACCATAGTTGGATCGCGGCGGATATGAGCCGCTGCTTCCTGCTGGTGGAGGCCGATGACGTCACGCTGCTGCAGCGCTGGGTCATCGAATGGGCCGATCTTGTGGAGTTCGAGATCGTTCCCGTGGCGACGAACAAGGACATGGTGGAGGCATTGAGCGGGCACCTCTGAGCGGCGGCCGTCAACGGCCCTCGGTCAGCGCCGGCGATTTGACCGTGCGCACGCATTCCTCGATCAGCCACTGGCGGAATGCCGCCACCACATCGCGTCTTGCGCTGCGTTCCGGGATTGTCAGGCAATAAGGCTGGCGCAGCTCCAGCGCCTGGGCCAGCGGCCTGACCAGCCGGCCGTCTTCCAGCGCCTCGGCACAGTAGACCCCTTGCGCCAGCGCCACGCCAAGGCCGGAAATCGCAAGATCAAGGGCGGCCCGTGACGAATTCGCCGAAAGGCCGCGTTGCGCTGCCCGGCCAGGCTCGATGCCCATCGCTTCGAACCAGTTGCGCCAGGACGGGAACGACGCGCCCGTTGGGCCCCAGTCGGTGTGGATCAGCGGCAGGCCGGTGAGGGCGGTACCGTCCAGAGATCTGTTCGTCGCGACGAGATCAGGGGCGAAAACGGGGTAGACGGCATCCCTGGCGATGTCTTCCGTTGCCTGATCGCGATAGTGCGAATGGCCATAGGAAAGGCGGATGTCGATCAGGTCGCGGTCGAACGATACCGGGTCGTCTTCGCCTCTGAGCGATATGTCGACAGCGCCGTGGGCCGCGACAAAGCCCGCCAGGCGCGACGACAACCAGCCCATCGCCATGGATGGCGGGACTGACACGACGAGCCGGGAGCGGAACTCGGCGCCGCCCAGTTCGCGTGACACGCTGCCGATCTCACCGAATGCCGTTGTCAGCCGAGGCAGTATTTCCCTGCCGGCGTCGGTGAGGACGACGCGGCGGTTGACCCGGTTGAACAGCTTGCGGCCCATCTGGTCTTCGATGGTCCGGATCAGCTGGCTGACCGCGGCAGCCGAGATGGACAGCTCCTGGGCTGCCGCGGCAAAGCTGCCGGAACGCGCCGCCGCTTCGAAAGCCTGGAGTCCGCGCAAGGATGGAAAAGCGATCATGCAGCCCGATAGATAAGGTGACCTTATCTAAATCGCATAATTCCTCGTTTTCAGAAAGCTTTCTTGTTGAATACGATAGGCGTCGACATTTATCGAACTCCGGATGACGCCAGTGGACCATCGCGACGTAATTGCATCGTTGACGCAGCAAGAGCGCAATCGCCTGACCGCCAAATCCGACGTCGCGGGTCTTGTCCAGCTTGGTGCTCATTGGGGTGCGATCATCATCATCGGATCGCTGATCGCCGCCAGGGTCCCGTTCTGGCCGCTGCTGATGCTGCCGCAAGGCATCCTGATCGTCTTCCTGTTCACGCTGCTGCACGAGACGGTGCATCGCACGGCCTTCGAAACGCAGTGGCTGAACGATGCCGTGGCGCGGGTGTGCAGCCTGGCGATCGGGCTGCCGGCGGACTGGTTCCGCTATTTTCATTTCGCCCACCATCGATACACCCAGGACCCCGACAATGATCCGGAACTGGCTTTCCCCAAACCGGAGACATGGAGGCAATACCTCGTCCATGTCTCCGGCATCCCGGTGTGGTGGGGACACCTCAAGACGCTTTGTGGCAATGCGATGGGCCGCGGCCGGGAAGGCTATGTGCCGCCAAAAGGCTACGCCAAGGTGCGTATCGAGGCGCGGGCCATGCTTGCCTTCTATGCCGTGGTCATTCTGCTGGCCGTCTATTTCCGGCTCACGGTGCTTCTCTACGTCTGGATCGTGCCGGCCCTGCTCGGGCAGCCGTTTCTGCGCCTCTATCTCTTGGCCGAGCACGGTCGCTGTCCATTCGTCGCCAACATGCTGGAGAACACCAGGACCACGCTGACCAACTGGCTGGTGCGCAAGCTGGCGTGGAACATGCCGTTCCATGCCGAGCATCATGCCTATCCCGGCGTGCCGTTTCATCAACTGCCGGAGTTTCATGCCCTGATCGAGCGGCATCTGAAGATTGTCGAACCGGGCTATCTCAGCTTCCACGAAAAATACATCGAGACATTGCGCTGAAGCTGCGCGGTTGCATACCAGTCGCGCCTGCTTGAGGACGCGACCGGTACGACGGCTAGATTTGCGCAATACCGCCGTCGACGAACAGCTCGGCGCCGGTGACGAAGCTGGAATCGTCCGAGGCCAGGAACACGGCCGCCTTGCCGATCTCATCGGGATCGCCGAGCCGGCCCATTGGCACCTGGTTGGCAAGGAAATCGAGCAAACCCTTCTGGTGTTCGGCCTCAGGTCCGGCAAGCTCGGCGAGACCCGTTGTACGGGTCGGACCGGGACTGAGAATGTTGACGCGAATTTGCCGCTCCTTCAGGTCGAGAATCCAGCTGCGGGCAAAATTGCGCAGGGCCGCCTTCGACGCGCCATAGACGCTGAACGCCGCCGCGCCGGTTGAGCCGGCGGTCGAACCAGTCAGGATCACCGATGCACCGTCCACCAGCAATCCAAGCGCCTTCTGCACGGTGAACAGCACGGCTTTGACGTTGCGGTCGAATGTTTCATCATAGTGCTGTTCGCTGATCTGCCCGAGCGGCAGCATGGAACCGCCGCCAGCATTGACCGAGAGCACGTCGATCCGCCCGCTTTGCGCTTTCACTTTGGAATAGAGTCGGTCGAGATCGGCGAAACTGGTCGAGTCGGCCTGGATGCCGGTGGCGTTCTTCCCGATTGCCGTGACGGCCTTCTCGATCTCGGCCTGGCGCCGTCCGGTTATGTAGACATGGGCGCCTTCAGAGGCGAAGCGCTTGGCGATGCCAAGGCCGATGCCGCTGCTGCCGCCGGTAACCACGGCGATCTTTCCTTCGAGTTTCCGTGTCATTTTCGTCACTCCTGTTGTCGGTGACAGAGACATATGGACAGGTAGTTGTTTTCGAAATAGCAATGTTTGCAAACAATCGTTGCAGGATTGGTGATGTCGAAAGTTCCGGACTTCGAAGGATTGGCCATGTTCGCCAAAGTCGCGGAGGAGCGGTCCTTTGCTGCCGCCGCGCGCGTGCTCGGCCTGTCGGTGGCGACAGTATCGCGTGGCGTCAGTCGACTGGAGGAGCGGCTTGGCGCGCGGCTTTTCAACCGCACGTCGCGGCGTCTCGCCCTCACGGATTTTGGTCATCGTCTCGCCGAGCGGGCGTCGCGCCTCTACCGTGACGCGGAGGATGCCGAGAATGCGGCACGCGAGCTGTCGGCCAGTCCGCGCGGCCTTGTACGTCTGGCCGTGCCGATGTCGTTTGGGCTGCGGTGCGTTGCGCCGTTGCTTCCTGATTTCTTCAAACTCTACCCCGACGTGTCGATCGATATGCATCTGAGCGATGCGGTCGTCGACCTGGTCGGTGATGGGTTCGATGCAGCACTCCGGATTGCCGTCCTGCCGGATTCCTCGCTGGTTGCGCGGCGCCTGTGCAGCATTGCTCCGTTTATCGTCGCGGCACCGACCTATCTCGCCCGATATGGCCGTCCAGGCACGCCGCGCGACCTCGACGCGCATCATTGCCTTGGCTATGCCTATCGTCCGCGGCAGGACGTCTGGCATTTCAGCAATGCCGCGGGTGACAGCGAGGCCGTCACGCCCTCCGGGCCATTGCGGGTGACCAATTCTGACGCGCTGGTTCCAACAGTGCTGGCCGGAACGGCGATTGCCGAGCTGCCGGAATTCATTGCCGGCGAATACCTTGCCGATGGGCGCCTGGAAGCGATCCTGACCGACTGGACTTTGCCGAAGGGCGCGCTGTATTTCGTCACGCCGTCGGCACGCTCGCGCCCCGCCAAGGTTGAAGCCGTCGCCGGTTTCATGGCCGCGCATCTGTCACAGCCAAGTTGGCCAGGGCTGAAATAGCGGGTACCGCCGGTTCAACCGGATTGCCCGAAGGCGGCGACGGTTGGCATCAGCAGACGCTGAATATCCGCCGCCCTTGACGGCAACCCGATGAGATAGCCCTGCGCTTCGACACAGCCATTGGCGCGCAGAAAGTCGAACTGCATCTCGCTCTCCACACCCTCGGCGGTGACCGTGATGCCGAGCTCGGCGCCCAGCCCGATGATGGTTCGAACGATCGCCGCTGTGTCGCGATTGCCGATGTCGCGAATGAACGAACGGTCGATCTTGATCTTGTCGACGGGAAAACGCCGGAGATAGGCGAGCGAGGAATAGCCGGTGCCGAAATCGTCGAGCGCAATGCGGATGCCCAGCCCTCGCAATTGACGCAACGTCTTCAGCACGGTCTCGCTTTCGTCCATCAGCACGGTTTCGGTGATTTCCAGTTCCAGCCGGCTGGCCGGGACGCCGGAGAAGGCCAGCGCCGAGATGACGCTGCGGGCAAAGCCGCCACTTTTGAGCTGCACGGCCGAGACATTGACCGCAATGCGCAGGGAAGGCCAACTTGCCGCCGCCACGCAGGCTTTCCTCAATGCCCACTCGCCAAGCGGCACGATCAGCCCGGTTTCTTCGGCGACGGGAATGAAGTTGTCCGGCGCCACCGTGCCGCGTGTCGGCGAATGCCAGCGCATCAAGGCTTCCGCGCCGACGATCCCGCCGGATTCTATGTTCATGATGGGCTGGAAATCGAGATCGAATTCGTGGCGCGGCAACGCTGTCTCAAGGTCGACCTCAAGCGCCCGGCGCGCCTGCACCGTGGCGTCCATTGCTGGCTCGAAGAATCGGTACAGGTTGCGTCCTTCGCTCTTCGCCCGGTACAGCGCCGTGTCGGCGTTCTTCAGCAGCGTATCGGCATCCCTGCCGTCGTTGGGGAAAACGGCGATGCCAAGGCTGATGCCGACATGCATCTCCCGGCTCTTGTCGCGAAACGGTTGTGCGATCGCCTCGACGATACGTTTCGCCAGTTTTTCCGCGTCGGCAAGGTCTTTGAAGTTGGACTGGATGATGACGAACTCGTCACCGCCGAAACGGGCGACGATGTCTGTTTCATCGCGCAGGCAACGCCGCAGCCTCTCGGCCACGCTTTTCAGCAGCCAGTCGCCGGCCGGATGCCCCAAGGTGTCGTTGATCGCCTTGAAGCGGTCGAGATCGAGAGAGAAGATCGCCAGCGGTGAAGTCGCATCCTCCAGCGCCTGGTCGAGCCGTTCGCGAAGCATCGAACGGTTGGGCAGTCCGGTCAGCGTGTCGTGATGCGCAAGATGGGTCATGCGCTCCTCGACCAGCCTGCTTTCGGTGACGTCGTCGAACGTGGCGACCCAGCCGCCACCACTCATCGGCCGACGCGCGATCATCAGCGTTCGTCCGTCGGCAAGCTGACGAGGGGTCGATCGCGTCTGGCCGATCTGCAGGCGGGCTTCAGTTTTGAGGACCTCGCCATCGATATCGATGGGCGGATAGACACCCAGGCGTACAAGCCGCTCAAGGAGTTCGCGCAGACCCATGCCCAGCGGAAGGTCTGCCTCGCTGACACCATAGAGCTCCAGAATGCGTTGGTTGCGCACGATCAGCCTGCCGTCGGCGTCATACATCAGCAGGCCTTGCGACATGTTGGCAAGTGCTGCGTCGAAGCGGCGGTGCTGCTCCTTGAGATCCCGCTCTGCGCGTCGCTGTTCGGTGATGTCCTCGTAGATGGAGACCCAACCGCCCGAAGCCAGCGGGCGATGCGAGATGTTGATGATACGACCGTCCGACAGCGTCTCCTCGTAGGTCGAGGCTTTCGCCCGGTCGATATAAGGTTTGCGGATGGCGTAGAGTTCTTCGGCGCTTTGCGAGGCGATGCCGATGTCGACGCTGTGGCGCAGGATGTCGAGGAACCGGATGCCGGGCCGCATCACCTTGGGGTCGAGGCAGAAGATGTTGATGTAGTTGACGTTGCAAATAATCATGCGCTCGTCGGCGTCGAACATGCACAGCCCATGCGACATGTTCTCGACCGCAGCCGAAAAGCGTTCGTTCTGTTCGCGCAGTTCGTCTTCAATGGAGCGCGGCCGATCCATGCCTTCGGCCCCCGGTTCCGGGACGGTCGAACCATCCTTGGCATCAGCGACGGGCATAAGGCGCCTGCGGATCGTGATCGAACGGGCTAGTGTGGTCGCCGCCGGTTAATTTAGCGTTTTTCAGCCGATCACGGGTGCTGGAACCTGGTGGCGCGACTTCTCGATTGCCGAAAAGCGCTTCAGGAACGCATTTTGCGCTGAGGTCACCGAGCGTGGCGTGAAATCGAAGCGATCGGCATTGAAACCGCGCGGACGGCCGAAGAATTCGGTCGCCTCGGCGGTCGAAAAACCGGCAAGCAGCGTTGCTTCGAAATAGGCGGCGATCTGGTCGGCGCGCTTGATCTCCTTGCGCAGCGCAGCAGCGGGTTCCGGCGGCAGCGAGAAGCGCAGATGGATGGCGCGCTGCAATCGCAATTCACAGTCCTTGTAGCTGCCGCCCATCACCGATTTGAACGGCGAGATCATGTCGCCGATGACATATTCGGGGGCGTCGTGCAGCAGCGCCGCCAGCCGGGCGTCGGCCGCAGCCGCAGGCACCAGGTCGCAAAACAGAGCCTCGACCAGCAGCGAGTGCTGGGCGACCGAGAACGCGTGCTCGCCTCTGGTCTGGCCGTTCCAGCGGGCAACGCGGGCGAGCCCATGCGCGATGTCCGAAATCTCGATGTCGAGCGGCGAGGGGTCGAGCAGGTCGAGCCTGCGGCCGGACAGCATGCGCTGCCAGGCGCGTGGCGGCGCGCCGACGCGATCGGCCGCCATCAGGCCTCCTCCGCGCTGACGGCTTCCTGCGGAAAGCTGAACTTCGCCCAGGCGGGGATGGCCACGGTAACCGGCACGTCGCCCGCCATGATCGGCTGGCCGGCGTCGAGCGCCGCCTTGATCCTGTCGATGCGGGCAATGGCGAGCCCGGTCGTGCCGGCGTTCGAGCCGAGCGTGCCGACGGGCCGCCCCTCGACTGTCAGTTCGGTGCCCGCGGCGGGCAGGGGAAGTCCAGCCTGGACGATCAGCACGCGCCGCCTGGCCGTACCGCGGTGCTGCATGCGCGAGACAACCTCCTGGCCGACATAGCACCCCTTCTTGAAACCGACACCGCCGGTCTCGTCCAGCAGCACGTCGTGCGGGAAGGCGTCTCCAAGTTGGTAGTCGCTGCCGCTTTCGGCAATGCCGCTGGCGATCCGGGAGGCCTGCCATGCGGCAAGGTCGCTCCGCTCATCCGCTTGGCCATAGCAACGCATGACGGCGCCGTTCGCAAAGCGCGTGTCGGCCGCCGTTGAATCAGATTGTGAGGTGGTTGACTCATCTCCCCATGCGACGGTGACAAGCGCCTGATCGGCTTTGGCAATCTCGACCTTGGCCCGCAGCTTGTAGAGCGTCAGCCGGCGTACGAAATCATCTGAAATGTCGGCACGGCATTCGAGCCTGAATGCATTCTCGCCGGCCCGCGAGATCAGGAAATCGAACAGGATCTTGCCTTGCGGCGAAAGCAGCGCGCCCGGCTTTGCTTGGCCGGGTGTCAATACGTCGAGATCGGTGGTCAGGATGTTCTGCAAGAAATGCTCGGCATCAGGGCCCGAGACTGAGATGAGCGCACGGTCTTTGAGTTGGGCAAAGGGCATTGGCGAAAGCAGCCTGATCTTGCAAAACGGTCGGCCTTTACGTAAGCCGCTGGCACTCCCCCCGCAAGAGAGCATGGCCATGACCTACGACCTCATCCTGACAGGCGGCACTGTGGTCAACCATGACGGCGAAGGGGCTCGCGACGTCGGTGTGAAGGACGGCCGCATCGCTGCCATCGGCGATCTCGGCCAGGCCTCGGCCGGCGAGACGATCGACTGCCGCGGCCTGCACATCCTGCCGGGTGTCGTCGACAGCCAGGTCCATTTCCGCGAGCCGGGGCTGGAGCACAAGGAAGATCTGGAGACGGGTTCGCGGGCGGCGGTGCTGGGCGGTGTCACCGCCGTGTTCGAGATGCCCAACACCAATCCGCTGACCACCAGCGAGGCAGCGCTTGCCGACAAGGTCCGCCGCGGCAGCGGTCGCATGCACTGCGATTTTGCCTTCTGGGTTGGCGGCACCCGCGAGAATGCGAAAGACGTCGGCGAGCTCGAGCGGCTGCCGGGTGCGGCCGGGATCAAGGTTTTCATGGGTTCGTCCACCGGCGACCTCCTGGTCGAGGACGATGAAGGCGTCGCTTCGATCCTGAGGAATACCCGCCGCCGCGCCGCCTTTCACTCCGAGGACGAATTCCGGCTGCGCGAGCGTCAGGGCGAACGCATCGAAGGCGACCCTTCATCGCATCCGATCTGGCGCGATGAGATCGCCGCCTTGCGCTGCACCCAGCGGCTGGTGCGCATCGCGCGCACTGTTCGCGCCCGCATCCATGTCCTGCACATCTCGACGGCGGAGGAGATCCTGTTCCTCCAGCAGCACAAGGATGTCGCGACCTGCGAGGCGACGCCGCACCACCTGACCCTGTCGGCTGACGATTACGCGCGGCTCGGCTCGCTGATCCAGATGAATCCTCCGGTGCGCGACATCAGACACCGCGACGGCGTCTGGCATGGCATTGCGCAAGGCATCGTCGACGTGCTCGGCTCCGACCACGCACCGCACACACTGGCCGAGAAAGCCAAACCTTATCCGGCCTCGCCGTCGGGGATGACCGGTGTGCAGACGCTGGTGCCGATCATGCTCGACCATGTCAACGCCGGCCGGCTGACGCTGCAGCGCTTTGTCGACCTGTCCAGCCACGGTCCACAGCGCATCTTCGGCATGGCGAGAAAAGGTCGCATCGCCGCCGGCTACGACGCCGACTTCACCATTGTCGACATGAAGCGGCAGGAAATCATCACCAATGCGCAGGCCGGCTCGAAAGCCGGCTGGACGCCTTATGATGGCAAGCAAGTCACCGGCTGGCCGGTCGGCACCGTCATTCGCGGCCGCCGCGTCATGTGGGAAGGTCAGATCGTGGCGCCGGGCCAGGGCAAGACGGTGGAGTTTTCCGAGGCATTGCCTCGCTAGGCCCCAACCTCCCGCAAGGCGGGCCAAAAAGGCTCAATCGCCGGCGACGAAGAATGTCCACTGTCCGGTGGGCGTGATGCCGACGCGGTAGAAGATGTAGGCGCCGAACTGCTTCATGTCGTCGAAATCGCCGGCGGTGACGATCTTGAACAGTTCGACCCGTTGCTTGGCGTCGAGCTTGTCCAGTGGCAGCGCGAAGAAATACGGCCACACATAGAGTTCTTCCGGTTTGCCGGCGTCGAGGTGGACGTAGCCGGCATTGAGCACCTCTTCCAGGATGGCCAGGATCTCCTGGCCGTCCGGGTCGCCGGAAAGACCCTTGAGGAAGGCGATGGCGTCGCCGTCTATATCGGTCAGCGACAATTGTGTCGTGCTGTCGCCCGTGCCGATCAAAGGTCGCAGCTTTTCGATGTCGCCGCTTTTGCAGGCTTCGACGATCAGGTCGTGCATGCGCCGCACCGGTTCCGGCAGCTTGCCGAGATCGTAGACGACCTCGGGCACTGGGGTTTCCGGATCGACGCGCGGCCTGGTTACGCCGCCGCCGCTCGGCGGGCTGTCCGGCTCGGCTTCGTCAGGGCCGGCCGGCTTGCTGGTTGGAGGCGGCGTTCCGACCGGGTCGGGCATTGGCACTGTGCTTCCCGGCGGCGACATGTCGTCGTCCGCCGGCGGCGTGACGGGTGCGGGGAGCTCTTCGCGCTTGATCTCGCTCAGCGCATAAGCGGGGCTGCTGACGAGAACCAGGGGAATCGCGGCACAGCCAGCGGCGAAGCAGATGTAGAGGACCAAGCCAACCGGCTTGCCTGACATCGAAAAACTCACTGCCCGTTTCTCCCTGCTTCCGGGCATGACGCCCGAGCGGCATTCTGCCGTCAAAGAACCGGATGTCGGTTCAGTGCCGCAGCCGTTCAGGTTCGAAGGCGCCAGCAATCACCTTTTCACGCATACGGTCGAGCAGGGCAAGGGCCGAGGTCTCACCATTGGCACGCAACATCTCGCCGAAGGCCGTCTCGAGCGCTGCCTCGGCAATGATCTCGGGCTCTATACCGGCGGAGAGACCTTCCGCCCAGGCTTCGCTGTGGCTTTCCACGGCGGTCAGGCGCTTCTCTTCCCTGACCAGCGCGTCGATGTCGTTGACACCATGTTCCATATGCGATGTCCACCCTTTCAAGCGGCGATCCGTCGATGCGGATCAGGCTTGATCTGTTCATTTCACACGCAGGGTCAATTAAGTATTTGTAAATACGACATTTTTTTGATCGTTTTTTACAGAGCCCGATTGCCTTGCGCGAAGCTGCGTTCAACTCAGGCCAAACTTAGCCGATTAGGGCGGCCTGCGGGGCGAAAACCTTCAGTTTGAGTTAATTCCGCATTCGCGCGGTAAGGTTTCATTAAGACTGTTGCAGAAGTGCCACACGAGGATTGCACCAAGATGTCACCTGACACAAGTCGGAGGTCCGAATATCTGTGGATGGGCAGTTCGGAATGCCTAGTTGCCATAACGCGAGGCGATGTCGCGCGACAGCGTCTCGCCTTCCTTCATATAGCGGCTGATGGCTTCGGTGGCCGAGGGGGTGCACTGCGTGTAGGTGCCGCCGAAGGAGCGGTAGCCGCGATTGAAGCTGGCGATGAAGCGGGCGCGCCGCTCGGCGTCCGGATTTTCCGAATCGAGCAGCTTCTGCATCTCGACACGCCACTGGTCGCCTTTCTCACCGCACAAATTGCGCAGGAAATGCAGCGATCCCAGAACTTCCGCCAGCCGCATCAGCCCGGGTTCGAACGGCGATTCGGCACTGAACGCCGGCCGCGTCGAGACGGCCGAGCTAACGGCCAGACATACGGCGAGGAGCAGGGATGGACGGTTCATAAGCCCTTGGCCAAACAGCATTAAGTCTTTGTGGCGAAACAATTTGTCGCCCGCAAGGCGATTTTCAGGGCAGCCCGGCGTTTGCGCCAAGGCCCAGCAAGTCTTCGGCTACCGCGAACACCGAGCCGGCAAGTGGCAGCCTTGCCATCTCGCTGAGCGTATAGAAGGCGGCTGTCTCGGCGTCGTCGCTGGCCACCGCCTCGCCGCCGGCATAGGCGGCTCCGAACACTGTCAGAAGGTAATCGACCGGGTGGGCGTCATCCCTGCCGTCGATGTGGATTTCCCGAAGCGGCCGGTATTCGGTGGCGTGCAAGCCGGTTTCTTCCAGCAGTTCGCGCTTTGCCGCGGCCTCCAGCGTCTCGCCGGCCTCGACCTTGCCGCCCGGAAAGGCATAGAGCCCTTGCGATGGCTGCCGCGCCCGCTTGACCAGGAGCACGGTGTCGCCGCGCACGACGGCCACCGAGACGGCCGGAAGTGTCTTGCGCGCTTCGTTCATGGATTCCCGATCAGGCTCATCTGAAGGCAGGTCTGTTGTGGACCGCCCAGCATGGGGAAGCTTTGGCGATTGCGCAACGCCGGTTCCATCGCCACTTTCAAGCTGAACCAGCCGAAGGGTACCAGTCGACCATGTGCGGACGTTTTGCCTTGACCGCGACACCGGATCGGACCGCCGCCTTTCTGGGCGTGGCGGGGCTTGAGGATTTCCCGGCGCGCTACAACATCGCGCCGACGCAGCCGATCCTGGCGGTGATCGCCGGTGCTCCGCGGGCGCCGGGCTCCAATCTGCCGGACCGCCAGCCGATGCTGGTGCGCTGGGGGCTGATCCCGACCTGGGTGAAGGACACCAGGGAGTTTCCGCTGTTGTTCAACGCACGCTCGGAAGGGGCCGCCGAAAAGGCCTCGTTTAAGGCCGCCATGCGCCATCGTCGTGCGCTGGTGCCGGCATCCGGCTTTTACGAGTGGCGGCAAACCGGGGGCAAGAAGGGGCAACCTTACTGGATACGGCCCAGGCATGGCGGGGTCGTCGCCTTTGCCGGACTGATCGAGACCTATGCCGAGCCGGGTGGTTCGGAAATGGACACCGGCGCCATCCTGACCGTCAATGCCAATGCCGACATCGCCCATATCCACGACCGTATGCCGGTGGTGATCGATCCCAGTGATTTTGCCCGTTGGCTGGATTGCCGCACGCTCGAGCCGCGCGATGTCGCCGACCTGTTGCGGCCGGCGCAGCCTGATTTTTTTGAAGCAATTCCCGTGTCCGACCTCGTCAACAAGGTCGTCAACACCGGACCGGAGATTCAGGAGAGGGGCGAGATCGGGCCGGAGCCCGAGAAGGTCAGGCGCCAGAAGCCCGGCGCGGACGATAGTCAGATGACACTATTTTAGAGGCGCGTGTCGGCTTTAGAGGCACATGTCAGCGCTATGTCGCCGGCGCCTTCGGGGCCGGTCGCGCACCAGTTCAGGCAGCGCGAGGCGAGACGATCTTCTGCGCCGGCTTTTTCTTCTTCGCGGTATGGAGAAGGGCGGCGACGATCGCTGCCGGGCCGATGGCGCGGTAGTGGTTGGCCAGCGCCGGTTGCTTGGCGCGGTTGGATTCCTGCTTGGTTCGGGGCATGTCTCTCTTCCCAGGTAACATTTTTGTGTCTGCCGTTTGATGGCCGATTCTGACCAAATCGTGACGCCTGCTGAACTAGTCGACGAATGTTTCATCACTGTGCCGACATGTTTAATAAAATGTTTCGGCGCGCCTTTACCTGTGATCCAACGACGTTTTTGTCGAAAGTAGCGACTTGACGGCAACACCTGCCAAGGCGATAAAGCCGCCCATGAAAACGTCCTTCGCCATTTGTGGCATTTGCATTATTGGCTAGCCTCGCGCTGGTCCGGACGTTTTCGCCTCATCTTCCCCAGATTGGACAAACGCCCCGGCCAGCAGGCTGGAGTCTGTTTTGCGCCTCGGCGGGCGCCCGGCTTCAGTCAAAACATAACGAACCGGGAAGGCACGAATGTCTGACGCATCGCATGGCCTGCGCCTCTACAACACGCTGACGCGAACGAAAGAGGATTTCGTCCCGATCGATCCGCGCAATGTGCGCATGTATGTCTGCGGCCCGACGGTCTACGACTTTGCCCACATCGGCAACGCCAGGCCGGTGATCGTCTTCGACGTGCTGTTCCGCTTGCTGCGCCATCTCTATGGCGAGGCGCACGTTACCTATGTGCGCAACATCACCGACGTCGATGACAAGATCAACGCGCGCGCCTTGCGGGACTTCGGCGGCGAGATCGCTTCCGGCGCGCTCTTGCTCAACGAGGCGATCCGGCGGGTCACCGAAAAGACGGCAGACCAGTTCCACAAGGATGTGGCCGTTCTCGGCTGCCTGGAGCCGACGGTCGAGCCGCGCGCCACCGAATTCGTCGAGCCCCGCGCTGACGGCAAGGCCGACATGATCACCTTGATTCAAAGCCTGATCGGACGCGGCCATGCCTATGTCGCGGCGGGTGAAGTGCTGTTCGACACGGCCTCGATGCCGGACTACGGACAATTGTCGAAGCGCAATCTCGACGAGCAGCAGGCCGGCGCTCGGATCGCCGTCGACGCGCACAAGAAAAGCCCGCAAGATTTCGTGCTGTGGAAGCTGTCGTCACCGGAGGAGCCGGGCTGGAACAGCCCATGGGGCAGGGGACGGCCGGGCTGGCACATCGAATGCTCGGCGATGTCGGCCGCCTATCTCGGCGAGGTCTTCGACATCCATGGCGGCGGCCTTGACCTGATCTTCCCGCACCATGAGAACGAGATCGCCCAGTCGCGTTGCGCCCATGGCACCGACGTCATGGCCAATATCTGGATGCACAACGGCTTCCTGCAGGTCGAAGGCCAGAAGATGTCGAAGAGCCTCGGCAATTTCTATTCGATCAACGAGTTGCTGGAGACGGATATCTTTGGCGGCCGCAAATGGCCGGGCGAGGTGCTGCGGCTGGCAATGCTGATGACGCATTATCGCGAACCGATCGACTTTTCCGTGCGCAAGTTGGAGGAGGCCGAAAACATGCTGCGCAAATGGAAACGGGCGGCGGATCTTGCGCCGGCCGCAGGGCAATTGCCGGTGGAGGTCATCGATGCGTTGTCGGACGATCTCGCCACCTACGCTGCCTTCCAGGTCCTGACGCAGTTGGCTGGCGAGGCCGTGGACGGCAACGAAGCTGCGGCTTCGCTGAAGGCGTCGCTGCTGTTCCTCGGCTTCGATGTCGCCTCGGCCGACATTGATGAAGGTGGTGTTGCCGAGGCGATCGCCAATCGCCTCGCGCTCATCGCGTCGAAGAACTGGGCCGACGCCGACCGCATCCGCGACGAACTGCTGGCACAAGGCGTACAATTGAAGGACGGCAAGGACCCCGTCACCGGAGAGCGCATCACAATGTGGGAGGTGAAGCGGTGAGGGTGGCGCTGGATACCAAGTTGGCGAAAGCGCCTGTGACAGCCGATCTCCCCCCTTGCGGGGGAGATGTCCGGCAGGACAGAGGGGGGTGGGAAGGATCGCCAACCTCTCAATC
>NZ_JBFUDZ010000069.1:0-23205 GCF_056404455.1 Mesorhizobium sp. P2_D1
GTCTTCGGGCGGCGCCAAAGCCGAGGGGCACCCGGCTGGGGCGCGGCCAGACGTGAGCGGTTCTCGCCCATTGGTGGAGGCTGCCGCGACCGGGCTAGGAGGGGAACGATCCAAGACGGATGCGTCACTGCATGAACTATCGGCCGTTCGCGAGGAGCTTGAGGCCGCTCGCCAGCAGGCGTCTGCAGATCGTCAGTCTGCAGACAGGGTCGAGCGGGTTCTTCGCAGCGAACTGGACGCGGCGCGAGACGAACTTGATGACATGCGGCGCGTCACAGCCGACGCAGGCGTGCGTGAGCGTGCGGTCGCAGAGGCGACGACTCTTCAAGGACAAGCCCTTGAAGACCAGAAGCAAAGAGCCGAACGGCTCGCGCAGGGTCTGGCTATGGCGCAGCGCGAAGTCGAAAGCTTGCAAGTCAAAGCCGCCCTCGCGATCCGCGAAAAGGCCGCCGCACTCGGCGCGCACCAGGCTGCGGAAGCTTCCCTGTCTGGAGCGAGACGCGCGCTTGACGAGGGGCGGCAGACGATCGAACGCCTCGAACGCGATCTTGCCGCGACGCAACAGTCTCTCGACGCTCTTGAGGCCAACGGAAAACTGGCTGCCGCTGCACAAATGGCAGATATTCAGGACCGCCAGGCTGCTGAGGCCGCTGCAAAGCGAGCCGGCGAAGCGCTGGCATTGGAACGTGGGAGAGCAGATGCTCTCGAGCGCGATCTCGATGCCACTCGCCAGGATCGCGACGCGGCAAAAGAGGAAGTCGCCCGGCTCTCTGCTGCTTTGGAGCAACAGCGCGAAAGGGCCGTTGGCCTGACCCGCGACCTCGTTGCTGCACGCAACGAAACCGACATCCTGAAAGCTCGCACTACGCCTCGCGATCAGCGCATCGAGCCCGCTCCCAAAGCGCCTGCCGGTGATCACGCAGGCCAACGCACCAGTGCACTCGCAGGGAAACGGGCTAGATCGGCCCATGAGCCCGAGGGGCGAGAAATCCGCAAAGTGGCGGTCCGCAAGTCACCGCAACCTGTTCGGCTGACGACGATTGGCCTTCCCGCCGCGTTGCTCCCGACGCGGGCGCCGTTGGGCACGGCACAGGGATTATGGTGATGCGCAAGTATCTAGCTGCCGTATTGGCGATCGCAGTTGCGATCGCGCCTGCTTCGGCTCTTGCTGGGGGCCTTGGAGGCAAAGTCGGTGGTATCGGGGTCGGCGCCAGTGTGGGCGTTGGCTCGAACGGCGCCTCCGTCGGTGTTGGCGCGAGCGTCGACGGTGTCGGAGGAGCAAACGTTGGAGGGTCGGCCGGCGCGAGCGAGGGGTCGGCGGGCGTTGCAGGCAAGGTCGGTGGCATCGGGGTCGGCGCCGGTGTAGGCGTCGGTTCGAACGGCGCCTCCGTCGGTGTCGACGCGAGCGTCGACGGTGTCGGGGGAGCCAATGTTGGAGGCTCGGTCGGCACGAGCAACGGATCGCTTGGCGCCAACGTTGGAGCCGGTACCAACGTCGGCGGCGTAGGCGGCCTTTCGGCAAGCCCCAGTGCTGGAGACGAATCCGCCGGTGCTGGCGCCACTCCGGGCAGTACGGCAAATAGTCGAGCGAGCGCGGCGTCGGGGGCTACCACAGGGCCAGCGAGTGTCAGCGCCGGCAAGAAGAAGGCCGCCATAGTCGTGACCAAGGGCGTGCGACACGCAGTAGCCCTGCCGCGCAGCCTCCGGCCTTCCAAAGGTGGTCGCGACAGGCAAAGCACCAAAGGTTATCCCCTACGGCCTCAGGCGCCGTTAAAGGCGATACCTGGCACCCCGCCCGCCGTGGTTCGCGTCTGCCGTCAGGCGATCATGTCAGCTGCGAAGCCGCTTGGTGCCGTGCGTGTGCACGCAGCCAGCGCAGGTACCCTGCGCCGGCACCGTCGCGGTGCCCTCACCGCACCGATCGAGGTGCGCATAGACTATGCAAGACAAGGCGGCGGCATCGAAGTTCGACAGGCGCGGGTCGGATGTCGCCTCGACGCGGCGGGACAGGTCGTCGCGGTGACATAGGTTTGACGACCTGGCGGGTGTCCGACGTCTCACTACCAGACGATAGGGCCGCGTCCATTCGCCAAAGCGTCCGAACATCCGGCTTGCCTGCTCGTAGCGCTCAGGAGTGGCATTGACACATGCGCGGCTCCGGCCCCAGCCGGCCCTGACGGCTCGGCGGAGCGCACTGCGCGATCCTAACCAGGTGTGTTCGCCTTGACGACCTTTTGGCATTCCGGCGTCAGCTCGCTGAAATGCTCCGTCAGACATTGAATGACGCGGCCGCCGCCTGGCTCCACACCTTTGCAGAACTTTTCGAAGTTCGCCTGGCAAGCCTCACGTTCGGCCGCTGTCTGCGCCTGAGCCGCAAGCATCTGAACGGCTAGGAAAACCACGCTCAAGGCAATTCGCATGACAAACCCCTCCAAAATGGCTAACATTCAATCAAAATACCGTGAAGTGTTGAGGGGGGTCAAATGCTTTTGGTATCGCGCATTGCGCTGGCCGCAACTTTGCTTGCGGCGACGGCACTGCTTTCAGCATGCAACAAGCAAAATGCCTATGTCCCGCCGCCGCCGCCCAAGGTCGACGTGGCGCTGCCGCTCAAGCAGACGGTAACGCCCTATCTCAATGAGACGGGGAATACGGCCGCCATCAATTCGACGCCATTGGTTGCCCGGGTGGCGGGCTTCATACAGGAAATAGACTACAAGGACGGCGACCGCGTCAAAGCAGGCACCCGGCTGTTCCTTATCGAGCCTGAACCTTACCAGTTGGCGCTTGAACAGGCCCAGGCTGGCCAGACGTCGGCCGATGCCTCCGTCAAACAGTCCAGCGCCGACCTGAAGCGGCAACAGGATTTGCTCGCGCAGAAGGTAATTTCGGCGTCCACGTTGGACCAGTCTGCCGCTGCCGCTGCCGTCGACGTGGCCAAGCAGCAGCAGAACGCCGTTGACGTCAAGCAGGCGCAACTCAACCTGAGCTACACCGAAGTCAAGGCGCCATTCGACGGCATCGTCACCGCCCGCCAGGTATCGGTCGGCGAGTTCGTAGGCACTGGCAGCACTTCCGACCTCGCAACGATCGTCCAGATGGATCCGATATACGTCAATTTCAATGTCAGTGAGCAGGATGTGCAGCGGATCCGGGCTGAAATGGCCAAGCGTGGTCTGACAATGCAGAGTCTCAAGAAGATACCGGTAGATGTCGGCCTGCAGACCGAGACTGGATATCCGCACAAAGGAACGCTCGACTATGCAGCGCCGGCGGTATCTTCCTCAACGGGCACGCTTCTGGTTCGCGCCGTCTTGGAAAACAAGGACAATGCGCTGCTGCCCGGTTATTTCGTCCGACTGCGCATCCCGCTCGGCGAGCAGCCGGACATGTTGCTCGTACCGGATCGTGCAATCAGCAGCGACCAGAGCGGCCGCTATGTGCTTGTCGCCGGAAAGGACGACACAGTCGAGCAACGCGGCGTCGAGATTGGCCAACTGGTCGGTGAGTTGCGCGTTATTACCTCCGGCCTGACAGCGGAAGACCGCGTCGTCATATCTGGCTTGCTGACCGCCCTGCCCGGCCAGAAGATCGAACCGACGGTGAAGACCCTCCAGCAAACTCCGGCCAATGGTGCTGGCCAATGATCTCCAAATTCTTCATCGAACGACCCGTTTTGGCGAATGTCATTGCCGTCCTTATCGTCGTCGTTGGCATCGTCTCGCTCTTTGCGTTGCCGGTAGCGCAATATCCCGACGTGGTTCCACCGACCGTTTCGGTAACCACCCGTTATCCGGGCGCCAGCGCGCGCACGGTCATCGACACCGTCGCACTGCCGATCGAGCAGCAAGTCAATGGCGTCGAGAACATGCTCTACATGCAGTCCTTCGCTGCCTCCGACGGCAGCTACAACCTGACCGTCACTTTTGCCATCGGTACAGATCTGGACCTGGCCCAGGTGCTTGTTCAGAACCGGGTCTCTGCCGCCATGGCCGGGCTGCCCCAATCAGTGCAGGTGCAGGGCGTCAACGTGCAGAAGAAGTCGACCTCCATCCTCGAGATCGTGACCTTGACTTCGCCTGACGGAAAGTATGACAGCCTCTATCTCAGCAACTACGCGACTATCAGCCTTAAGGACGAAATCTCGCGGTTGCCTGGCGTCGGCAATGTCAGCGTGTTCGGCGCTGGTCAATATTCCATGCGTGTCTGGCTTGATCCCGAAAAGATGCTGGCGCGCGGCTTGACCACGCAAGATGTCGTTCAAGCACTTCAACAGCAGAGCGAACAGGTCACAGCAGGTCAGATCGGCGCCCCGCCGGCGCCGGACGACCAGTCCTTCCAATATTCGATCGAAGTGTCCAGCCGCCTTGACGATCCCGACCAGTTCGGGGCCGTTGTGGTCAAGACAGGCGCCAATGGCGATATGACGCGTGTTCGCGATGTCGGGCGGGTTGAACTCGGTGCGCAGACCTACGGACAGTTCTTCAACCTCGACGGCCAGCAGGCCGCCGGCATGGCCATCTTCCTGGCACCCGGCGCGAACGCGCTCGATGTGGCCAAGAGGGTCGCGTCCAGGATGGAAGAACTGGCGCGTGCCTTCCCGCAAGGCATAGTTTACGCGATACCGTTCAACACGACGAATTTCGTCAGCGAGGCGATCAACGAGGTCTACAAGACGCTGTTTGAGGCGGCAGTGCTGGTTCTGATCGTCATCCTCGTCTTCCTGCAGGATTGGCGGGCGATGCTGGTGCCGGCCACGACCGTACCGGTCACCATCATTGGCGCGTTCGCGGCGATGGCGGCGCTCGGCTTCTCAGTCAACCTTTCCACCTTGTTCGCCATCGTGCTCGCCATCGGCATCGTCGTCGATGACGCCATAGTCGTGGTCGAGGGGGCCGCCCACAACATGGAACGCGGCATGTCGAGCCACGACGCCGCCATTGCCGCCATGAAAACATTGTTCGCGCCGATCATCGGCATCACGCTGGTGCTGCTGGCGGTGTTCCTGCCGGCGGCCTTCCTTCCCGGACTTACGGGCCGGATGTACGCGCAATTCGCGCTTGTGATCGCGGCGACCGCGCTGATCAGCGCCGTCAACGCCGCGACATTGAAGCCAACGCAATGCGCGACATGGCTTAGGCGTCCCGTACCACCGGAACAGCGCAATGTCTTCGCGCGCGGCTTCAATGCGGTCTACCAGCGTGCCGAGAATGCCTACGTCCGGTTGATCGGAGGGATGGTGCGTCATAGCGCCGTAACGGGTGTGGTCGCACTCATGATCATCGGCGCGGCCGGCTACGGCATGTCGCGCGTCGCCACCGGTTTCATCCCAATCGAAGACCAGGGTTACCTGCTCGCGGCGGTTCAGCTGCCTGACGGCGCCTCGCTGGGTCGCACCCAGGAAACGCTGCAGCAGGTTTCGAAGATCGCCAAGGCTACACCTGGGGTGGAGACGGTGGTCACCATCGCCGGTCTTTCGGCCCTCGACAACAATTCGACGCTGGCCAACGCAGGCGTCGCTTACATCATTCTCAAGGACTGGGATCTGCGCGGCAAGAGCGAGGACCTGCCGTCGCTCTACGCCACGCTCAACAAGAATCTGTCGGGCATGGCCGACGGCGTTGTTCTGGTGCTTCCTCCGCCACCAATCCAGGGCATCGGCAACGCCGCCGGCTTCACGCTGCAAGTCGAGCTCCGCGACGGCAGTTTCGACCTCTCGAAGCTGCAAGGCTCCGTCAGTGCGATCGTCAAAAAGGCCGAGACACAGTCGGGCATCCAGCGTGTCTCGTCATCGTTTCGCGCCAACGTTCCGCAGTACAAGGCCGAGATCGACCGCGACAAGGTGCAGGCCCTCGGCCTGACCACGGACCAGGTATTCCAGACGCTCGCCGGTTATCTCGGCTCCAGCTACGTGAGCCAGTTCAACAAGTTCGGGCGTGTCTTCCAGATCTATGTGCAGGCTGACGCCCAGTTCCGGTTGACGCCGGAGGAAATCGGCCGCCTTACCGTCCGCAACAACAACGGAGACATGATCCCGCTCGGAACCGTGTTGACGATTGAACCCAGCGTCGGTCCATCGCTGATCAGCCTGTATAATCTCTATCCTGCCGCGTCGATCGTAGGCGTGCCCGCTGCAGGCTTTTCGTCAGGTGACTCAATCAAGCTGATGGAGGAGATTGCCGCGGATACCCTTCCGCCCGGCACTGGCTTCGATTGGACTGCGCTGTCTTTCCAAGAGAAGCTCGTTACCAATCAGGTTTACCTGGTGTTCGGAATGGCGCTGCTGCTTGTCTACCTGGTCCTTGCCGGCCAATATGAGAGCTGGCTCGCTCCGATCTCAATCCTGCTCGCCGCGCCACTGTCTCTGGTGGGGCCGGTCCTGGTGCTCAATAGCCTTGGCATCGACAACAACCTCTATGTCCAGATCGGCCTTATCCTGCTCATAGCACTGTCAGCCAAGAACGCGATTCTGATCGTCGAGGTCGCACGCGAACTGCGTGCCGCCGGCACGCCTATCGTCGAATCGGCGATCGAAGCTGCACGTGCGCGCTTCCGGCCCATTCTAATGACATCGTTTGCCTTCATCCTCGGCGTGGCGCCGCTGGTGTTTGCAACCGGCGCCGGTGCGAGCGCGCGAAAGTCGATCGGCATCACGGTCTTTTCCGGCATGCTCGCTTCGACCTGCCTGGCCATTCTTTTTGTGCCATCCTTTTTCGTCATCCTGCAACGATTGGAGGAACGCCGCTCCGGACGCACGAAGAAGAGCGAGGCCACCCCAACGCTCGTCAAGTAACGATAAAATCAAAGCTGGATGGCGCGCCGGCATGCCTGTCGTCGCTCGCACTGGATATGCCAGGGACGTCAACCATCAACGGCCCATGCGAACAGGCTCAGCCGACCCTGACGACAAAATGCTTCGTCACCGGCTCGATGATCTTCCAGGTTCCCTTGAAATCGGCTTCCACCACGAAGGCGTCGCCGGGGCCTACCTCGACCGGTGCGCCGCCATCGGGGGTGATGATGATGCGGCCGGCGATCATGTGCACGAACTCGTAGTCGGTGTAGGTTGCGTGATAGGTGCCTGGCGTCGCCCGCCATGTACCCGAGATCACCTTGCCGTCCTCGGTCGTGTGCTGGACGGCGGTTTGCATGGTCGGCCTGCCTTCGACCACGATCCATCCGGCCAGATCGCCGGCGTCGGCCTTTTCGACAGCGCCGAATTTGAGGATTGTCTCGCGTGTCATGGCTCAGGCTCCGTTTGATTGGCTCAGGCGTCAGTTGCCTGGACGGTCAGATACCGGATGCCCCCGACGCCGGCAACCGGCCGGCAACATCCGGCCGACATCATTGTGAAGCTTGCGCCGCATGCGCCTCGAGCATGCGCCGCGCGCTTTCCTCGTCGGTGATCAGGATCGTCGGGGCGATCAGGGTCATGGCGCCAAGCAAGGCTTCGATCTTCTCCTCGCCGCCGGAGGTGAGGATGCGGATCGGCGCCTTGCGCAGACGGTCGACATCCACCGACATCACGTGGCTGTTGACAGGATGGTCGACCAGATCGCCATTGCGGTCGAAGAAATGGAACAGAAGGTCTCCAACGGCGCCACGCGCAAGCAGGGCCTCACGATCCGCTTCCCTGAGAAAGCCGCCGCGAGAGAAGGTGGTGGCCGAGGCGATGCCGCCGACGCTCAGCAGAACGGCATCGAGCACGTTGGCCATTTCAAAAACCTCCTGCAGGCCGCAGCGCTCCACCAGCGCGATCTTGGTCTCGACGCTGTCGACGACGGCCGGCGTCGGGATCAGATAGCCGTCGCCCTGGAAGATTTGGGCGAAGCGCCAGGCGAACTCGGCCGGGTTGAATCGACGCACGACGCCGACACCGCCGAGCAGCGAAATGACCTTGAAGTCGGTCAGCGACTTGGCGCTGATGAAGGGCAGGCTTGAGAACAGCGTCCTGCCCCAGCCGACGCCGACGCGCATGCCGGACTTCATCGTGTCGGACAGGAAGCTGCCGGTCTTGGCGCTGATCGCCGGGGTCGGGTCGGCATTGGGGGCGGAAAGCGGCGCCACCAGCGCCTGTTGCAGCCCGAAGGTCTTTTCCAGCGCCCGCTCCAGCCGCACGATTTCCGACAATTCGCTCTCGATGCTGATCTTCACCTCGTTGCGCGAGCGGGCGTCCGCCAGCATGCGCACGATGGTGACGCGGCCGACGCCAAGCACGTCGGCGATCTCGTTCTGCGTCATCTGCTCGACGAAATACATCCAGGCGGCGCGAATCCTGAGGCGATCCGTCCGGCTTTCGCTGGCAACCTGCTCGGGCGTCTCGCTTCCACCTCGACGATCGTCGGTTTCGCTCTGTCGTCGCCTGCCCAAATTCGTCCCTCCCCCACGGCGATGGACGAGCGCGCCGTCGCCGATTCTGCATGCTGGTCTAGTATCGCCTATTGATCTACCAATCGATAGGAACAATCTAGAAGTGGCGGCTGCCTTCTGTTGGCGACCATCCGCAGCAATTCGAGGCGATTGGCAATGCTCCGACAAATCTCCGAAGATGTCCGCGTCAATCTGAAAGACCGGTTGCGGGAAGTCCGTGAAATCATTCGCCAAAGCCGCCATGACGGCAGCGGCGACGCCAGTGTCGTGCGCGAAGCAACCAGCCATCTGCCGCCATTTCCAGGCAAAGGCATCGAAGGTCTGCTCAGCCATGCCGCAAGTGCCTTCGACGAAGCGCTATCGATCGCCGAATCCTTTGTCCCGCATGAGCGCCCGATCAAGGTTGACGGCACCACCGTAAAAGGCCTCGCCACCTATTTCCCGGCCGGGAACGAAGATCGCCAGTTGAGCGCGGAGCGCCTGTTCCGGCGCGACATGTATTATCTGACCAAGGCGGTGCTGGCCGGCCTGAACATCGACAATGCCCGCATTCACGAAGCCGATTTCGCCGCCGTCCATGCCACGATGCGCAAGCGGCATGACGATCTGCTGGCCGCTTTGGTCGCGCCTGGTGCTGGGCTTCCGGCGATCGCGGCCACCTGTTCGGCGTTGCTGGTCGAGTGTCTCAACCAGCGCCCCGTCCACTTTGCCGAAACGCCGGAGACGTCGGTGATCGGTGACCGGGCGCTCGACATCAGCTGCCTGGCGCCGCTCGTTCTGGCCTGTGGCCTGGCAACCACCGGCAGGGACGGCCAGCCGGAACCGGATATGCTGGAGATTGCGATCCTGGCAGCCGATATCCGCCAAGACCGCATCGTTCAGGCCTGCGCCAAGGCGAGCCCGGTCGACGAACTGACACCCGTCTTCGCCACCTTGCTTGCCCATTTGCCGTAGCGGCCCAGAACTCGGCTAGGCGGCACATTCGGCCGCCATGGCCATGATCGCCTTCTTGGCACGCTGGATCGAGGCTGGGCTCATCGAGAGCTCGGTAAGCCCCATTTTGATGAATGTTGCAATGAGATCGGGGCGGCCGGCCGCTTCGCCGCACATGCCGACCATGATGCCTGCGGCGACCCCGGCTTTGGCCGTCATTTCGATTGCCGACATGACGGCCGGATTGGTGACATCGTTGAGCTTGGCCACTGTCGGGTTCAGCCGGTCGGCGGCCATGATGTACTGGGTCAGGTCGTTGGTACCGATCGAGAAGAACGCCACCTCCCTGGCCAGCGCCGGGGCGATCAGCACGGCCGCAGGGGTCTCGATCATCACGCCGAGATCGAACGCCGCATGCGGCACGCTTTCGGCTTTCAGCTCGGCCGCACATTCCGCGACCAGAACCCGCGTCTGCCTGACCTCGCCGATGTCGGCCACCATAGGCAGCATCACCTTGACGTTGCCATGCACGGCCGCCCGCAGCAGCGCCCTGAGCTGGCGCTTGAAGATGTCGGGCCGGTCGAGGCACATGCGGATGCCGCGCCAGCCCAGAAAGGGGTTTTCCTCGTCGGGAAATTCGATGCCGGCGATCGGCTTGTCGCCGCCGATGTCGAGCGTGCGCACGATGACCGGGTACGGTGCAAAGGCCTTGGCCAGCGCCGCATAGGTCTCGGCCTGCATGTCTTCCGAGGGAAGGTGCATATGGCGCATGAACAGAAGCTCGGTGCGGAACAGGCCGACGCCCATCGCGCCGGCTTCCTGCGCTGCCTCGATTTCCTCCAGCGAGCCGATATTGGCCGCGACCTCGATCACCTTGCCATCGGCCAGCTTCGGCGTCACCGTCTTGAAGATGGTCAGCCCGGCGCGTTCCTGCGCCGCCGCTTCGACACGGCCGGCGAATTCGGTGCGGGTCGCCGCGTCGGGGTCGACGATCACGCGGCCGCTGTTGCCATCGAGGGCCACTTCGCGCGCCGTGCGCAAGGCATTGATCTGGTCGCCGAGGCCGAGCACCGCTGGAATGCCGTGCGAGCGGGCGATGATGGCGATGTGTGAGGTGGCGCCGCCATGGCCGCACACCACCCCGCCGATGCGCTTGAGCGGCGCGCGCGCCAGATCCCAGGCGCCGATGTCGTCGGCGATGAGGATGGCGCCTTCGGCGATGGTTTCGAGGCTGATGTCGTCCTGCCCGAGCAGCACGAGGCAGATCTGCCGCCCGACCGCATGGACGTCATCCGCTCGCGCGTTGAGATAGTGATCATCGACCGCACTGAAATCGGCGGCGATGGTGGAGGCGGCGGTGATGACGGCTGAAACCGCGTCGTTGCCGCCCTTGATCAGGCCCTCCGCCTCGCCGGTCAGGCTGTCGTCGGCAGCGATGTCCCTGAGCGCGGCGATGATGCCACGGTCGCCGGCCGACAGATTGTCCTGCTCCAGTGCCCGGTCCATGCGCGCCTGGACGGCAGCGACGGCGGCGCGGAACCTGTCGATCTCGCCGGCGATCTCCTCGGCCTGCAACCTGCGGCCTTGTCCGGCGATATCAGGTGGGAAATGCGCGAAGGACGGCCCGATGGCAAAACCTTCGCTTGCGGCCACGCCGCGCAAGCCCGTGGTTGCGGCCGAAACTGCAGGCACAGAGTCCAACGCGGCAGCGGCCTTCTGACCCGTATTGCCAGCCGGCGGCGAGTCCTCGTCGTCAAGGCCGGCCTTTGGATTTTCGAGATAGCCGATCAACGCCTCGATGGCCTCTATGGCGTCGGCGCCATTCGCCCGCACGGTGACTTCCTGGTTTTCCTTGACCGCCAGCAGCATCAGCTTGACCGAGCTCTTGGCGCTGACCGCCTTGCCGTCCTTGACCAGCTCGACATCCGATTCGAAGCCCTTGGCGAGCTTGACGAACCGCGTCGCGGGACGGGCGTGCAGACCTTCATGCACTCTGACGATGGTCGAGCGTTCCATGGCAATACTCTGGTTCTTGGGCGCCACCGCCAACATAGGCCGCGGCGCAAATGCTGTCAGGCGGCGATGGTGATGATCGCGCCGGTCGTGAGCGCAGCCACGAGCGCCTGCGCATCGACCTGCGAGGCGCAGATCTCGCCGGGCCTCTCGGCCTCGGCAGCGCCGTTGAACGAGATGACGACATGGCCCATTTCCAGCACCTTGCTCCAGGCGCTGGAACCGACCGCGGTAATGGTCGCGGCAACCGGGCCAAGGGTGATCGACGCGCCCTTTTGCGGCGCGCCGTCGCTGGGTCCGTGCTCCGTCTTGTGGAGCACGGAAACCTCGGCAAGCTCCGGCGGCGAGCCATCCGCAAACAGGATGACCACGCCCCCTTCGGCAAGATCCGCCACTTCGGGTCCGATGGCAGTGACCCGTGTTCTCAACAGAACCGTCATATGGCGAACCTCATTTCCTAACTCCTCTAAGAGCGATTCACTGTTTCACGAAAACGGCGAACCGCTCTATCCCTTTGTTTGGCGGAATTCCGGACGGAAAACCGTCTCACATTTTTCCTGGAACTGTTTCAGAACACGATCAGGCTGACGATCCAGGCGATCAGCACCGAGACCGGGCCCATGATCTGGCGGCTTATGAGCACCGCCGGAACACCGATCTCGATCGTCTTCGGTTTGGCCTCACCGAGCGCCAGGCCGACAGGAACGAAGTCGCAGCCCACCTGGGTATTGTAGGCAAACAGCGCCGGCAGTGCCATTGCCGGCGAAATCGTGCCGTTGGCGATCTGCGGACCGATGATGGCAACGCCGATGACCTGTGCGATGACGGCGCCTGGCCCGAGGATGGGCGACAGAAACGGCAGGCCGCAGATCGCCGAGATGATCAGCAGGCCGACGATGTTGTTGGCCAGCGGACCCATCGGCTGCGCCAGCACATCGCCGATGCCGGTGTAGAGGATCAGACCGATGAGCATGGTCACGAAGGCCATGAACGGCAGCACGTTGCGCACGACCTGGTCGATGGTACGGCGCCCGGCATTGAAGAAGATGCCGACGACACGGCCCATGACGCGGCCGATCGAGCTGATCAGGCCGATCACGCCGCCCTCGCTCGGCAGCGGCTGCGGCGCCGCCGCCGCGTTGTTATTGCCTGGATTCATCGATCCTGCTCCCCCTGCAGTGGTGACCGCTTCGGATCCGTCCGCCATCGTGATGTTGGCCGGCTTCACGCCCGAAACGTAGATGTCCTCGGTGATGAACTGGGCGAGCGGCCCAGACTGGCCGACCGGCGTCAGATTGACGGTCGGGATACGCTTGCGCGGATAGACGCCGCACCGTGCGGTGCCACCGCAATCGACGACGACAACCGCCATCTCGCTTTCGATCGGCGGCGCCTTGAAGCCGTCGACGGCTTCGGCGCCCGTCATATCGGCAATGAGCTGCGCCACCGGATGAATGCCGCCACCGGTGACGGAAACAACCTTGCTGCGCTGTTCGGTCGGCTCGATCACCAGCGGACCGCCCCAACCGGTTTTGCCCCGGGAGATTTGTACGGCTTTGTATGTCTTGGCCATGATGTCCTCCCCGCCCTTACAGCTCGACGCCCTGGCGGCGTGCCATGATGGCAGTGATGCGTTCGGTCAGCATGCCCTTGAGCAGGATGACGACGAGGCCGACGATGGCGTACCAGATCGCCACCTTGACGTGATAGCCGGCGACGACGGCGCCCTTCTTCTCCAGTTCCAGCAGCGCGACGAGAATGCCACCCCAGACGAAATACTCGCCGGGATTGATGTGCGGGAACAGACCGAGCGGCGGGTGCACATAGGACACGGCCGCGTCATAGAAGGCCGGCTTGTGCTTCTCTTCCAGGAACGATCCAAACGTATAGGCCATCGGATTGGTGAGGAAGAACACCGCCAGCAGCGGCAGCAGCGTGTAGCGGGTCAGCGCGATCCTGCCGGCGCCGCGCGCCAGGCCGTGCACGCGCTCTTCGCCGACCAGTTCGGTCACCGCGTAGAAGGCCGTCATCAGCACCACCAGCGTCGGAATAATGCCGGTGACGAAGCCGGCGAAGACCTCGCCGCCCTTCTGGAAGATACCGATGAAATACTTGCCGATGGCGGTCAGCCAGCCGAGCTGCTCTTCCTGCTGGACTTCCTTCAGCTTTTCCTTGAACTGATCGACGGTGATCGGTCCGCTGTCCGCCTGTGCGAGGACAACGAGATGGTCGGAGGCATGCTCTACCGCGAGCTTGCCATGCAATGCAGCATCCGAGACCATGACACCTGCGACATGCAGATTGTGCACGGCCATGTCGGCATGCTGCGCCAACAACGAAAATACAGACATTTCTCCTCCTTATGCCGCCCGCCGGTTGATCCAGTCGGTGCGCGGCGTCCTCTCTCTAAGCCCTTGCTACGTTCAAACCGGACAGGCCCGGCTTCTTCCCCGGCTCCGACCGTGTCTTGTCGATCTGTTCGATCGCCCGCTTCACGGCCTCGGCCACACCGGGTTCCCCCTCCCCCATGATTGCAGGGTTGGACCGGACTCGATCGAGGGGAACGCCCTCGAATTCTTCATGTCTCTTGAACTTGGTGAACACGGAACGGCCGCTCATCACCATCAGGCGGCGCACGACCAGGTCAGGCGTCACCACGACCAGCGCGATGGTGCCCTTGGCCAATCGACCGCGGAAATTGCCGGCTCCGACGAAGCCATCCTTGTACTGGTCGGTGACACCCCTGAAGACATCCGAATAGTGCCGCATCTGCAGCCAGACGCCGAGCGACTGCAGCGCCCAGACAATGACCAGCAGAAGCAGTCCCCACTGCCAAATCGCCATTCGGTTCTCCTCCCGAAGCCTGTGTTGAGCCGCACCTTGGACCGACGCGTGACAACAGCAAAGTGAGAACATTTGTTTCCGCGAATGTCAATATGTATGATATTGGACGTGACCTCGGTCGTCCACAGGCCGTCAACCGATTTCGGCGGCGGCGCCGTTGTGCTAGCCTAGCTGGGAACAGGATACGAGAAACATGGATCTGCCCTTCAGGGACGAATTGGCGCTGATGCCCGACCTTCGCCACCGGTTGCGGCAGTTGCGCTGGTTCCGCGCCACCTTCCGCGGCAGCGCCAAGGTGGTGTCGGACACGTTCGGCGTGCGCTTTGAAATCGATGAAGCGAAGCTTACCCGTGCGTTTCTCGACTGGGTCGAGGTCATGGAGGCGCAGAAAGGCTTCGCCGCGATCGACCGCGCCGACTTCATCGTCTTTGCCGCCGGCCTCGTTTTGCGCGAACTAATCAGGCAGGCGCCGGCAAGGGAAATCTCCGGCCTCAGCCAGTTGATTGAAACGGATTCGAATGCCGGCACGCTGGAAATCATCCGTTTCTGGCCGGAAGGGTTCCTCTACACCAACTACTGCGTCTCGGTGATCTCGGCGATCCACGAGCAGGAATTCGGCAATGCGCCAAGCATCGACAAATGCGCCGATGACCTGCGCACATGGTGGTCCTATCGCGAGAACGTGACCGAGATGCCGGCCTACGCAGTGGCTTTCCTCGACCGCTTTCTCGGCGCCGAACCGAACTGGATCACGCCCGATCGCGCGCAGTCCCGGCAAGCCATGCAACGAGCGCTCGGATCCTCGCGTGCCAGCGATGCCATCCGCCGGCTTTGATTGCCCCTCGGTTTCGCGCCTCCAGGCATGCGGCTGTCAAAGCCCCGCCCTTGAACATCTGACTTTTTGCCGATAGCGATGTGCGAAATCGACTCGGGAGAAAAGCGCGTGGCGCGATCAAGGCCTATCATTTTCGATTGCGACGGCGTTCTTGTCGACAGCGAGCCTCTGGCCGCCCGCGCTTATGAGCGCGTCTATGACAAGCATGGCATGCCTGGGGTTCACGGCGGTATCATCGCCCAATGCATCGGTATGAAGCAGTCCGACATCATCGCCAAGATCAGGGATTTGACCGGTCACCAGTTTCCGGCGGCTGCGGACGGCGACATCTGGGCCGAGACCAAGATCCTGTTTTCGCAGGAGTTGAAGCCGACCCCCGGCATCACCGCGTTTCTGGAGACGCTTTCGGGCGACCGCTGTGTCGCCTCGTCATCCTCCGTCGAGCGCATAAACCACAGCCTGACTGTGACCGAACTGGCGCGGTTTTTCGGCGATGCGATCTACAGTTCCTCGATGGTCAAGCGCGGCAAGCCCGCGCCTGATATCTTCCTGTTCGCCGCGGACAAGATGGGGGCTAAGCCGGCAGACTGCATCGTCATCGAGGATTCGCCCTTTGGCATAGAGGGCGCGGTCGCCGCAGGCATGACGGCTATCGGCTACACCGGTGGCGGCCATACCCATGCCGAGCACGGCGCGCGACTGACAGCGGCAGGTGCCAATTTCGTCTGCAGCGATTGGCAAGAAGTTAGCCGGCAACTGGCCGGGCTCGGTGTGCCGGCCTAGTCCACTATCGAGTGGGTAGTCCAAGGCCAGCCCATTGGTCGCGCGGAATGGTATCTCCGACACGGAAAGCGAAGGACAGGACGCTCGTCGCATTGGTGTCGACCTCGCATCTGAAGCTCAGATGGTACCATTTCGTCGTGGCGCGGAAAGCGACATCGGGAGCGTCGAGGACATTGCCCACCTTCAGTGGAATACTTGGGATCAAGTCGGGGAAATAAGAGGCATCCACCAGTTGCTGCTGCAACGCGCTGGCGCAAAGTTGGGCAATACGCTTCTCGCGAGGCACCCCGCCCATCGCGCTCGTAGCCAGCGCATCGCCGGTAGCGCCCTGCGAGTAGAGCCTGTGAACCCCCGGAAGGCCCGAATAAGCCCGCGAAGCACTGGCGGCGGCATCCGTGGAATTTGGCCTCCCGGCGCTCTCGCTTCGGGACTTGGAGACCTTCGCAGGGCCGGGCTTCGGCGCATTGGCGGGTTTGGGCTTCGGCGCTTCGGTTGACGCAGGAAGCTCGATCTCACCGTCGCCGCCGTCGGCAGCCAAAGGCGGTAGCGCCGCTTCTGTCTGCTTGTCGGGTTCGTTCGCTCCCGCCTCTTGTTTGTCCGCCTGCTGTTTATCCATATCCTGGGTTGGAGCTGCCTGTTTCTCCTGTTCGGGCTCGGCGTCCTTCGCAGCGTCCACCGGCTTCTCGCCGACTTTGGTTGAATCTGGCCGCCCCTCGGCGACCGCCGGCGTGGTGGATTGGTTCTCTGCAGGCTTCGGCACAACAGGCGGCTTCGAATCGTCATCCTTGGCCGGCGAAGGCGAGTTGTCTTGAGCGCTGGCCCCATCCAGGGATTTCCTGGGGCCGGTATCCTTGTCGCCAAACTGGAAAACAGGCTTCAGCACCTCGACTTTCGAGGGCTTTTCCGGCGCAGGTGGTTTTTCTACTTTCGGTTCCGGCGGTTTTTCAACCTTCGGTTCCGGAGGCTTCGAAGGCGGTACCGGAGCAGGTTTCGGTTTTGGTTGCGCGGGCGGAGGCACGAGCGCGACATTGACCGCCGGCTCCTCCTGCGGCTGTTGGGAAGGCCTAGGCACGTTGTAGACCACGAGCGCTGCGACGAGCGCGTGCAGGATCAGCGATGCGGGCAAGGCCCACAACAAATTCCGGCGCCGGTCTCGTGTCTCGTCCTTCATTCCTTCCGATGTGGAATGAAAAAGCGGCGGCTTCAAGCACAGCCACTGTATTGGCGCCGTTTAGCCGCTGACAGCTTGTCGATTTGGATCACCACACCCAGGGCAGCCCGGCCAAGGCGCTGGGGCAGCTCAATGAGCGGCTACCCACGATCCGATCCATCAAGACCGGAGATCAGCCAGTTCGCCGCCGCCAGGATGGGTGCCGATCCGGCCGACTGCATCGTCATCGAGGATTCGTCCTTCGGCATCCAGGGCGCGGTTGCCGCCGGCATGACGGCGGCTGGTGCCGATTTCGTCTGCGCGGACTGGCAAGAAATTAGCCGCGCTTGGCGTGCCGGCCTAATTTAGCGGATACTTAGTGAATCCACGGCTGGCCCATTCGCCAGGCGGGACTAATGACCCCACACGGAAGTTGAAGGATAGGACCCTCGTCGCATCGGCGTCGACTTCACATCGGAAGTTTAGATCGTACCAAGTGCTTCTGGTGCTGAAGGCCGCTTGAGTAGGGTTGAGAACATTGCCTTTGTCCAGCGTGATGGTTGGCACCCATTTGACCGAATAGTCGGCACTTTGCAGTTCCTGGCTCAGAACATTGCCGCAAAGGGTGGCCACGCGCTGACCGCGCGGCACATTCTCCATGGAGCTTGTGGCGAAGGCATTGCCGGTTGCCCCCTGCGAGTAAAGCTTTCTGACGCCCGGAAGGCCGGAATAGATTGGCGATCCTGCAACATCGTTGTTGGTGGGATTTGACCTTCCAGCATTCCCGATCGGCGCTTTGAAGGCTCTTGCGGGTTTGAACGTCAACGTCTTGGCAGGTTTGGGCTTTGCCTTTCCAGTCGAGGCGGGAGGCGCTGGCTTACCACCAGTCTCAGCCGCCAATGGCTTTGGCGTCACAACCGCTTGCTTTTCGGCGGGTTGCGGTGCGAGCTCCTGTTTGTCCGGCTGCTGTCTGTCAGCGTCCTCGGTCGCCTGCTTCTCCTCGTTTTGCGCGGGTTTGGCGTCCGGCGCGGCGGCCTCCCGCGTTTCCTCGCCTTGCGCGGGCTTTTCGTCCGGCGCAACGGTGGCCGGCTTCTCGTCAGGCTTGCTGGGCTCTGCCTTCTGCTGTGGCGTTGCAGCCGGGGCCGGCTGTGTCGGCGCGGGTGTCGGTGTTATAGGCGGCTTCGCCGCCTCATCCTTGGCCGGTGATGGCGTGTTGGGTTTAGCGCTGCTTCCGTCGAGCGATTTCTCCGGTCCCGTATCTTTCTGGCCGTACTGGAAAACGCGCTTCAGAACATGCTCGTCTGGCGGTTTCGGGGGCTCCGGAGGCGGCTTTTGTTCAGGCGGCTTTTCAGCCTTCTTTTCAGGTGTCGGCTCCGGTGGCTTTGGAGCAGGTTTCTGCTTAGGCTTCTCGGGCGGCGGCACAATCGCGACATTGACGGGCTGTTCCTGCTGATCCGGCTGCTGCTCGGATCTCGGTACGCCAAAGAACAAGAACGCTGCGATCAAAGCATGCAGGATCAGCGATGCGGCCAAGGCCCATCGCCAACTGCGAAACCACTCTCGTATCTTGCCGTTCATTGCGCCCGATGTGGAATGAAATAGCGGCGGCTTCAAGCACAGGCACTGTATTGGCGCAATTTAGCCGCTGACAGGTTGGTGATTTCGATACCCGGCGCAGCTGCTGCCGGCGAGACCGGTGCGGCCTTTTCCCCCCCGGTCGCCGAGCAGGTCGAGCATCATCGTCATGCCGCCCCCGTCGCCGGGATGAGCCATCCGGATCGTATCCGCAAACGCGCCTGCGCGCCGCGCTCCAGCATCACCGGATCGGGCTGTTCGAAATGCAAGGTGAGGTCGAGGCTGGCGGAAGGCGCAAATTCGATGCGCGCCGAGCCACCTTGGTAGATCACCCGCTTGACGAGGCCATCGAAGCCCGGACCGTCCGGTACCACCTCGAGATCGGCTGCCCGGCAGCAGATCTTTGCGCCGGTGCGAGGCCGCTCGCCCGTCCGGCAGCGAACGACCAGCTCGGTGCCGAGAACCCGGACCTTGCAGTGACCGGCCTGCTCTGGGCTCAGCACATCGGCGGGAAGCAAGATACCTTGCGAAATGAAGGACGCCACCATTTCATTTGCCGGCTCATGATAGAGCTGACGCGGCGTCGCCAACTGCACCAGGCGTCCATGATCCATCACCGCGATGCGGTCGGCCAGCGCCATCGCTTCGGCCTGGTCATGGGTGATGTAGACGATGGTGGTGCCCGTGCGCTTGTGAAAGGCGGCGAACTCATCCTCCATCGAGGCTCTCAGATGCACGTCCAGATTGGCGAGCGGCTCGTCGAACAGCGCCAGCGACGGCGCGGCGACAAGGCAGCGCGCCAGCGCCACGCGCTGACGCTGGCCACCGGAGAGATTGGCCGGCCTGCGTTCGCCCAGCCCCTGCAGATTGACCAAAGCAAGCGCGTCCTCGACCTTCTGGCGCGCAGCAGCCTTGTTGAGCTTTGCCACCTTGAGCGAATAGCCGATGTTCTCGGCGACCGTCATGTGCGGCCACAGCGCATAGTTCTGGAAGACGATGCCGACGCGCCGCTTTTCCGGCGCAACGCTGCCGCCCTTGCCGGACATGACCTCATTGCCGATGCGGATCTCGCCTGACGTCACCTTCTCGAACCCTGCGACGAGCCGCAGCAATGTCGTCTTGCCGCACCCGGAGGGGCCGAGCACGGCCAGGAATTCGCCGCCGCCGACATCGATCGATACATCCTTGACTGCGTCGAAATCGGCAAAGCTCTTGGTCACATTGTCCAGGGTCAATCGCGCCATGGCAGCACTCCGCCTGGAAGGTGTGGGGCAAGCAGATTGGTCGCCAGCATCAGCACGAAGGTGACCGCCACGGTGATGACGGACATCGCCGCCGCGTAGTTGGAATCGCCACCCTGCTCGAAGGAAAACATCACCACGCCGATCGTTTCCGAGCCCGACGACCACAGCAGCACTGACACGGTGAGCTCGCTGAGCGCCGTCATGAAGATCAGCAGGCCGCCGGCGATCGCCGCGGGCGCCACCAGCGGAAAGATGATCGTGCGCATGCGCAGGAACAGCCCGGCACCGGCCACCTGGGCCGCTTCCTCCAGCGCCCGGTCGATCTGGTGATAGCCGCTGATGGTCGGCCGCAGCGCCAGCACCAGGAAGCGGGCGAGGTAGGCATAGAGGATGATCCAGACGGTGTTGTAGAGCTGGATACCGGTGAGCGGGATCGGCCGCAGGAACAGGAGCAGCGAGGCGATTGCCAGCACCACGCCGGGTAAGGCATAGGGCAGTTCGACCGACAGGTTGAGCAGCCGCACCCAGCGCTGCTTGCTCCAGGCAATGAGGTAGCCGATCGGCACGGCGACGAGAACCGCGAAGAAGGCCGCCGCGATCGACAGCCAGAAGCTGTTGAAGAGGGCGCGGCTGGCCGCGTCATGCTCGAACAGCACGAAGCGATAATTGTCGAGCGTTGCCGTCCTGGCGGTGAGAGCAATGCCGTAGCCCGGCACCAGCGACGTCAGCACCAGCCCGAACAATGGCAGGAACAGCACCACCACGATCAGCAGCCACATGCCGACCTGGACGGCAGGTCGCCAGCGGCCGAGTTCGTAGGGCTCGGCCGGCAGCGACGTCGAGCTGATGCGATAATCGCGGCGGCGGCTCACGACCTCCTGCGCGAGAATGCCGGCCATGGCGATGATGCCGATCAACACTGACAGGAACGCGGTTTCGCCGAGCACCGCAGGGCCGCCGCCAGCCAGCCGCTGATAGATCAGCGTCGGCAGCACGAGATAATTGGCGGGAATGCCGAGAAAGGCAGGGATGCCGAAATTGCCGACACAAGACACGAAGGCAAGTGCCGCGGCCGCCATGATCGACGGCGTCATCAAAGGCAGCACGACGGTGACCAGCACGGTGAACCGGCCGGCGCCGCCGGCTCGCGCCGCCTCGACCAGTTCGCGCGGCAGCTTGCGCAGGCCGGCGCGCACCAGCAGGAAGACCAGCGGGCCGTATTGCACGCCGAGCAGCAGGATGATGCCCGAGGTGGAATAGAGCGGATTTCTGGTGCCGAGCGGCGGTGCCGCGCCAAACAGCTTGAGGAACGGACTTGCCGGACCGAACAGTTGCAGCCAGGCGAGCGCGGTCACCTGCGGTGCGATCATCAATGGCATGACGTAGCAGAGCACCAGCGCACTGCGGCCGCGTATGTCGGTCAGCGTGATGAGGAGAGCCACCAGCGTTCCCGACAGCACCGCAAGCAAGGTGCCGCCGATGCCAACGATCAGCGTGTGCCAGGTCGCAATCCAGGTCGCCGGACTTCTCAATCCGGCTTCTATCGCCATGCCGGACAAGGTGCCGCCTGGTGCCACGATCTCCTTGATGAGGCGCAGCATCGGCAGCAAGGAAAGCAGGACGATGACGACGGCCACCATCGCCGTCAGGGCCATTTCCTGGCCCCGGCTTTCCCTGATCCGTGTCGACATGATTGCGTTTCCTGGGATCTGTCAGCCGTCCGGGATGTCGCTTTCAACGGCATCCCACCGCGATTGTCGGGCTCAGCCGCCGAACAGTTCCGAGAACTTCGCCTTGTCGGCGTCGGTGGTAGCGACGATCGCCTTGGTGTCGAACGGCATCACCTTGACCTTGACGCCTTCCGGCATCCATTCGGGGCGGCCGACCGAGGCGCGCGCCGGCAGATAACCCATGGACAGCGCCAGCTTCTGGCCTTCGTCAGAAAGAATGAAGTCGACGAACTTCTTGGCGCCGTCAACATTCTTGGCGGTCTTCATGATCGCGACCGGCTCGGTCACCGCCGGCACGCCTTCGCTAGGGAACACGAATTCGACCGGCGAACCCTTCTTCTTGGCGTTCATCGCCATGAAGTCGACCAGGATGCCATAGGGCTTCTCGCCGCTGGCCACCGACTTCAGCACGGCGCCGTTGCCACGCACGCTGACGGTGTTGTTGGTCTTCAGCTTCTGGAAGAAATCCCAGCCATAATTGGTGTCACCGACGAAGCCGGAGAGCAGGTAGGCGGCCGCACCCGAATAGAGCGGGCTCGGCATGACCAGGCCGTCGGCATAGGCCGGCTTGGCGAGATCGGCCCAATGCGCAGGCTTTTCAGCCGCCGCGGTGTTGTAGACAATGCCGGTGGTGATCAGCTTGCTGCCGAAATAGGTCTTGCCGGCGTCGTAAGCATCCGCCTCGATGCCATCGAGCTTCGCCTCGGGATAAGGCAGCAGCCGGTCGTCCTTCTTCAACAGCTCCATGCTGACCGCGTCGGCGATCAAAAGCACGTCGGGCTGCGGGCTGCCAGCGGCGAATTCGGCTGCCATCTTGGTCAGGATGTCACTCGTTCCCGAACGATAGATAGTCACGTCGATACCGGGCTGCGCCTTCTTGAAGGCATCCACGGTCTTGGCCGCATCGGCTTCCGGTTGGGATGTGTACAGCGTCAGCGTTTCAGCGCCGGCCACGCCGGCAAACAAAGTTGCCGCGAGTGCAAGCTGGCTGGCCAGCAGCTTGATGAATAGCGTCTTCATGAGACCTCCTGTCTGTCTGTGCATGAGCGGTCCGGCGCCTTGACCGGTTCCCGTCTCCCCTCCCTGCACGGCGCATATGACTGGTGGATGACAGCGCGCATGCCCGGCCCGATCAGGCAACGGCTTCGCGCGGAATGCTCTCACGGCACAACGACACCGGCCCGCGGAACCGGCGTTCCACGAGCCTCATGGCCGCCCTGTGGCTGCGACCCCTTCGGGGCACCCGAAGACTTTCGTGCGTCGGCCGGCCCTAGACCAGCATGCCCATCGGGTTCTCTATCAGGCGTTTGAAGGCAACCAGCAATTCGGCCCCCAGCGCACCATCAACGGCGCGATGGTCGGTCGACAGCGTCACCGACATCACGGTGGCGATTTTGATCTCGCCATTCTTGACAACCGCCCGCTCCTCGCCGGCGCCGACCGCCAGGATCGTCGCATGCGGCGGGTTGATGACGGCGGCAAAGTCCTTGATGCCGAACATGCCGAGGTTCGACACCGCCGTGGTGCCGCCCTGATATTCTTCCGGCTTCAGCTTGCGGCTGCGCGCCCGGCTGGCCAGGTCCTTCATCTCGTTGGAGATGGTGGACAGCGTCTTTTCGTCCGCCTTGCGGATGATCGGCGTGATCAGGCCGCCCGGGATCGACACCGCAACGCCGACATCAGCATGCTTGTGCTTGACCATGGCGCTTTCGGTCCATGATGCATTGG
>NZ_JBFUDZ010000070.1:0-22928 GCF_056404455.1 Mesorhizobium sp. P2_D1
GTCGACATCGAGCTTCACGGTATTGCCAGACTTGGGCTTGTACTGCTCGTCGAGGTACTTCTTCATAATGCGGGTCGGGGGCCAATCCGGCACCGCCATCGTCAACGTCACTTCTTCGGCAGAGGCATAGGTCACGCCTCCCACCAGTAGCGTGGCAGCGAAGCTTGCGGCTGTCGCTAGCCCTTTCACTTTGGTCATCGCCGTCATTCGCGTTTCCTCCCTTGGTTAACCGGATTGCTTCTCGCCGTTCGCGTCAGGTCATTGCCTGGCCGCTCACGGCGCGGAAGACGTGGATTTTCCTGTTATCGATGGCGATCGATGCCGAATCGCCGGTCCTGATGCTGGCGGCGATCGCTTCCGGCAGCACCATGCGCAACATCTCGCCGCCGGCCTCGACCGAGACGATCGTGATGTCGCCGAGCGGTTCGACCAGATGCACCTTCGAGGCAACCCCGGCTTCGCCCTTGGCGGCGAGCCGAATGTCGCTCGGGCGAATGCCGATCAGCGCGGCCTCGCCGGCATCGGCAGTCTTTGGCGCCGTCGCCGGAACCAGTGTCCCGAGCGGCGTGTCGAAAGACCTGGTGTCGGCGCGCACCGAGGCCGTGAACAGATTCATGTGCGGCGAGCCGATCTTGCTGGCGACATAGGTATGGATCGGCTGCTCGTAAAGCTCGTCCGGCGTGCCGATCTGGACGATGCCGCCATCGCGCATGACGGCGATCGTCTCGCCCATCGAGAGAGCCTCGAGCTCGTCGGGCGTGGCATAGATCACGGTCATGCCGAACTGGCGGTGCAGCCGCTTCAGCTCGGCGCGCGTCTCGTGCCGAAGCTTGGCGTCGAGATTGGTGAGCGGCTCATCGAGGAGAAGAATCTTTGGCCGGCGGATCAGGGAGCGGCCGAGCGCGACGCGCTGCTGCTCTCCGCCGGACAGGGTTGCCGGCTTGGCCTTCAGGCGGTGTGTCAGCTTCAGGATCTCGGCGGTCTCTTTCACCCGCTTGTCGATCTCGGCGCGCGCGACTTTCTCCTCGCGCAGCGGATAGGCGAGATTGTCGTAGACCGTGAGGTGGGGGTAAAGCGCGAAAGACTGGAAGACCATCGAGATGCCGCGGCCGGCGATCGGCGCATGGGTCATGTCGCGGCCGCCGATCTCAAGCGTGCCGGAGTCGGCCTGGACGAGGCCGGCGATAGTGCGCAGCGTCGTCGTCTTGCCAACCGAGCTCGGCCCGAAGAGTACGAAGAAGCGGCCTTCGTCGACGGCGAAGCTCAGGTCGTTGATGGCGCGCACGGATCCATAGGCTTTGCTGAGCCCATCGAGGCGCAGCGCAATCCCCTTGCCGGCACTGGCGCGAGGCGACGTCTGCGTCACGATGTGCCACCTCGTGCGGACGGAACACGCGCCATCCGTGTGATCCTCCTCGCCCTGCCGAAATGGACTGCGGCTGTCATTCCCGATCCGCCTTTTCTTTCCTAATCTGGTATTACCAATTTAAGATGCTCGTCAAGCGCTTTCTTAAAATTTGCCGTCACCGAAATAAGCTGAAAACGTCCGCTATATGTTGGTATTTCCTTCATTTTTGGCAATTCTCCACCTTCATCCCGTTCGCAAAACGCCAATCCCCAAAATCACTGAAATCGCCGACCTTCAAATCTGGTCGAACCAGATTCGCTCCGAGCTACCGCGGCGACCGCCCAGGATTGCCCTCGACGACCCCCAATCCGGTCCGCGTCGGGAGAAAGTCTCATATCCTGCATCCGCCTTCGTCCAGCCCTCCTCCATGCCCAACTCACGCCGCCACCACCCCTGGTCAGGATGGCGTCCGGAGTCGCGCCTGGCGCACCAGCGCTGAGGCCGCCCACCGGGCGACGGCCAGGGTCTTGCCGCTGTCCAGGCCCCAGATGTCCTTCAGCACAATCAGCAGTTCGACGCCGAAAATCAGCGACAGCGCCTGCGCCAGGCGCTCGAATTCGCGCGGCGGCAGCTCGCCCCTCAGTGGCGCAAGCGCATCCTCCAGCAGGTCCATGCGATGGCCACGGGTGAAGGGTGGCTCGCCGCCCAGCGTGCCTGCCTGCTCGCGCGCCCATTGGTCCAGCGACAATTTCAGGGCTGCCTTGAACGTTGCCTCGAAGGCCTCGATGCGCGGCATCGCGCTGTCTATCAACTCCGCCACGCGGCGTTCGGCATCGGACGAATCGGATCGCCACTCGAGTATCGGGCCTAGCCCTTCGTCGACCACCGCGTGGACCAGCGCCGCCTGGCTCGGGAAATAGCGATAGGCGGTGGCGCGGGAAACTTCTGCCGCTTCGGCAACCTCGCTGACCGACGGCGTGACGCCCGCCTGCATCAGCCTTGTCGCCGTCTCCAGGATAAGCCGTTTCGTGCGCGCGCGAGGCCCACGCTCCAGCGCCTGGCCGCTACCCCGCTCGGCGTCTTCGCCTGCTGTCGATTGTTGACGTGAGACATCCATGTCAATACGATACGCGCGTCTCAAAAATTTGCAATGACCTTCGCATCGTCGAGCGGCCGGGCAATGAGCGGTGGGGCGCAGCATTGCGCCGGCCTGGATTGGGGAACGCAATGAAGCGCATCTATGTGGTGGGCACGGCTGACACCAAGGGCGAGGAACTCGCCTTCCTGGCGGATGCGATAGCCGCCACGGGCGCCGCCGTTTCGCGCGTCGATGTCGGGACGCGCGACCCAACCGTCGCGGTGGACATCCCGGCGAAAGACATTGCCGGCCATCACCCCGGCGGTCGTGACGCCGTGCTCGGCGGCAATGACCGTGGCGCCGCGGTCGCCGCCATGGGCATCGCCTTCGCCCGCTTTGTCCAATCGCGAAACGACATCGCCGCCATGATCGRCATTGGTGGCGGCGGCGGCACCTCGATCATCACCTCTGGCATGCGTGCCCTACCGCTCGGCCTGCCCAAGATCATGGTCTCGACGCTCGCTTCCGGCGACACCGCGCCCTATGTCGATGTCTCCGACATCGTCATGATGCCATCGGTGACCGACATGGCCGGGCTGAACCGGATTTCCCGTGTCGTCCTGCACAACGCCGCCCTGGCCATATCAGGCATGGCGGCCAGGCCGGCGCCGCCGGCCGATGGCAAACCGTCGATCGGCCTCACCATGTTCGGCGTTACCACCCCTTGCGTGACCGCCATCGCCGACCAGCTTCGCTCGACCTATGACTGCATGGTCTTCCACGCCACCGGCACCGGCGGCCGCAGCATGGAGAAGCTGGCCGACAGCGGCCTGTTGTCGGGGGTCATCGACATCACCACGACGGAGGTCTGCGACCTGCTGTTCGGCGGCGTGCTGCCGGCGACCGAGGATCGTTTCGGTGCGATCGCCCGCACCGGGCTGCCCTATGTCGGCTCGGTCGGCGCGCTCGACATGGTCAACTTCTGGGCGCCGTCGACGATCCCGGAACATTATCGCGGACGGTTGGTGTACGAACACAATCCGAACGTCACGCTGATGCGCACCACGGCGCAGGAGTGCCGCGCAATCGGCGAATGGATCGGCACCAGGCTCGCCCTCTGCGAGGGGCCGGTGCATGTCCTCATTCCGGAAAAAGGTGTCTCGGCGCTCGACATCGAAGGCGGTGCTTTCTTCGATCCAGAGGCCGACGCCGTTCTGTTCGAAGCCGTCGAGCGCACCATCCAGCCGAACGACATGCGCCGCGTCACGCGCCTGCCGCTGCACATCAACGACCCCGAATTCGCCGAGGCCGCGGTTGCGGCCTTTCTCGACATCGCCAGACAGTGAGATCCAGGACATGCCCGCCATACCGCGCAAGGACATACTGAAGAAGTTCAGGGCAATGATCGAAAAGGGCGTGCTGATCGTCGGCGGCGGCGCCGGCACCGGCCTGTCGGCCAAGGCCGAGGAGGCCGGCGGCATCGACCTCATCATCATCTACAATTCCGGCCGCTACCGCATGGCCGGGCGTGGCTCGGCCGCCGGCCTGCTCGCCTATGGCAATGCCAACGAGATCGTCAAGGAGATGGCCTATGAGGTGCTGCCGGTGGTCAAGAAGACGCCGGTGCTGGCCGGCGTCAACGGCACCGACCCGTTCGTCATCATGCCGCTGCTTCTCGCCGAGCTGAAGACGATGGGCTTTTCCGGCGTGCAGAACTTTCCCACCATCGGCTTGTTCGACGGTCAGATGCGGCAAAGCTTCGAGGAGACCGGCATGGGTTTTGGGCTCGAGGTCGAGATGATCGCCGAGGCGCATAAGCTCGACCTGCTGACCACGCCCTATGTCTTCAACCCCGATGAGGCCCGCGCCATGACAAGGGCCGGTGCCGACATCGTCGTCGCCCATATGGGGGTGACGACCGGCGGCTCGATCGGCGCCACCTCGGCCAAGTCGCTCGACGACTGCGTTGTCGAGATCGATGCCATTGCCAACGCGGCCCGTTCGGTGCGCAAGGATGTCATCCTGCTTTGCCATGGCGGGCCGATCTCGATGCCGGATCACGCGCGCTATATCCTCGACCGCTGCAAGGGCCTGCACGGCTTCTATGGCGCAAGCTCGATGGAACGGCTGCCGGCGGAGGCCGCGATCGCCAAACAGACGGCTGATTTCAAGGCCGTCTCGCTTCATGACCAGAAGAAAAAGAAGGGATGATGAGAGATGACCGACAAGAGCAAGATGTTTGTCTACCCCAAGGACGTCAGCGCCTTCGGCTTCGACTGGGGCAGGCTGGCGTTGACGGTGGCCCCTGAAGTGAATGGCGCGACGCGCTTTTCCGGCGGAGTCGTCGACCTGCCCTCCGGCAAGGGCCACACACGCCACAACCATCCGGGCGCGGAGGAAATCATCTTCGTCATCTCAGGCAACGGCGAGCAGATGGTCGAGGACGAGAAGGGCAATCCGGTGGTCGAGAAGGTCGGCCCCGGCTGCACCATCTACGTGCCCGAAAGCCGCTTCCACTCGACGCTCAACACCGGCGATGGGCCAATGCAGCTTTTCGTCGTTTATTCACCAGCCGGGCCGGAACTGGTGCTGCGCGAGCTGCCGGATTTCAGGCTGCTGCCGCCGGGCGACAAATAGGTTTTCCGGACAGCACCTGCCATCCGCCTATGAAGCGCCACCCCTGTTCCATCCCCGGCCCCGGTCGCCGAACATCACATAGCCGGTGTCCGTCACCGCCAGTGTATCCTCCAGCTTGATGAACCCCCGCGTCGGGTGAAGCATGGTCGTCTCGACTGATAGCACCATGTTCTTTTCCAGCGGCTTGGCCGCGTAGGTGCCTTCATAGGTCACCGGATGGTTGGTCATCAGGAACGGCGCTTCGTGCGTGATCAGCCCCATGCCGTGGGCGAAGAAATCCGTATAGGCCGCGACCTTCGAGGCCTTCAGCACACCCTCGGCGTGCGAAATCATGTCGCCGCCAAGCGTGCCCGCCCTGACCTTGGAGAACGCCGCCTTTTGCACTGTCTCGACCTCGGCCAGCAGGTCTTCGAGTTCGGCATCCGGTTCGCCCAGAATGCCCATCCGGCAGAGGTCGCCGATATAGCCGTGATAGTTGCCGCCGGAATCGATCGACAGCACCTCGCCCTTCTTCCACGCCTGCGGTGAAGCGGCGCGGTTATGGCTGGAGCCCAGCGTCAGCAGGCAATATTCGAAATGCGCGCCGCGATTGGTCTCTTCGCGCCGAAGCTGCTCGATGATGTCGGTCTTGGTCGTGCCTTCGCCCGCCCAGGCGATTGTGGCCAGCATGGAATCGGTGATCAGTTCGGAAGCGGTGCGCAGCTTCTCCAGCTCTGCATCGGTCTTGATGGCGCGCATGCTCTCCAGCATGGCTGTCGCATCGATCAGCTTGGCGTCCGGCAATGCCTTGCGGATCAGCGTGTAGGCATCCGATGGCAGGAAGCTCGGCTCGATGCCGATGCGGGCGCCCGTTTTGCCGATCTTCCGCAGGTGCTCGACGGCGAGATTGGCAGCATCGAGCGTGCCCCAGCAGGCGGCGTGCAGGGTCGGTGTCCAGAACGGGTTGTTCTGGTGCTCGGCGCCTTCCATGCGGTTGCCGATATAGGCGGCATGATCGGGTCCGCCCTTCTCATAGATGACGACAGGCAAATAGCGGCTGTGGCCGATCGCATCCATGGCGGCGAAGAAGATGAACTTGTAGCCGCCCAGCAGATACTGCGTGTTGTGCTTGGAGGTCGCCAGCAGCACATCGATGCCTGCCTCCTCCATCAGCCGGTCGACCCTTGCCTGGTCGAACGGGATATTGCTGACGGCACTCTTGCCCTGAGCAATGTTCATCTCTCTCTCCCTGAATTGCCCGAGATCGCCGGCCGTTTGCTCCCGATCCCTTGGCTGTGGATCAAATCTGCACCATTTCGCTCGCTCTGGTCTAGCCAGAAACACGCGAAATGGCCTGCTTCAAACTCACCATATCGTTATGTCAGCGCATTCAACAGAATCTGGTCCTACCAGATCGATCGAATTGAACCGCTCCTCCAAACTGGTCCAGCGGACGAAAATTTCAAAGCCAAGCAAGGATGCGCCAATTCCGTCTCTGGCGAAACCCTCGGCAAGGCTCATAATCGCCACCGCAAGGACGCTGGCGGGCTCGCCGGCGTTCGAGGGGATTGGCGCACCCGGTTGGGTTGCGGAGAGGACGGAGTTCGATCATGTCAGGTTTCACGATTTCCAGACGCCAGATGCTTGCCAGCTCGGCAATGCTGCTGGCCTCCACCGCCATGCCGACATTCGGCTGGGCGCAGACGCCGAAGAAGGGTGGGCGCCTGGTGCTTGCCGCCGATTCCGAGCCGCGCAACCTCAACCCGGCGATCGTCGCCTCCAACGGCGTCTTCTTCATCTCCAGCAAGATCGTCGAAACGCTGGCTGAAGCCTCCTTCGACGGCAAGGACGGGCTTGCGCCGCGGCTGGCCTTGAGCTGGGAAGGCGCTGCCGACGGGCTCTCCGCCACGTTCAAACTGCGCGATGGCGTCAAATGGCATGACGGCAAGCCGTTCACCTCGGCCGATGTCGCCTTCTCGGCGTTGCAGGTATGGAAGCCTCTGCAGAATCTCGGCCGTACCGTGTTCAAGGATCTCGCCGCCGTCGACACGCCGGATGATCTCACCGCCGTGTTCAAATTCGCCAAGCCGACCCCGTTCCAGCTGATCCGCAACGCGCTGCCGGCACTGAGCAGCGTCGTGCCGAAGCACATCTACGAGGTGGGCAAGATCGAGGACAACCCGGCCAACAACGCGCCGATCGGCACCGGGCCGTTCAAATTCGGCGAATACAAGGCTGGCCAGTACTACCGGCTGACGAAGAACACGGATTACTGGGGCAAGGACGAGCCCTATCTCGACGAGATCATCTATCAGGTGCTGCCCGACCGCACGTCGGCGGCGAGTGCACTGGAAGCCGAAGAGATCCAGCTCGCCGCCTTTTCCGCCGTGCCGCTGGCTGACCTCGACCGCATCTCCAAGGTGCCGGGCCTCAAGGTGATCTCCAAGGGCTATGAGGGGTTGACCTATCAGCTCGTCGTCGAGATCAACCATCGCCGCAAGGAGCTGGCCGACCTCAAGGTGCGCCAGGYGATCGCGCATGCCATCGACAAGGATTTCGTCGTCAAGACGGTGTTCCTCGGCTATGCCGCCACCGCCACCGGTCCGGTGCCAAAGAACGATCCGCAATTCTACACCGCTGACGTGCCGACCTATGCCTTCGACGTCGCCAAKGCCAATGTGCTGCTCGACGAGGCCGGTTACAGACGAGGCGCCGACGGCAACCGCTTCTCGCTGAAGCTTTTGCCGGCGCCCTATTTCAACGAGACCAAGCAGTTCGGCGACTATCTGCGCCAGGCGCTCGCCGCCATCGGCATCGATGCCCAGCTGGTGAACAACGACTCGGCCGCGCACATCAAGGCCGTCTACACCGACCACGCCTTCGACCTCGCGGTCGGCCCGCCGGTGTTCCGCGGCGACCCGGCGATCTCGACCACCATCCTGGTGCAGAGCGGCATTCCAGACGGCGTGCCGTTCTCCAACCAGGGTGGCTACAAGAACGATGCGCTCGATGCCTTAATCGCCAAGGCATCCGAGACGCTCGACACAGCTGCCCGCACCGACCTCTACAAAGAATTCCAGAAACAGGTGGCCGCCGACCTGCCGCTGATCAACGTCGCCGAATGGAGCTTCATCAGCGTCGCGCGCGACACCGTCGGCAACATTGCCAACAACCCGCGCTGGGCGGTGTCGAACTGGGCGGACACCTATCTGGAATCGTGACACAGTCGCGCGGATGAAAGTTCGCGGCGAAACTGTCGTAGATACACGGACAGACGTCGAGCTCGACGATACCCCCCTCTGTCCTGCCGGACATCTCCCCCTCATGGGGGGAGATTGGCTGGCCGCGCCGCCCAGGCGCGGCATATTTATTAGGCGGCTCAGTGACCAGCGCTCGAGGCCACCGTGACCCGCGCCCTCATCCTCCTCCGTCGTCGCCTGGTCGGCAGCATCTTCGTGCTGCTGATCGTCGTTGTCGGCACCTTCCTGCTGCTCGAAGCAGCGCCCGGCGACGCGGTCGACGCCTACATCGTCTCGACCGGCGGCGACGCCGGCATGATCGAACTCCTGCGCCACCGCTGGGGCCTCGACCAGTCGGAGTTGACACGGCTGGCCAATTATCTCTGGGCGCTGCTGCATCTCGATCTCGGCCAGTCGGTGACGTTCTCCCGGCCGATCCGCGACGTGATCCTCGAGCGGCTGCCCACCACGCTGCTGCTGATGATCAGCGCCACCGCACTCTCTTTCGGGCTGGGCTCGGCACTCGGCATCTACGCCGGCGCCAGACCGGGCAGTTTTCGCGACCGTTTGCTGTCGATCGGCTCGCTGGCGCTCTATGCCGTGCCGGGTTTCTGGCTCGGCCTGGTTCTGATCGTCGTCTTTGCCGTCGACCTGCGCTGGTTGCCGATCGGCGGTATCGAGACCCTGGCGTCTGACAAGACCGGCCTCGACCGCGCCGCCGACATCGCCATCCACCTCATCCTGCCGGTTTCGGCGCTGGGCTTCATCTATCTGGCGCTCTATCTGCGCATGATGCGTGCCGGCATGGCCGAAGTCTGGCGGCAAGATTTTGTGCTGGCCGCCCGCGCCAAGGGGCTGTCCCGCCGCCGCATCGTCCTCGCCCACGTCGCCCGCAACGCACTCTTGCCACTGGTCACTATGCTCGGGCTGCAATCGGCGCAAATGCTCGGCGGTAGCGTCGTCATCGAGAGCGTCTTTTCCGTGCCCGGCCTCGGCCGGCTGGCGCAGGAAGCGGTGGCCGCGCGGGACACTCCCCTACTGCTCGGGATTATTCTCACCAGCGCCGTCCTGGTCATCGTCATCAACCTGCTCGTCGACATCGCTTATGCCTTTCTCGATCCGCGCGTCGGCGCCGGCGAGGCCGGCACATGAGCCCGCTCCGCCGTTTTCTGCCCACACCCGAGGCTGTCGCCGGCGCCATCCTCCTGGCGGCGCTGATTGCCATGGCGCTGTCGGCAGCGCTGCTGTTTCCCGGTGACCCGCAAGCCATCGCCGGACCAGCGCTGCTGCCGCCATTTCAGGACTGGTCGCTGCCGCTCGGCACTGATCGCCTCGGTCGTGACGTGCTGGCCGAGTTATTCCATGGCGCCCGCACCTCGCTCGCCGTCGGGCTCACGGCAGCGGCGGCGGCCCTCGCCATCGGCTCTGTGGTTGGCACGCTGGCCGGCTTTGCCGGTGGGCTCATCGACGAGATGCTGATGCGTATCACCGACGCTTTCCAGACCGTGCCTGGCTTCCTGCTGGCGCTGGCCTTCGTCAGCGTCGTTGGACCGTCGCTCGGCATCGTTGTGATTGCTATCGCGCTCGGCACCTGGACCGGCCCGGCGCGTGTCGCCCGCGCCGAGGTCCTCTCCATTCGGGAGCGCGATTATGTTGCCGGTGCCAGGGTCATCGGCATGCATCCGCTGGCGATCGCTTTTCGCGAAGTTCTGCCCAACGCCTTGCCGCCGGTGCTGGCCATGTCCTCGGTGATCGTCGCCGCCGCGATCCTCACCGAGGCAGCCTTGTCCTTCCTTGGCCTGGGCGATCCCAACAGGGTGACCTGGGGCGGCATGATCGCCGAGGGCCGCGCCGTGCTGCGCACCGCGCCCTTCCTGTCGATCGTCCCGGGCATTGCACTGGTGCTGACTGTACTGGGTGTCTATCTCGCCGGTGAAGGCATCGTCGAAACGACAGCCGTAAGAAGAGGCCTGTCGTGACCACACTGGCTTCGATCCGCGACCTGACGGTGACCTACCGCCGCGATGGCAACGAGGTCGCGGCGTTGAAGACTATCAACCTCGACATCGTCGCTGGCGAACGCCTGGCCATCATCGGCGAAAGCGGTTCGGGCAAGAGCACGCTGGCATTGGCGATTGCCGGGCTGATGCCGCGGTCTTCCCAGATTGAAGGCCGCATTGACTGGCTCTTGCCACCGTCGCCATCCTCTGGTGCCAAGGCCCCCCTCGGCGGCCGAGACATCGGCTTCGTCTTCCAGGATCCGTCCGCCAGCCTCGATCCCGTCATGACGGTCGGCAAGCAGATCGCGGAAGTGGCATACACCCATCTCGGCCTGACATGGCCACAGGCGTACGCGAAGGCAAAGAGCTTGCTTGAACGCGTCCGCCTGCCGGACTCGGCCTTACGGGCCTTCCCGCATCAACTCTCCGGCGGCCAGAAGCAGCGTGTGGCGATCGCCGCCGCGATTGCGGCGGGTCCGAAATTGCTGATCGCCGACGAGGCGACCAGCGCGCTCGACACCATCGTGCAGGTCGAGATCGTCGCTTTGATACGGCGGCTGGTGGCAGAGGACGGCATGACGCTGCTGTTCATCAGCCACGACATCGCGCTAGCGGCCGAGCTTGCCGAACGGATTGCCGTGTTCCGTCATGGTGAACTGCTCGAGCTAGGAATGACGGCACAGATCGTTGGTGCGCCAACCCAAGCCTATACGCGTACGCTGCTCGATGCCCATATCGGCCTCGACGCCGCACCGCTGCTCAACCGAGCCGGGCCCGACGCATGAGCTTGCTCACGGTTTCCAACCTCACCAAGAGCTACCGTCGTGGCGGCAAGACCATTGCCGCCGTCGACGATGTCTCCTTTCATATCGACCCCGGCGAAACGCTGGCGCTGGCAGGACCGTCCGGCAGCGGCAAATCGACGATCGCGCGGCTGGTGCTGCGGCTGATCGAACCGGATGCAGGCCGTATCGAATTCGAAGGCAATGATTTCCTGGCTTTGAGTGGCGCAGCATTGCGGGCGCGACGCGCCCGCCTGCAGATGGTGTTCCAGGACCCGCTTGCCGCCTTCAACCCGCGCGCCACGGTGGCGCGCGTGCTCGACGACCCCTTGCGTATCCATGGAATCGCCGCCCGCGCCGAACGCCCGCGCCGCATCGCCGCCTTGCTGGAGCGCGTCGGGCTGACCGCTGATGTCGCCCCGCGCGCCATCCATGAAATCTCCGGCGGCCAGCGCCAGCGCGTCGCCATCGCTCGCGCCATCGCGACTAAGCCGTCGCTGATCGTGCTGGACGAGGCAGTGTCGGCGCTCGATGTCTCGGTGCGTGGGAAGATCCTCGAATTGCTGCTCGACCTGCAACGCCAGGAACGGATCGCCTATGTCTTCATTTCACATGATCTCGGCGTCGTCCGGGCGATCGCCCACCGCGTTGTCCTCCTCGAAGCCGGCCAAATTGCTGAGAGCGGCGATGCCCGGACCGTCATCGACGCGCCGCAATCTGCCATCGGCAAGGCGCTGGTGGCAGCCGCGCCAAGATTGAACAGGATCCGACCATGACCCCGAACCGAAGGACCGCGCCAGCGAAAAGTGGGATCCGGTTTTCGGGACAAGATCATGGTCAAACAACAAACCAGGACCCAACATGACCGACCCCGAAGCCAGATCCGAAAAGCTGTCGCGCGAACTCGATTCCGCCTTTCGCAACCGCGCCGATCTCTATCGTCTGTTACTCGAAGAACTGACTGGAGAGCTCGGTGCGGAACGAGCCGAAGCGATCATGATCCGCGCCATCGAACAGCGCGGCAAGGAAGTGGCCGCAGCCGCCTTCGCCAGCTTCGGCGCCAACGATGCACGCGCGATCGGCGAAGCCTTCCTGGCCATCAGCCCTGACGGCGGCCGCATGTATCCGACCGATGTCGAACGCAGCGATAGCCGCATCGCCTTCAAGGTCAGACGCTGCCCGCTGAAGGACGCCTGGGTCGAGGCCGGGCTCAGTGACGAGAAACTTGCCACGCTCTGCCGTATTGCCGGCGCTTTCGACCGCGGCCTGTTCGAGGCGACCGGTGTGCGTTTCGACAACGTCACCTGGACGCCGGGCCACGGCTCCGGCTGCTGCCACATCGTGCTGACCAACAGGGCCGGCGATCAGGAGGCAGACGATGCTGGACGCGCCGCACCGAACTGAAGGACGTCGGCAACGCCGACGCTGTTCGAAAGAAGCCTGACAAGATCGGCCGGGCTTCGTTCGATCAGTAGCCGACGGTGAAGCGCTGCCTGACGTGGGCCGGCTTCTCGATCTCGTCGACCATGACGATGGCGTAGTCCTCGAACGAAATGCTGCTGCCCTTGTCCGAAGCGAGAAGGGTGTCCCTGCCGAGACGGAATTGGCCGGTGCGCTCCCCAGGAATGAACATGGCGGACGGCGACAGGAACGTCCAGTCGAGGTCACCGACGGTCTTCAGCCTGTCCAGGAAGTCAGCGCCCTTCTGCGCTTCAGCCTTGTAGATCGCTGGGAATTCCGGCGTATCGACCAGACGCTTGCCGGGTGCGACTTCGAGACTGCCGGCACCGCCGACAATGAGATAGCGCTTCACGCCGGAGGCGCGCACGGCAGCGATCAGCGCGTCGGCATCGCTGTCCAGAAAATGCACGGCGCTGATCACCACATCATGGCCGCGGATCAGGTTGGCGAGGCCTTCCTTGTCGAAGACATCGCCCTTCCTGGCTGTCACGCCCGGCAGCGCCGCGATCCTTTCCGGGTTACGGGCGATGCCAGTGACGGTGTGGCCGCGATCCGAGAGTTCCCTGAGAAGGCGCGAACCGACAGCGCCTGATGCGCCGATGAGAGCGACTTTTGCCATGTCTTTTCCGTTTCCTTGTTGGAGATTGCTGGTGGATGGATCACGCCGCGATGTGGGCGACGAGGTTGTCGAAGCTGCCGAACAATGCATTCGAACCGATGAGCCGGGGCGCGTCGTTGCGCATGACCGCCAGAGCGGGCACGCCATCGGCATGCAGGCGCTGGAACAGCGCGCGGCCACGGCCGACCAACTCGCGGTGGGCCGTCATCAGCTCCTCCGTCGGCGCCTTCAGCAGGTCGCCCGCGCTCCTCATGTCGGCGGCGGCGAGCACCTGGGCAACGCCGTCGATCGTCACGATATCGCGCCGTCGACATAGCGCGCCCGCTGGATCGTCTTCAGCGCGAAAAGTCTACGGCAGGGATCTACCAGGCCGGCAGCACTGATGCCGAGTGTGGCGGCGTGCGAGTCCAGCAAGGTGCCGCGGACATTGAGGACGTTGTGTTGATAGGCCTGCRTGAACTTCTGTCCGGTGAGCCGCTCGATGCGCTGATCGTTCGCCCAGGCGTGGGCGGCAAAACCTTCATCCATCGGACGCGCGCCGGCACCCGAGAACAAGCCGGTCGGCAGCAGCTCGACGCACACGCCACCGGCCGACAGCCTGTCCAGCATCGGGGTGGCGCCATAGCACCAGCCGCAGAGCGGATCGAAGAGGTAGGTCACTTCTGAATTGCTCAAGATCGCTGCCATCCTTGGTGCGGAAATGCCGGCCACCGACCGGTCGAATGTGTTGGCGCATCCATGACAGGCGACAGCCTTGCGATAAACAGCGTCCAATAATACAAACTGTCTGATCTAATCAGACAAAAAGGCTGTCGCTTTGGCCGAACTTCTGAACCTCAATCGGCTCGCCTACTTCACCACGGTGATGGAAACCGGCTCGTTCACCGCAGCGGCTGACCGRCTTGGTGTCGCCAAGGCCGTCGTCAGTCACCAGATCGGCAAGCTCGAGGAGGAATTGGGCGCAACGCTGCTTCAGCGGACCACACGGCGCGTCACGCCAACCGAAGAAGGTCGCCTCTTCTATGATCGCGCGATGATCATCCTGCGCGAGGCAGAGGCGGCCTATGGCGAAATCTCGCACGGAGCGTTCGAGCCGAGCGGGACGCTGAGGCTGACCGCGCCGCTCGACTATGGCACCAAGGTGGTGGCTCCGGTCATGGCCGCTTATCTGAAGGCCTATCCGCATATGCGCGTCGAGGCGATCTTCGAAGACGCGGTGAGCAATCTGGTGGACGAGCAGATCGATCTCGGCATCCGCGTCGGCTGGCTCGCCGATTCCTCCAACCAGGCGCGTCGCCTGGGCACGATACGGCAGACCGTGGTGGCGAGCCCCGCCTTCGCGGCAAGCCTGCCGCCCGACGTCAGCCCGCGCCAGGCAAGATCGCTGGCCTGGGTCGGCAACGCCCAGCTGCGCGGCATCGGCCAATGGTTGTTTTCCAGGGATGGTGAAACCGTGCTGACCGAACTCAATCCGATCATCATGTGCGACAAGAGCCCCGCCGCCCATGCCTGCGTGCTCGCCGGCATCGGACTGGGCGTATTTCCCGACTACAGCGTCAGCGACGATATCGCGGAGGGACGACTGGTGCCGGTGTTTGCCGACTGGAGCTTGCCCACCGGCGGCATCCATGCCGTCTTTCCGCCGGCCCGGTTCCGGCCCGCCAAGGTGCGCGCCTTCGTCGACTTGCTCGCCGCGGCCGAGAAAAACCGATCGCGCGGCCGCACCATGGCGTGACGCCTATTCGGCGACCTGTTGCAGGACGCTGCAACAGATGGGCAATTTCCGCCGCATGGAAACGTCAGAGACAACTTACATTGATGGGAGAATCGACGGCAAGGCGTCCCAAACGCGCAACGCCCGCCGGCTTTTGGCCAGGCGGGCGTTTGTGATTTGGTTGCGGGGACAGGCAGTTCACGGCCACGGTCGGCCGGACACAAAAACAGCCCGGGCTTGGCCGGGCTGTTTTAATTTGGTTGCGGGGACAGGATTTGAACCTGTGACCTTCAGGTTATGAGCCTGACGAGCTACCGGGCTGCTCCACCCCGCGTCAACTAGAAGTAAGCGCAAGCCTACGATAGGGATGGCCTACAGATAGGTAGAAGCCTCACCAAATGAAAGGGCCGCTTACGCGGCCCGTGATCCCGTTGGCGGGCCTGTTCATAAAGAGAAGATTTCTCTGCATCCGATTTGGATGTGAGATCAACGTGCGTTTGGCAGACCTGGCAGCGACCTACTCTCCCGCGTCTTGAGACGAAGTACCATCAGCGCTGGAGCGTTTCACGGCCGAGTTCGGAATGGGATCGGGTGCAGCCGCTCCGCCATAACCACCAGGTCGGCAAAACGCACGTTTGTTTCGAGAAGCTTTTGAGCGAATAGCTATTAGTGAGTAGCCAATAGGGATTACCTATTTTTTGGCCGTCTCGGAGCTGTTCGCTGGTCTTTTTTGTGCCTGGCTGTTCTTGGGGTCTGGCCCTTCGAAGCGAAGCTTCGCAAGGTCGACCGACCGTCGGCGCCGATGCGCCGCACCCACGTAGTGCCGCCCGCAGGGCGGAACAAGCGTGAGTAAGAACAAACCATCTGACTTCTGGCGACAATCCTTTGGATTGCGCCGAGATGGGCATAAGGAATGAGAACGATCAAGCCGATCGAACTATTAGTACCGGTAAGCTTCAAGCGTTGCCGCTCTTCCACACCCGGCCTATCAACGTGGTCGTCTTCCACGGTTCTCAGGGAATACTCGTTTTAAGGTGGGTTTCCCGCTTAGATGCCTTCAGCGGTTATCCCGTCCGGATATAGCTACCCTGCTATGCGGCTGGCGCCACAACAGGTCCACCAGAGATCCGTCCATCCCGGTCCTCTCGTACTAGGGACAGATCCTTTCAATATTCCTACACCCACGGCAGATAGGGACCGAACTGTCTCACGACGTTCTGAACCCAACTCACGTACCGCTTTAAATGGCGAACAGCCATACCCTTGGGACCTGCTCCAGCCCCAGGATGCGATGAGTCGACATCGAGGTGCCAAACAACCCCGTCGATATGGACTCTTGGGGGTCATCAGCCTGTTATCCCCGGCGTACCTTTTATTCGTTGAGCGATGGCCCTTCCACGCGGGACCACCGGATCACTATGACCGACTTTCGTCTCTGCTCGACTTGTCAGTCTCGCAGTCAGGCAGGCTTATGCCATTGCACTCAGCGAACGATTTCCGACCGTTCTGAGCCCACCATCGCGCGCCTCCGTTACTCTTTAGGAGGCGACCGCCCCAGTCAAACTACCCACCATACATTGTCCCGGACCCGGATAACGGGCCGCGGTTAGACATCCATAGTAATAAGGGTGGTATTTCAAGGGTGGCTCCACCTGAGCTGGCGCCCAGGTTTCAAAGCCTACCACCTATCCTACACATGCCACTACGAATGCCAATGTAAAGCTATAGTAAAGGTGCACGGGGTCTTTCCGTCTAACCGCAGGAACCCCGCATCTTCACGGGGAATTCAATTTCACTGAGTCTATGCTGGAGACAGCGGGGAAGTCGTTACGCCATTCGTGCAGGTCGGAACTTACCCGACAAGGAATTTCGCTACCTTAGGACCGTTATAGTTACGGCCGCCGTTTACTGGGGCTTCGATTCAGAGCTTGCACCCCTCCTCTTAACCTTCCAGCACCGGGCAGGCGTCAGACCCTATACGTCGTCTTGCGACTTCGCAGAGCCCTGTGTTTTTGATAAACAGTCGCTACCCCCTGGTCTGTGCCACCCTCCTCCACTTGCGTGGAAAAGGGTCACGCTTCTTCCGAAGTTACGCGTGCAATTTGCCGAGTTCCTTCAGCATAGTTCTCTCAAGCGCCTTGGTATACTCTACCAGACCACCAGTGTCGGTTTCGGGTACGGTTTATAAGGAGGAGCTATTTCCTGGAACCACGCAGCAGCCCGTTCAATCCGATAAGATTGGACTACCTCAATGATCCGTCACTACCTCCAAGCCCACGAATATTAACGTGGTTCCCATCGACTACGCGTTTCCGCCTCGTCTTAGGGGCCGGCTAACCCTGCTCAGATTAGCTTTAAGCAGGAACCCTTGGTCTTTCGGCGGGGGAGTCTCTCACTCCCCTTACGTTACTCATGTCAGCATTCGCACTTCTGATACCTCCACCACCCCTCACGGGTATGGCTTCATCAGCTTACAGAACGCTCCGCTACCGCTCGTGATTGCTCACGAACCCTAAGCTTCGGTGTATGGCTTTAGCCCCGTTACATTTTCGGCGCAAAGACCCTTATTTAGACCAGTGAGCTGTTACGCTTTCTTTAAATGATGGCTGCTTCTAAGCCAACATCCTGGTTGTTTTGGGATCCTCACATCCTTTCCCACTTAGCCATAACTTGGGGACCTTAGCTGTAGGTCAGGGTTGTTTCCCTTTTCACGACGGACGTTAGCACCCGCCGTGTGTCTGCCGACTAGTACTCCCAGGTATTCGGAGTTTGGTTAGGTTTGGTAATCCGGTGAGGACCCCTAGCCCATCCAGTGCTCTACCCCCTGGGGTATTCGGTCGACGCTCTACCTAAATAGATTTCGCGGAGAACCAGCTATTTCCGAGTTTGATTGGCCTTTCACCCCTAGCCACAAGTCATCCCGAACTATTGCAACAGTTATGGGTTCGGTCCTCCAGTAAGTGTTACCTTACCTTCAACCTGCTCATGGCTAGATCACTCGGTTTCGGGTCTAATGCGACGAACTGAACGCCCTGTTCAGACTCGCTTTCGCTGCGCCTACACCTAGCGGTTTAAGCTTGCTCGTCACACTAAGTCGCTGACCCATTATACAAAAGGTACGTGGTCACCCAGGACGAACCTTGGGCTTCCACTGTTTGTAGGCAATCGGTTTCAGGTACTCTTTCACTCCCCTTGTCGGGGTGCTTTTCACCTTTCCCTCACGGTACTAGTTCGCTATCGGTCATGCACGAGTACTTAGGCTTGGAGGGTGGTCCCCCCAATTTCAGACAGGATTTCACGTGTCCCGCCTTACTCGAGGACGATGATTTGCATTACGCGTACGGGGCTGTCACCCACTATGGCCCTACTTTCCAGAAGGTTCCGCTTGTCTCATCATCGCCACTGGCCTGGTCCGGGTTCGCTCGCCGCTACTTCCGGAGTCTCGGTTGATGTCCTTTCCTACGGGTACTTAGATGTTTCAGTTCCCCGCGTTCGCCACTTTACCCCTATGTATTCAGGGTAAGTTACCTATTATCGATACTTGGAAACCACAGCAGCATCAGCGTAATCTCGAAGAGATTGTCGCTCCAACGCGCCCCCAAAGGGATCGCGCCGGCCTGCTGCTCTGATTTTCCAAGTACCTTAGGTGGGTTTCCCCATTCGGAAATCTACGGATCAAAGGGTATTCGCACCTCCCCGTAGCTTATCGCAGCGTATCACGTCCTTCATCGCCTGTGCATGCCAAGGCATCCACCAATTGCCCTTAAGACACTTGATCGTTCTCATTGCCAATGCCCACCTGCGCGATCTCGAAGAGATCGTCGCTTCAGCCAAATCCCGAAGGATCCTGCTTCAGCGCGACCCCGAAGGGATCGTCGCATGGGCCAAATCCTGTGCGGGATTTAGCCCGATGTCATTGGCACAAAAAGACCAGCTTCTCGAGATCGGTTCGAGGGTGCGGTTAGGCAAACCCATCATATGCGGGAGATTGAGCGTCTCCCGCGACAAATCACAAGCCTTTTGGGCTCATGAAGTTCGAACAAATCTTCTCTTTACGATGTCAAACAGAACAGGCGGGAAAGCCAAGAAAGCTTCCCGCAAATCTTTTTTCGAATGACTTTTTCTCGGACACCTTCATCTCCACTCGACACCTCTTTCTTCCCTGGAGAAGAAGCGACAATCCCTGCGGATTGCGCGAGTGGTGGAGCCGGACGGGATCGAACCGACGACATCCTGCTTGCAAAGCAGGCGCTCTCCCAGCTGAGCTACGGCCCCTGATTATTTTCCCGACAGATATCGAGGAGATCCGACAATCCTTGCGGATTGCGAAGTGGTGGGCCTGGGAGGACTTGAACCTCCGACCTCACGCTTATCAAGCGCGCGCTCTAACCAACTGAGCTACAAGCCCTAAGCCCCAAGCGCAGATGGTAGTCGGCTTCGAGGCAGAGCCTCGCAAGGCCGCCAAATCTAACTAAAACCGGCGGCCGTCGCGGCTCGTGCCGCGCCCTCGCGGAGCGCCAGCACCCGCCCATCTTAATCAACAGGAGGGTGCGACACGGCGCGCGAGCGCAATCCAAAGTCATTCGCTGAAGAAAGAGAAACGAAGGCGGCAGACCCGCTTAAGGTATGCGCGACGGTCAGAGTGACTCTCTGCCGTCTTGTTCCAAGAGAACCGAAAGGCAGAGGCTCATCAGATGAGCGTTTCCATTAAGGTTCTTCCTTAGAAAGGAGGTGATCCAGCCGCAGGTTCCCCTACGGCTACCTTGTTACGACTTCACCCCAGTCGCTGACCCTACCGTGGTCGCCTGCCTCCTTGCGGTTAGCACAGCGCCTTCGGGTAAAACCAACTCCCATGGTGTGACGGGCGGTGTGTACAAGGCCCGGGAACGTATTCACCGCGGCATGCTGATCCGCGATTACTAGCGATTCCAACTTCATGCACTCGAGTTGCAGAGTGCAATCCGAACTGAGATGGCTTTTGGAGATTAGCTCGACCTCGCGGTCTCGCTGCCCACTGTCACCACCATTGTAGCACGTGTGTAGCCCAGCCCGTAAGGGCCATGAGGACTTGACGTCATCCCCACCTTCCTCTCGGCTTATCACCGGCAGTCCCCTTAGAGTGCCCAACTGAATGCTGGCAACTAAGGGCGAGGGTTGCGCTCGTTGCGGGACTTAACCCAACATCTCACGACACGAGCTGACGACAGCCATGCAGCACCTGTCACCGGTCCAGCCGAACTGAAGGGATCCATCTCTGGAAACCGCGACCGGGATGTCAAGGGCTGGTAAGGTTCTGCGCGTTGCTTCGAATTAAACCACATGCTCCACCGCTTGTGCGGGCCCCCGTCAATTCCTTTGAGTTTTAATCTTGCGACCGTACTCCCCAGGCGGAGAGCTTAATGCGTTAGCTGCGCCACCGACAAGTAAACTTGCCGACGGCTAGCTCTCATAGTTTACGGCGTGGACTACCAGGGTATCTAATCCTGTTTGCTCCCCACGCTTTCGCACCTCAGCGTCAGTACCGAGCCAGTGAGCCGCCTTCGCCACTGGTGTTCCTCCGAATATCTACGAATTTCACCTCTACACTCGGAATTCCACTCACCTCTCTCGGACTCGAGATTGCCAGTATTAAAGGCAGTTCCGGGGTTGAGCCCCGGGATTTCACCCCTAACTTAACAATCCGCCTACGTGCGCTTTACGCCCAGTAATTCCGAACAACGCTAGCCCCCTTCGTATTACCGCGGCTGCTGGCACGAAGTTAGCCGGGGCTTCTTCTACGGTTACCGTCATTATCTTCACCGTTGAAAGAGCTTTACAACCCTAGGGCCTTCATCACTCACGCGGCATGGCTGGATCAGGCTTTCGCCCATTGTCCAATATTCCCCACTGCTGCCTCCCGTAGGAGTTTGGGCCGTGTCTCAGTCCCAATGTGGCTGATCATCCTCTCAGACCAGCTATGGATCGTCGCCTTGGTAGGCCATTACCCCACCAACTAGCTAATCCAACGCGGGCTCATCCATCTCCGATAAATCTTTCTCCCGAAGGACGTATACGGTATTAGCTCCAGTTTCCCGGAGTTGTTCCGTAGAGATGGGTAGATTCCCACGCGTTACTCACCCGTCTGCCGCTCCTCTTGCGAGGCGCTCGACTTGCATGTGTTAAGCCTGCCGCCAGCGTTCGTTCTGAGCCAGGATCAAACTCTCAAGTTTTGAAACTTTGATTGGCTTTTATCTGGTCACGCTTTGAATTGACGAGAACATTCACACCTAGACACTCACGTGTCTTGGTAGACTTTATTCTCTCAAAACGTGTCCGCCAAAGTCTCGTTCGAACAACCTATCCCTGGCGGGATAAGAGGTTCAGCAGGACTCTGCCGCCCACGTTTCTCTTTCTTCAATATTCAATTTTCAAAGAACAGACACCGCAGACGCAGTGTCGTGGCCCGTTTCGCTTTTGGCTCCGGGGCCGTCCGAGTGTCGCTTACGCGGCTCTCTTGAATCTCACAACGGGCAGGCTTAGAAGCAAACTTCTTCGTCGCCAGCGGCGTGCCGCCCTCGTTGGTGAGGCGTATATAGTCGCCACCTTCAACAACTGTCAACAGCCAAGATCACCCTTTTTTCGATTTCTCGTGGAGATCTTGGTGAGGCCGGAATTTGTGAGTTGGCTTGGCCCGATTGCGACCGGCTTTCCGGCGCAGCTTATCCCCATGAAGCTCGCCACCAGATCAGCGCCGAGCGGATGCCATCGGCCCGAAATCGCTGGCCTCGCTGGGCGGTGCGCCATGGCCGCCCCCCCTGCTTGAGCGCCGCTTAGAGCCGTTCTTCAAGCAATCCCGGCGTGATGTTGCGGCCCGCGTAAAAGACGCCCAAAATCAGCACCCGCTCGCCCTCGACGGCGAATGCAATGCTGACAGCGCGCCGGTACCCAACAATCCGCAGCCCAGGCATGATCTCGACCCGCTCGGTGCCGCGCTGTGGAAAAGTCGACAGGCCGAGACAATGCTCGCGGATACCCACAACGAAATTCCAGGCGATCGCAGGCGATGCGCGCTCCGCTATATCGTCATAGAGCGCTTCCAGCTCGGACTCCGCCTTGGGGTGGAAGACAATCTGATACTCCATCCCCTACTTGGCTTTCGCCTGTTTCGCGCGATGACGCGCCTCCAGCCGCGAAAACACCGTGTCGGCAGGGATCCCTTTCGCTGGATCCTGCTGGAGCTCAGCCAGGCGCGCCGGTGCATCTTCACGCAGCCATTTCTCCCGCTCCGCCTCGAAGTCCTCGAGCATGCGCAGGCCCGCGCGGACAACCTCACTGGCGTTGTTGTAGCGGCCTGATTCGAGCTGCTTCCTGATGAAGCTCTCATAGTGGTCGTTTAAAGCGTAATTTGGCATGGCAACCTCCTGCAAAGATTATGGGGGCGCCCAACGCGGATAGCAATAGATGTCATCTATTAGCAATCTGGCTGATTCGGCCATGCTCCACCTTGCCGCCATCCGGCTCCGGGAGAGATGCCGTCGCCTCATTCGGCACGACCGGAATGTCGTCTCAGCCTTGAGGGCGCCGGCGCAATCGAGGAGCGGCATGCAAAGTCGATGCCCRCGGTCGTCATCTCAAATGGCAGCATGCGCGCGACGACGGACGCGAACTCCAACCGGATCGCCGACGCGCTCGGGATGTCATTTCTGTCCGGCTTTGTCGTGTCACGCAGATATTGTCGTTTGCGCTTCCGATCTACGGCTCACATATGCTCCAAACGCGCAACGCCCGCCGGCTTTTGGCCCGGCGGGCGTTTGGTTTCGGGGACAGGCTTTGTCTTATTTGTCCTGCTGCGTCGGCTTGGTTCTTTGTGGGGCCCCTGAGGGGTTCGAATTCACGGCCACGGTCGGCCGGACACAAAAACAGCCCGGGCTTGGCCGGGCTGTTTTAATTTGGTTGCGGGGACAGGATTTGAACCTGTGACCTTCAGGTTATGAGCCTGACGAGCTACCGGGCTGCTCCACCCCGCGTCAACTAGAAGTAAGCGCAAGCCTACGATAGGGATGGCCTACAGATAGGTAGAAGCCTCACCAAA
>NZ_JBFUDZ010000071.1:0-22419 GCF_056404455.1 Mesorhizobium sp. P2_D1
CGCGAGGTCGGCACCGAAGGCAAGCTCGGCGGCCAAGCCGAGGTGAGGGGCGTCGGCGGCACTTGGAAGGAYCTGACMGAYAACGTCAATCTGATGGCCGCGAACCTGACCGGGCAGGTGCGCAACATCGCCGAGGTGACGACGGCGGTCGCTCGTGGAGACCTGTCAAAGAAGATCACCGTCGACGTCAAAGGCGAGATCCTGGAGCTCAAAGACACTGTCAACACGATGGTCGATCAGTTGAATTCCTTCGCCTCGGAAGTCACGCGCGTCGCCCGCGAAGTGGGGTCGGAAGGCAAGCTTGGTGGACAGGCTCATGTCGAAGGCGTTGGCGGCACCTGGAAGGACTTGACCGACAACGTCAATGCGATGGCCGGCAATCTGACCGTACAATTGCGCGACGTGTCGAAGGTGGCGACAGCCATCGCGACGGGCGACCTGACACAGAAGATCACTGTTGATGCCTTGGGCGAGATTTTGCAGATCAAGGACGTCATCAACACGATGGTCGACCAGTTGAATTCTTTCGCGTCGGAAGTGACACGCGTCGCCCGCGAGGTCGGGTCCGACGGCAAGCTGGGCGGTCAGGCACAGGTGCGCGGGGTTGCCGGCACCTGGAAGGACCTGACTGACAACGTCAATGCCATGGCCGCCAATCTGACCGGCCAGGTGCGTAACATCGCCGAGGTCACGACCGCGGTGGCGCTAGGCGATCTGTCGAAGAAGATCACGGTCGACGTGAAGGGCGAAATCCTCGAGCTGAAATCGACCATCAACACCATGGTCGACCAGCTCAACTCTTTCGCGGGCGAAGTGACGCGCGTGGCGCGTGAGGTTGGGACCGAAGGCAAGCTCGGCGGTCAGGCGCAGGTGCGCGGCGTTGCCGGGACGTGGAAGGACCTTACCGACAATGTGAACTCCATGGCCGAGAATCTGACTGGTCAGGTGCGCAACATCGCCGAAGTGACGACCGCCGTCGCACGCGGTGATCTGTCGAAGAAGATCACGGTCGACGTGAAGGGCGAAATCCTTGAGCTGAAGTCGACCATCAACACCATGGTGGACCAGCTCAACTCCTTCGCCGGCGAGGTGACCCGGGTCGCGCGTGAGGTAGGCACCGAAGGCAAGCTTGGCGGTCAGGCTCGTGTCGAAGGTGTCGCCGGCACTTGGAAAGACCTGACCGACAACGTCAATCTGATGGCGACGAACCTGACCAATCAGGTGCGTGGCATCGCCGACGTCGTGACGGCGGTGGCGCAGGGCAATCTCAAGCGCAAGCTGACAGTGGACGCCAAAGGTGAAATCGCCTCTCTGGCCGACACCATCAACGGGATGATCGAAACGCTGGCCACCTTTGCCGACCAGGTGACCAACGTGGCTCGTGAGGTGGGTATCGAGGGCAAGCTCGGCGGACAGGCGCGCGTGCCGGGAGCGGCCGGCCTCTGGCGCGATCTGACCGACAACGTCAACCAGCTCGCCGCAAATCTGACCACCCAGGTGCGCGCCATCGCTGAGGTTTCAACGGCCGTCACGAAGGGCGATCTGACCCGCTCGATTAGCGTCGAAGCCTCCGGCGAAGTCGCCGCCCTCAAAGACAACATCAACGAAATGATCCGCAACCTGAAGGATCAGACGCTGAAAAATGCCGAGCAGGATTGGTTGAAGACCAATCTCGCCCGGTTTTCGCGAATGCTGCAAGGCGAGCGCGACCTTGCGACCGTTTCGCGGCTGATCATGTCCGAGCTCGCTCCTCTGGTGAACGCGCAATACGGGGTGTTCTATGTAACCAATCGAGACGAGGAGGAATCCTATCTCGAGCTGGCGGCGTCTTATGGTGCCGAAAGCAAGGCGTCCATCAAGCAGCGCCTCGATCTGCGCGAGGGTCTGGTCGGGCAAAGTGCAGCCGACAAGCGTGCCATCATGCTGGACAATGTGCCGCCTGAATTCCTGCGCGTCACCTCTGGTCTCGGCAGCGCATCGCCTGCCAACGTCATCATCCTCCCCGCCTTGTTCGAGGACGAGGTGAAAGCCGTCATCGAACTTGCCTCGTTCGGCGAATTCCGCGACACGCATCAGTCGTTCCTCAATCAGCTGATGGAGTCCGTTGGCATCGTTCTCAACACCATTGCCGCAACGATGCGCACCGAGGGCCTGCTCAAGCAGTCGCAGCTGCTGACTTCGGAATTGCAAGCGCGTCAGACGGAACTGACCAAGAAGCAGGAAGAGCTGCATGCGACGAACGAGGAGCTGCAGGAAAAGGCGCAGCTGCTCGAAAACGAAAAGAAGCAGGTGGAAAACAAGAATCTCGAAATCGAGATGGCGCGACGCGCATTGGAGGAGAAGGCCGAGCAGTTGGCGCTTACGTCCAAGTACAAATCCGAGTTCCTGGCCAACATGAGCCATGAACTGCGCACACCGCTCAACTCGCTGCTCATTCTCTCAAACCTGCTTGCGACCAACCAGCAGGGCAATCTCAACGAAAAGCAGGTCGAGTTCGCACGCACTATCAACTCTGCCGGAACCGACCTTCTCAGCCTCATCAACGACATCCTCGATCTGTCGAAGATCGAGTCTGGTACGGTTTCCATCGATATCAACGATATGCCGGTGTCGCATCTGCGCCAGCATATGGAACGCACGTTTCGTCAGCTTGCGGCCGACAAAGGCCTCGGCTTCACCATCAAGGTCGACCCGGCACTTCCCGATACCGTTCGCACGGACGAGAAGCGACTGCAGCAGATTGTCCTCAATCTGCTTTCGAACGCATTCAAGTTCACCTCGGAGGGTGAAGTCAGTCTGAATTTCCGGGTTGAGAAGACCGGGCGGCGCAACAGCGCCGCGCACCCGGCGAAGGCGCTCGCGATCGCTGTGACCGATACCGGCATCGGTATTCCGGAAGACAAGCAGAAGCTAATTTTCGAGGCCTTCCAGCAAGCCGACGGCACCACCAGCCGCAAATATGGCGGTACTGGGCTCGGGCTCTCGATCAGCAGGGAGATCGCACGCTTACTTGGCGGCGAACTGCGGGTCGAAAGCACACCGGGCAAAGGGTCGACGTTTACTCTCGTCATCCCATTCGCCGGTCCCCGGGTGGCGGCGGCGCAATCAGCCCTGCTTCCTCCGACGGACGCCGTCGCAGTGTCGGCATCGCTTGGCAGTCAGCCTTCAGCAGAGCTGATCGACGACCGCGATTCCATATCTCCGACCGACCGGGTTGTGCTGATCGTCGAAGACGATCCGACCTTTGGAGGGTTGCTGCTTGGTCTCGCACGCGCGGCCGAGTTGAAAGGCGTCTTGTCGAACGCGGGCTCCGGCACTCTTGCACTGGCCCGTAAGCTCGTTCCCGACGCAATTACGCTTGATCTCGGGCTTTCGGACATCGACGGGTGGGTGCTTTTCGATCTGTTGCGTCATGACCAGAAGACCAAGGGAATTCCCGTCCACGTCATTTCAGGTGCGGAAGACATCGAAAGTCTTGCGCGCAAGGGAGCGTCCAGCATTTCAACCAAGCCGGTGTCCTCTGATGAACTAATCAAGGTGTTCCAGGACATCCATTCCAAGAAGCTTCGTATCCAGCGCCGCGTGCTGGTCGCAGATGCCGATCCGGATCGCCGGTTATCGCTTGTCGAAGCGATCCGCGACGGCGTGACCTCCGTCACTGCGGTCGGTCGTCTCGCGGCAAATGCGGACGACGTTGGCGTGGCCTCGTATGACGCTATCGTGCTTGGCTTTGGGCGCTCTGCCAAGGACAACGCACAAACGCTGGACGAGGTTACTGGCCAATTCGGCGACGGCCTACCGCAGTTGTTGTTCTTTGCCCCTCATCCGGATGCGCTTGAACAGGTGCTGGCATTGAACCCGGCTTTTGCGAATGCGCCCCGGGCCGAAAATTTTGCCCAGCTCTCGCTTCATATGTCGGCAACACTCCCGGGAGAAGGACGCGAAGAGGGCGCAACCGAACAGAACGGCAAGTCCGATCTGGCGGGGGCGAAGGTTCTCATCGTCGACGACGATATCCGCAACATCTACTCGCTCACCAGCGTCCTGGAGACCTACGACATACAGGTTATGCACGCTGAGCGGGGCCGTGACGGCATTGCGCTTCTGGAACAGACCCCCGACGTCGACGCGGCATTGATCGATATCATGATGCCGGASATGGACGGCTACGAGACGATGCGGCGCATACGAGGAACGCCGTCGATTGCCCACATCCCGCTCATTTCGGTTACCGCCAAGGCGATGAAGGGCGATCGGCAAAAATGCTTGGACGCCGGTGCTTCCGATTATATCGCCAAGCCGGTCGATCTTGACCTGCTGCTGGCATTGCTTCGCGTCTGGATCGGTCGTTCTCGGTCACGCACCGAGACTCCGGAAAAAATGCTCATGGCAGCGAACTGACGGCCGGTCCATGCAAAAGCTTCCCAGAAACAGGGTCAGAAAACTTGAGGCGTTGCAACTGGCCGAACGGCCCGCAAAAGCACGCATCCTTGCCGTGGACGACGATGAACGCAATCTGCTGGCGATCAGCGAAGTTCTCGCTACAACCGGGGACGTCATCTGCGCCCAATCCGGCGAAGAGGCCCTGCGCTTTCTACTGAAGGAGGACTTCGCTGTCATCCTGCTGGATGTGCTTATGCCGGGAATAGACGGCTATGAAACGGCCGCGCTTATCCGCAAGCGCGAGCAATCCAAGCGCACGCCAATCATCTTTCTCACCGCTATCAACAAAGAGGACGCCCATATGCTGCGCGGCTACGATGCCGGCGCGGTCGACTACGTGTTCAAGCCATTCGATCCGATAATGCTGCGTTCGAAAGTCGCGGTTTTCGTCGAGCTTCACGAAAAGACACTGGAGATCCAGCGAAAGGCGGCGGTCGAACAAGGGCTGCTTGCGCAGGCGCTGCAGTCGCAGAAGGAAAAGCTCCAGGCCGAGCGGGCTCTGCGCAGCGCGGAGGAACGGCAGGATACTATCTTGAGTTCGCTGCCTGTCTGCTTCCATGCGCGTGCAGCCGAGCCGCCCTTCGCGACGCGCTTTGTGACCAATGGTGTCGAGCGCCTGACCGGGTTTTCGGCCGAAGATCTGACCGCCGATCCGGCCTTCGGCCTCAGCCGGGTCCACCCCGACGATCTACCAAGATTGAAACAGGCACTTCGCGAGGCAAAAATCACCGGCTCCTATACGTGCGAATTCCGCTGGCAATGCGCCAATGGTGAGTATCGCATCTTTCTTGATCAAGGTGTGATGTCGAACGGCTCTGATGGCCGCGACCCGGAGATACGGGGCACGTTGCTTGATCTTACCGAGCGGCGCGGCCTTGAAAATCAGCTGCTACAATCACAGCGTCTTGACGCAATCGGCAAGCTAACGGGCGGCTTGGCTCATGATTTCAACAATCTGCTCGCCGCAATTCTCAGCGGATTGGGACTGCTAGAACGTCAAGGGACGTTGGATGATCAGTCACAACAGGTTCTCGACCTGATGCGGCGTTCTGCAAAACAAGGTGCTGACCTTGTTACGCGAATGCTCGCCTTCTCGCGGCGTCAAACCCTGAAGCCGGAAGCCGTGCGGCTTGCAGCGCTTGGCGACACCATGAACGGGTTGGTCGCTCCGGTCCTGGGAGGGCTAATCCGCTTCGACTGGCGGATCGATGATGCGGTTTGGCCGGTTCTTGTCGATGCCGGGCAGCTTGAACTCGCCTTGATGAATTTGGTTTTCAACGCACGCGACGCCATGCCATCGGGTGGAACAATTAGCGTGCACGCGCAAAATAGGACGATTACGACGGCATCAGAAGACCTGGCGCCTGGTGACTATGTGGTTATCGCTGTCAGGGACACCGGTGCCGGCATCGCGCCGGATATTTTAGCCAAGGTGGTCGAACCATTCTTTACCACAAAGCCAGTCGGCAAAGGCACGGGCTTAGGGCTCAGCACGGTTTACGGTTTCATGAAGCAGTCCGGCGGTTCGCTGCGCATAGACAGTGTTGTTGGACGCGGAACTGCCATGGAGCTGTGGTTGCCACGTTCGGTCGAGCAGCCTGCCCGCGATGTGGTTGAATCCGCGAAAGAGCCAATTCTGGTCTATGCGGGCAACGAACGCCCTTCGATCCTTCTGATTGACGACAGCAGCGCACTTCGGCATCTGACAGCTGAATCGTTGCGGCAGCGGGGTTTCTCCGTGACCTGTGCAGCAGGGGGCGCCGAGGCGCTGGCGGCTATTGAACGGACGCCACATGATTTCGACGTAATCGTCACAGACTTCGCTATGCCACTGGTATCCGGAGTGGAGGTCATTCGGTTTGCGCGCAATCTCCGCTCGGATTGGCCAGCGGTAATCATAACCGGATACGCTGATGCGAGCGCGATTGCCGATCGTCCGTCGGACGTCCCGCTGCTAAGCAAGCCATTCCGCGAAAAGGATCTCATTGAGAGCATCTTCCACGTTATCGCCCATGCCAGCTCCAAGGCGATCAACGCTGGGTAGAGGAGCCCAGTAAGGGAGATTGGCGACAAGGTGCGGATCGAGGAGATCACGCCGAAACCCTAAGAAGCGCTAGTGCTTCAGTGTGGCTTCCGTCTGTTGCTCATGTAGTCCACGGACACGACCGCGACGAACGCCAGACGACAATGGCTGTTCCACCTACCCAAATAACAGAGATTTTGCCTCTCTGCCAGCCGCGCCTTGTCGATGGCGACTGTCACCAGCGGCCCCAGGGCGATCGTCACGGTCTTGTCATCGATGCGCATGACCTCACCAGTCAACTCTAGCTGCTGGCCGCGTTTGACCTTGGATGAATCTCGGATCGAGTGCGGAAAATCGTAGGACGGAATCGAGACGCTGACGGTGGTCGTCATTGACCCGCCTTCGCACGGTGGCTGTCACAGCCACCAAATCTCCAATGCAATTCCCCGCACCATGTCCAAGGCTTAGTCAAGCGCGTGCTAATTTATGCAAACGGCGCGGGAACAAAATTTTGCATCCCTCGTTGAAAATGCCGGTCGGATGCCCGTCTCAGAAATCCTTGTCCGGCTTGTGTCAAAGGCCCGTTGCCGTGCCCTGGCAGCGGGCCACCTCTCATGCCAGCCGACATTTAAATTTCGACGTGGAGAAGGAGCACCGCTCGAAGGGGGCAACCTCAACCCAGACCGCCACGTGATTAACATGCGCAGGTCCAAGCCGAGCGTACGATTCCGTACAGAAGTAGCGAACCCTCCAAGAAATGTTAAAATGTTCCTGGCAAATCCACGGAGGGCCAAGCCATGGACGGCCGGACGGCTGCAGCGGTTGTCATCTTGGAGGACGAAGCGCTGGTTGCGGTGGATCTCGAAGACCATTTGCGCGACGCAGGCTTCCAGGTCGCAGCCACTTTTTCATCTAACAGGGCCGCGCTCGGCTGGTTTCGTGCTCATTCACCAGATGTGGTGGTCATGGACATCGAGCTGCAGGATGGCGATTGCATAGAAATCGCCCAGTTGCTCTACAGTCGCAACGTTCCGTTCGTCGTCCATTCGGCAAGCGTTGCCAACTCTGGCTTCCATCACCCGATATTCCTCACGGGCGAGTGGGTTGCAAAGCCCTGTCTGCCATCTGCTCTGATCGAGGCCGTCCGGTCCGCGCTCACATTGGCAGGCGATGTCGACGACAGCCCAGCCTTGGTCAGTTCGAGCAAGGCTCGCGGCGGAGTTCGGAGTGGCTGAAACACATCAGGGCAGCGGGACCGGACTGGCCGGCCCAGCACTGCGGCATGTATCATCAGCTACGCTGGAACATTAGATACTTCTAATTGTTTATTCGATGCGGCAGATGATGCCCTCCATCACCTGCTGTAGGTCGGGTGGGTGGGCCCGCCGCTCGCAAGTGGGCGGCGGGCCTTGACCGAAGGAGCGCGGCCTAGGACGTCAGTCGGCGCGACCCGGCGCCCCTCTTTTGACACTGAACAAACCAGAGGGCGCCGAGCCTTTACCGGCGGCGCTTTGAGGGAAGCGGCGCCGAGAAGTGAGCATAGCGTTCTCGCTAGAGTTGTCGGAATACAACCTTTTGGGGATAATGCCCGGCGCGCCTCTGCGGGAGCTTGAGCCTGATCGGGCGGAACATAAGACGCAGGCGCTGGGAACCGGCTTCAGCAGATGATGTTTTTCCGGAAGGTCAATGACCTAACTAAACAATGAACATCAAGATGCTCACATGGGCGCGATGGCGCTTGCGATGATGACTGGTTCGGCTCTTGCTGGCAGCACATCCGCGCTCGACGATCCGGCAAAGATGTCGCCGTTCTTCACCGATGCCGGCATGAAAACCGTTGAAGGCGGAAGGGATTTCAAGACCGCATGGATGGCGATGAAACCCGACGAACAGAAGGCGGTGTTGAAGGATGCGGCGACACCACACTCAACAGGTCGCACGCAGATTTTTGCGCTATGGCAAAGATGATGGGCGGCTAAATCTGGGTTGAACGTCGAAGGCGAGGGCGGTCCCACCTTCGAGTCGATTGAGTAGTGGCCGGCGGCACCCTAAGGTTGCCTGAAAGCGCCGGCCGGGTTGGGCTTCCGCGACACACGGCGGAAGTCCGACTAAGCGCTCCCGTCTGTCTCGCTTTCCTCATAGATCATCTGGACCGGCAGATAGGCGTTCGTTTCCAGCCACTGTCGCAGCACGATCTGAATGAGTTCTGACTGACCGATTCCCATCTCGGCAGCTATGGACTTCAGCGCATCCTCTGTTGCCGGTTCCAGTGGCACGCCAGAGACGTTGCGGAGCATTAAGGCAGTACGGCGAAGGATGATCTGGAGATCGAAGCGGCCGGTTGGGAGCGTAGACAAGCAGCCGCAGCCGTCATGTATCTGGCGGCCAAGGAACTCGACTCCCCGTGAGGAATTAGCGGTTGGAAACGCCCGCTGGTAACAGCTGCGAATCGTGGCGCGTAGCCCCTTGAAAAAATGCCAGCGCTTCACAAATTCTTTTCACGCCGCGTTGCGGCCATTCATCAAACTGGAGCCGGGTTGCCGGCCAAGAGCTAAGGAGGTCACTATGCTTGCGAAGCCTTTTGAAAAGCCCGTCCGCGTATGGGTCGGTCTTGGCTTCCCTCAACTCAACACCGTGGCCGATGCATATCAGTTCGTCACGGAATGGTGCGGAAACAGTCCTGAGCAAAGGGCCGCGATACGCGCCTGTAAGGCAGCGCTGACCGGTGACGTCGACGCCGAGACAGCTCGTGGGGTGCTTATCGCCTTCGCTCGCAGGAAAGACATCCTGTTCGAAGGGGAAAATACTCTCCCGTATGAAACCAGCGACTATGATCCGACGGTCCAGCACTGAGCCGATTGTGGGGAGCGCTGGATGAGGTTCTCGGTTGTACAGGAACCGTCGGGGACGTGGGCGGTGTTCGATGGGATTTTCGGTCTGCCGGCCGATTTCGCGGGTCGAACCTTGATCGGACTGCCGCGCGATGAAGCTTATCGTCTCGCGGCAAATGCCAACCATGGGGTCTTGAGATGGAGGTCAGCGTTGACCTCACAACGGCCTTGCAGGCGACACCATGTCGATTTTCTATGCAGCTTTCTCTGCGGTTATTGAGGTCGCGGACAAGCTACACGCGCTTTTCGGGAAGCCAAGGAAGGTCCTTGTGAAAACCAAGGACCTAAACGGCGAAAGACAGCCTATTAGACGCGTGGGGGCAACTTCCCCTTCGTCGATACGTTAGACATCCAGCTAACGGAGGAATGTCATGGACGACGACCTGTGCCTGAAACTGAAGGAACTCAGCACCAGCATGCAAACCAGGGCGGCGGAACTCGCACTGCCCGGCGGCAACACCGATATTTCCGCGCTGATGTCAGGCATTGCGCTGACCCTTGAAGCGCTGTTGGTGATAGCCGAAGAGAGCAAAACGCCACGGTCTGGACCGTCGGTCGAGCCTGTGACTTCGTTGTCCTGATTGGCTGGTAGGAGGTCAGTGTGACAGATTTTATTGTGACCACAATTGACGGAAGACAGCATCTCGGCCAGAGCGAAAACGCACCATTGGAAAGCCTTGTGGATCAGCTCAGTTCAAACGGACACTTCGAGCTCGTTGTCGTTTCGGCAGAATTAGGCGCTCCTGGCAGCGAAACCAGCACTGTCTTCTTCAAGCACGGGATCATATCGATCAGTGAAAGAAAACCGGAAGCTATGATCCCACCAAGTCCGCCCCTTGCTGGTTAATAGAATATGGCCCGTCTTCTCCTGTCGCGTGGCAAAGCCGAGCGAGGCGAGGCCGCGGAGGGCGGCAATGAAACAACCTGGCTTTTAGGCAGGATCTTTGCGTCTCTTCTCGCGAAGGTTTTCGTAGGATAGCGAATGGCGGACCTTGCCGGTCCAATAGCCTAGGCCAAACGGCTTTGCACATCCTCAGAGCAGACTTGCTGGCGATCTTGCCGGAGGTTGCGATTGCGTGAATAGCAGTCGCTCACTGCTCCGCCGACGAACGGCTACTTCGCGCCCTCCATGGTTTTAGGGAAGGTCATGCGAACAGAACGTCGGCCACCTCGCTGGGGCGAAATCACGCTCACGCCGTCATGGCTCGCCTAACAGTCTCACGAACCGGCGACTTCGATCTGCCGATGCTCGTACTTGCCAGTGAACATCTTTGCGGCTTGGCGGCACTTATGCGCTTGGTCGAAACGCCACACCAGTCAGATTTTTGCTGACCAACCAGAGTCGCTCAGCCAAATCCGGCGCGATCGCCCAGGGCCGGACGCCGAGTATCTCCTGGGAGTCGGCCGGCACGGCCAACGCGACGTTGGAACTCTCGCAATAGACTCCGCCCAGCCCTTCGAGCGGCCTCGCCGCAAACGATCCCAAGCTTCGAGCCTAAAATACCTAGCTTTTTCAATGTGAGAAAGCTGGGGAGTAAAAAGGCGCAGTCCCCAGCTTTGGAGAATACCGGCCGACAGAGAGCAAACCTCTTACGATGTACGCTCCACAGCTTTCCGACCAGAAGCCCGCAGTTCTGCGGGCTTTCTGGGCTGCCAGGTTTCCGCGGAGAACATTGCGGGAGATTTGAGTGGTAGAGGGAAAGGAACCGGAATCCAACCTTCTCCACGGAGCGGCGCCATGACGGCAACTGAAATGCGCCTCGGATACGTTGATGACGACCGGCCTCGCCGGAACCGCGCTTAGGTCGACTCACCAAACTCCGCCTCGCTCCGTGCAGATGCGCGTCTCATCGTCGACGGGCGGCAATAGCATGACGCCGTCTCGGCGCGGCCCGCCCGCTATTCAAGAGCTGAGACGAACTGCGGCGCGACTGCGGCTAATGGGCGGTGTAAGCTCCGTCCACCAGATGGTAGCTTCCAGTAATAAAGCTAGCCTGATCGGACAAGAGGAAGCACACAAGAGCAGCTACCTCTTCCGGTTTCCCGCGCCTGCCCATCGGCTGGAGGTCTGCCATGCGCCGGTTAGCTGCTGCCTCCACTTGCTCCGAAAGTGGTGTCTCGATCCAGCCGGGGCCGACGACATTGATTCGAATTCCCAATCTCGCATATTCCATCGCCGCAACCTTGGTCAGTCCAACGACCCCGTGTTTCGCTGCCGTGTATGCGGACGCCGTTGGCAATCCGACGGAACCGAGAACGGAAGACATATTGACGATAGCGCCTCCGCCCCGATCCAACATGGCGGCGATCTCGTATTTCATGCAGTAGAAAATGCCATTTAGATTGACGTTTATCAGCTTGTGCCAGTTGTCGAGGGGATAGTCCGCCGTTGCTTTTCGAACGCCATCGATACCTGCATTGTTGACCGCCATATCCAGTCCACCGCATTTTTCAACAGTGAAATCGACCAGGTTTTCCACAGCTGCCGCATTAGTGACATCGACCGCAAAGTCGTGGGCCCTGCCTCCTTGCGAGCGTATTTCGGCGGCTTTGCTGTGCGCAGCCTCGGCATCAAGGTCGGCAACAACAACCTCGGCTCCTTCTTGCGCGAGTTGCCGTGAAACAGCCGCTCCTATTCCGGAGCCTGCGCCGGTCACAATCGCGATCTTATCTTGGAAGTCAGGCTTCATCTCTTTCCTTATGCCCACTGCTTCATGACCGAATGGAACCAGGTGGTTGTCGCATGAGGCTTGTTCATAGCAGATTTCTGCAGCCAAGGTCCCTGTCTGTCCTGTGAACTCTCCTGGCGCCCGACGACCTCAGCCAACCTGCGTGGCGCCTAACGCGGATGAAAGGTTTACATCAAGCAGCCGGTCTGATTGGATTTCTAGGCATCACACCAGTGAAGCGGTCTGGCGAGCGTGGCCGGTCGGCAACGCAACAACGCCTGGTTCCGGTTGTTCTAGGTCAGTTCGGGCAAGGCGTAGACTTGGCCGAGGGGCCTTGGAGTGTTAGAGACGACGGCGGTAGGCTGACCATTTTCTTAGCAGGTAGAAATGGACAATAACCACATTGCGCGCCGGGGGCTCGTGCTGGGTAGTCTGGCTCTGATGGTTTCCGGATGTACGTCAGCGTTACGACAGGCGGCGGAGCCGATTTCATCCGCGTTCGCAGCAAGGAGTGGCCTGGATCCTCGCTTCACGCGGCAACGAGTGAGGTATTCTGGAAGCGAGCCGCCCGGAATGATCGTCGTCGATACTTCGCAACGCTTCCTCTATGCCGTCGAGAGGGACGGGTGGGCGACGCGCTACGGCGTCGGCGTCGGCGAGCAGGGACTTTCGTTCAAGGGTACAGCGACCGTCGGCCGCAAGGCGGAATGGCCGTCGTGGACACCAACCGCCAGCATGATGAAGCGCAAGCCGCGCTTGGTGCAGTATGCAGGGGGGGTCCCCGGCGGACCAAACAACCCGCTTGGTGCGCGTGCCCTTTATCTCTATCAAGGCGGGCGCGACACCCACTTCCGGGTGCATGGCACAGACGAGCCATGGACGATAGGCACTGAGGTGTCGAACGGGTGCATCCGTTTGATAAATGACGACATCATTGACCTCTATGACCGTACCCCTTTGGGCACGACGGTGGTGGTTATTTGATAGTCTGAGGTGCGTCGCACGCCTGATCTCCGGCCGATGGTGAATTCTGCCAGCACGTCACGTAAACGTGCCGCCCGGCCACCGAGTGCCATCTGTGTCATTTCTGCACTAGGCCTTGATGCAGTTCGCGAGTATTTTAGTGCGGTCGCAAGTTATTTGTGGCGATTGTATCGGCTATTCCGCCCTCGGGGAAAGGATTGCTTGATGAGCAGGATATTGATTGCAATGGTTGCTGTGCTCGCCGTTGCCAGCCTGAGCGGCTGCGCGACCGACTGGATCGGCAAAGGAAAGGGGAAGGCCCCGCCGCCGGAACCCGCTCCGGTAGAGCAACCAGTGATTAAGTAAGGACCGGCTTGTATGGGGAAGGGTGCCAAGCCCTTCCCCATACATACGCTTTGGCCGGCTTCATAGCCTGCCGCGCGGTTGGCGGGCATAGGCTGTTATTAGGTCTGTGCTTTGTGAAGTTCGGGGAATGGACGCGGCGATGACGCTTGTAAATAGCCGTCTCTTGCTTGTGGCGTTGGTGGCCCTCCCGGCAGCGGCATGTCAGACGAAAGACCTGCCGCCCCAGCCGAATTTCGTATCTTCTGCCGATGGCGGAGCTGCGCCTCAAAAAAAGGACGAGCGGTACTTCATCGAGTTCCGCTCCCGCTACGCCCTAAGCTACGGCCACACCTACGCAGTTTTTGGGCGCCTAGACCGGGCCGGGAAAATGATTGATCCCCAAGTCGCGGGCCTTCACCCGGCTTCGAACAGTGCGGTTCCCTATGTTCTGGGCCATTTCGTGCCGGTGCCAGCCGAAACCGGGTGGAGCGACGGTGATCTGGAAGAACCATACAGATCCGCAAGCTGGCAAATCATATTGACCCGGGCCGAATACGACAAAGTCGTTGCCTACATCCGCAAGCTGCAGGCGAGCTCGCATGTCTGGCAGGCGACGGTCTTGAACTGCAACGGCTTCGTGGCGGACATCGCGCATTCCATGGGATATAAGACTCCCGCCATTCAGCTCCGGCCCCAACAATTCATAACCGAGCTTCGGAAGATGAATACATAGCAAAGATTCGAGGGATGAATGGGACCGAATGCGTTCGGTACTGCCCCTCCGGCTTTCGCGTCTGCGGACCAAATCGGAGAGGATCGCTGCGCCTGAAGGTCGGCCGGTTACGAAATCGAGGCGATGGGTGAAGTGGCCATACTCAGGGGCTGCTACAATCGCGATCGCAGAAAGGGCGCCGGTGACCTGACGTGAGCATTGCGGCAGCCTCACTTGGCGAGGTCATTTGGGTGATCGGCATCGTTGCTTGGTACGTGATCCGGTATCCCTTCGAGCGCCGGGCGAGGCGCGTGCGAATTGTAACTGGCTACCGCTCACGTTCCGACATCGTCGGGCTTGCATCTGCTCTGTTTGGCCTCGCAATCCTGCCTGCCTTCTATGTTGTCACCGGCATGCCCGCAGCGGCTGACCACCCGGCCAGCGCGTGGACCCTGGCTCTCGGCACAATCATCTTCTGCTCCGCGCTATGGGTTTTTCGCAGATCCCACAAGGAACTTGGCCGGAACTGGTCGATTACGCTGGAGATTCGCGAACGGCATGAACTCATCTGCGCCGGACCATACGCCTTGGTCCGCCACCCGATGTATACCTCGTTCCTGCTCATGGGCCTCGCCCAGGCCTTTCTGCTGGCGAACTGGATTGCGGGCATATCGGGGTTGATTGGGTTCGCAGTCCTTTTCCTGCTGAGAGTGGACAAGGAAGAGCGTATGATGCTGGAGAATTTCGGCCCGCAATACCGTGCCTATATGGAAAAGACCAAGCGAATAGTCCCTTATCTTTATTAGAGGTCCGTTTGATGCGAGGCCGAGCCCTCAAGCTATCGGCGCCCCGGCGCCTTGTTGGCGATCTGATGAGGTTTTCGATCGGCGTGCCACGGGTCGCGGTGCAGCGTCAGATGAACCTCGGCCCACTCGTAAGGGCTAGAATGGCGCAGCAGACCAGGCCCTCCTGGACCGCGATCTTCCTGAAGGGATACGCGCTTCTCGCCCGAGAGACGCCCGAGCTTCGACGCGCCTATGTCAAATTGCCCTGGCCGCAGCTTTACGAGTATCCGGTAAGCGTAGCCTCGATTGCCCACGAGCGCGAATATGAGGGCGAGCTGGCCGTTCTGTTGAGCTGCATCAAGGGCCCTGAGCGCTACTCTATCACAGAACTTGAGGCGTCCATCCACGCAGCTCGGTCACGGCCGATCCTGGAGGTCACGGAGTTCCGGCGTGCGTTGCGCATGGCCCGTGCGCCCGCGCCTCTCAGGTGGCTGCTTATGTGGCTGGGATTGAACATCGCCCGGCAAAGGGCAAATTACTTCGGTACCTTCCAACTGTCCGTTTATTCAGGCCTYGGTGCGGAATCGCTCAACCCGCTCACACCATTGACCACGCTTCTGAACTACGGTCCGATCGGCGAAGATGGATCGGTGAATGTCCGCATCCACTACGATCACCGGGTAATGGATGGAGCGAACGTCGCACGAGCGCTGGAGAGGTTCGAAAAGATTCTGAACGGCGCTATCGCCGATGAAGTGTTGCTGCTCGGTCTAGGTGTTGCCACTCCTTCAAGACAGAGGAACGCGAGATGATTTCGCACCGTGAATTCCGGCCAGCCGTCGTCGTAATTGGCGGCTCGGGTGGAATTGGCCGGGCGATTGCGAGCGTCGCTGCACGAGAGCGCGGTGCGATTGTGCTCGTTGCCCGCTCGCCCGAGGGTTTGGCCGCCGCGGCGGCTGAGGTTCGGAAGGGGGGTGGCGAGGCATTCACGCTCGAGTTGGATCTCGTGGCAGGCGATGCGCCAACGCGCCTAGAGGACTTTCTGTCCGCACACGGCCTGGTCTGTGATGTCCTGGTCAACAGCGCAGGCTATGGCCTACGGGGCGCGGCGACGGCRCTCCCTATTGATGGCCAGCTCGGCATCATCGATCTAAACATACATTCCCTCAGCGAATTGACCCTCCATTTTCTGCCGGGAATGGTGGCGCGCGGGCGGGGCGGGGTGCTCAATCTCAGTTCCGTGGCCGGGTTCGTTCCCGGGCCTTATATGGCTTTGTACTTCGCCAGCAAGGGTTTCGTGCGCTTCTTCTCAGAGGCGCTTCATCAGGAATTGCGCCGAACCGGTGTGACTGTCACATGTGTAGCACCAGGGCCGGTGTCGACGGAGTTTCTCGAAAGGTCCGGCGCCTATCAGACGCCACTCTTCAGTATCTTGCCCACGCTGGATCCGGAGGATGTGGCCGAACGCGCGTGGCGAGGGTTCAAATCCGGTCGTCGCCTCGTCGTACCTGGAATCTCGGCCAAGTTGGCTGCCCTTGCGGCGGCGCTCCTGCCTTCAGCAGCGATACTCCCCCTGATCRGCCGGCTGCAACGCGGCGGCAATGATCCATGTCCTTGCGGTTCAGGTGTGAAGTTCAAGAAATGCTGCGGTACCCGCCAGTTCCGGCTACGCCGGGGCCCTCGGGGAATTATCTCCTGATCGGACCAGCACGCCACTGCTCGCCCCAGTAGTCGCTGATTGTCTTGGTTGCTGCTCAACGACCAAACGCTTCAGCAGCGAGGTGAACCATGGCGCACGGTGCTGACCACTAAGGACAGGGCGAAGGCTTTGGCCATTGCGAAGGAGATCCGGGAGAACTTCCAGAGCAGAATTCTGCTACCGCCGCTGACACAGTCCTCACGCAGACGGCTCCATCATTACAGGCTGGGTGAAAGCGCGATGACAATCGGATGGTCACTGAGCGAAATTTCGACCGAACGCACGTTGCTCAGTGTTCCGACAGGCTCAACGCCAATTGTTGGATCGTAGGTTCTTACCAACGCGCGCGTCTCGCCAAAATGGACCGTCACACGATCTTGACCGCTCAACCGTTCGCCCCACACAATAAGTTGGAACGTGCCGTCGCTGTGCTGCAGGAGTAGATCGTGAACGGTCTCGGGTTGGTCTGCGATCGTGAAGTCGAGTTGGCCGGGTCTGGCGGGGATGCCTTTATCCGCCAAAATCGTCGTAAGGTTGTGAAGGTAGATYGCGGCCAAGCGGCGTGAATAATCAGCCTTGTAGAAGCCGAAAGATTGGTTGCCGTCTTCGTCGGTACGGTCCCGCAACAGATAGACCGATGTATAGGCGTAGCCGCGCTTATACTGCGCGAGGTACAAGCTCATCAAATTCAAGCCGTGCATTTGCTCCGTGACCGGACCTCCGATGGTGGTCCCGGTCTCGGTAGTGACACGCGGCAGCGTATTGAGTTGCTCCTGGGTGTAACCTCGAAACCCTCTCGCCCACGTGACGCCGAAGTTGCCGAATAGCCCGTCCACTTTGGATACAGCGGATGGATCGCCAGCGTGCCCCGTCTTGTTGTCCGCTGGATACGGCGAATGTGAGTGATAGATGTAGTTGTGCACATTGGCGTAGTCGGCATACGTCGTGCCGTCCGGCATCTTGGTTTGGGCGCCGGGCGGGATCGTAAGGAACTGAAGGCCAACGTTGTCTCGCTGCGCGCCGGGTTCGGAGATCGACCAGACAGGATACGTCGCAAGCACCGGATCACTTTTGACAACCTGGTAAAGATCGCGCTGAAGCTTTGCGACCGCCATCCATGAAGGCTCCCCACCGCCGCCTTTCTCGCCCTGATAGGTGACACCCCAGTTGTTCGGCTCGTTGTCGCCCTCGAACGCGAGTAGCGCGCCAGCTTTAGCAAGCACCTTACCTGTTTCGACCAACCTCTTCACATCAGTCCCACCACTGACCAATCCCCAACTCAGGCGCACGCCGGTTTCGCGATGTAGATCCAGAAAGGTCTGGATGGTTGTTGGGCCCTTGTCGCTCAGACCTTCTATTCCCGCCCTTACCCATCGAAAGCCGCAATAGCGGACCATTTCGACAGTCCTAGCCAAAGGCTGGCCTCGATCGGGGAACGTGGTAACGACGCCGATGCTATTGAGAAAGTCGTTCGTCGCAACGGCCGTTTTGGGCGCTGCAAATGAATGGCGAGGTGATATGGACACCACAGCCAGTGCCACCCATGCGCCGACGAGGGAGCGAAGCATTTTGGAAGAAATGATCATCATCGCCGGGGACTCCAAGCCTCTCTAACCCACAACTCGCCATGGCGCATCGCCCGCCTTGGCGAGCGATCAATTCGCGCCCGCATACTCGGAAACCTAAGACTATTTCATCACACGGGGCCAACCTAGACCAGACAGTATGAGGACAGGCAAATAGCGACCGAGACGGCGTGCGATCAGTTAGCAATGGCTGTCGCCCCGACAACCGGCCTGACAACGGCGTTTGATATGTGGCCGGTGCTTGCACAGCGCGATGCCCCCCTAGATCAAGCGATGGTTGTGGAGGCCGCGACTGCCCGATATAGAGGTCACGCCTTTTGAGGGAATACTCCGCCCCGTCGGCTAAGCCACACGGCTGAGCCTCTTTAAATGCCTTACGCATGAGCGTGTCGGCTATCGCCCGCATTTCTTCCGCTTCCATAATCAGAATTCCAAACTAATCCACCAGTCAGGAACATGGCAGGGCGGGTAAGGCACAGCCACGGCTCAATTTGCCCCCGGCATGATGAAGGAATGTGGCGACGAGGCCATTGCCAAGGAGCATGACAATTTCTGTAGAATGACCAAGCAACTCGGCGGCGCCGACTAGCGGCAGCCGACGCTGTATTGTGAAGCGTGAGGCGCTTGGCCCGTTGCCGATGGTGGCGGGCTTTTTTGTGCATGCTGGAACGGTCTGTTTTTCGGCTCGTTTTGCGTACGCACCTGTGTGACGCGGGTGCACGAAAGTTGTTTCGGCATCTTTCGGGGCCCGTCATGGCTTCCTCCATGGCGGGCCTTTTGCGTTCATGGCCCCCGAGATCGAACGGTTTGTGTCCAGGCCTTGAATGCCACATGATTGGCCGAAGGTCGCGCATATCGACCGACTGGCCGCAGATCGGGCAAGGGTAGAAATACTCCCGCTCATGCCCCGGTTTGCCACTTTGGCGCTGGCCGGGAATGGGCGGCCCGAGTTCGTTCAGGTCTGTCATCACTATCAAACATTGAACCGCGGCTTGCGAGACAGTTGCGGTAAAGGTTCCGATCGGCCGCCGGCGCCCTGCCACAGCGTGAGCCCGGTTGATACCGCGACTTCAGGATCGGCCGTGAAGAGATTGGCGCCACGGCCGCGTAGCTTCAGCAAGATCGAGCTGTCCATGTCGCTATGAAGCCTCCTCAAGCCGAGCTCGTTGTAGACATGGCCGGTCGAGCCGGGATTGATGCCCGATATGACGACAGTCGACGCGCCGCTGTTGAATGCATAGAGCACAGCGGTGATGCCGTTCGAAAACTTCCGTGCATTGTCCAACTCGCTGTGGCGCGCGCCCATGACCGCCTCGTGCAGGGCAATGCGCTGGTACGTGCTAACCATCCGGAGCTGGTCGTAGCGATAGTTAAATGCCGCGAGGCCATCGCGTAGGCGCTGCTCTCCGAACGGCCAGCGCATCACATACAAGATGCCGGTCTCTTCGCCGTTGAGAACGCGCCGTACGGCTACGGCATTGTCGTTCGTGCCGTCGACTTKGTTGAAATGGAGAAAGGTCGCGTCAGGTTTGGCGATGCCCCATTTCCTCGCCACCGACTGGGAACCGTTGACGGTGAGAACCGAAAAATTCTCGTCGAATCCCTTGGGCAGGTTAGATCCAGGGGCGGAGCCGACGACGAGCACTGGCCCGATGAACCGGGTCGGATGACGCGGGGGCTTGGGGCGGGAAAACCTGTAGACGAGTGCTTCCTTGATCGTTCGTCTGATCTTGGAGTAGCTCATCGGAAGTCGTCACCGCTTGCCGAGTGCTTTGGCTTCCGGTTCCAGTGTCGCCCGATCGTTGCCGTGGTTAGCTCTCAGTTCCTTTGCCTGCTGGACTGTAATGCCTGCCTTCTTGGCGAAGTACTCGACCTCGTAGTCCTCACTGCCCGCCACTCGGTCACGATCACGGAAATCGCGCTTAGTCTTATCGTCGGCCATTTCGGTTCCTCTCTATTGGCGGTTGATGATGCCGGAAACGTGCAGCCGGCGAGTTTGTTGCAGCCGAAATCCATTTGCCGCTCCGGAACCATTTCAGCTCGTGCAGGCGTCCATCTCTAGCGGTTCGTGTTCAGACTGATTTTGCCAGATGACTTGCCTCAAATCGCGTCGGTCGACGCACTGGTCGCAGGTCGGGCAGGCATAAAAATGGTCACCATCATCATTTGGCTGATCGCCATGGCGTCGGCCGACGATCGGCGGCCCAAGGTCAGATAACTTCGTCATCGGCGTGAAACTTTGAATTCGCCTAAAATGTTCCGGAACCATTTCAGCGCATGCTAATTTAATCGCGGCTTTGCGAGACAGTTCATGCGTTTGAAGTTCATCCCCCCTTGATGCCAACTCTGGTGGAGAAGCCACCCGAAGGCGAGGGATGGATTCACGAGGTTAAGTTCGACGGCTACCGGTCGCAGTTGATCATCGACGACGACGGCACGCGGATCTACACCCGGCGCGGTCTCGACTGGACGTCGAAATATCGTGACCTCGCAGCGGCCGGCGCCGCGCTTGGTGTCGAAAGCGCTATCAACTGAACCCGAGCACGAGCTTATGGATCGGTGAGCACACGCGGAATCAACTTCCTAGATCGGTGGATTGCCAACAACGTCCCTGAGACGACGAACGCCGATGCCATCTCCATTGACGAGCTAACGCACAAGCTGTTTGCCGATGCGAAATCGGTGGGGATCAAGCGGGAGGAGATCGACGAAGAAGTAGTCAGCCTCTATCGAACGATCCTCGATGCCATCGTCCACTACGACGCTGGCTTGCCGGAATGAGCCTCATAGCGCCGCGCGTCATCCGGCGGCTATGCGAATTGACGGAGTCTTGAGCCGCGATACATGCTATAAACACAGGCGAAGGAACCGCTCGCTATTGCCCACTGATGCCCGTCCACTCATAAAATGGGATGCTAGACACCTCCGGCTTGCCATCGACGCGGCGGGTGTCGCGCTGTGGTCTTGGAACGTTGACACAGATCATTTCACTATGGACCAGCACGGCTATGGTCTTTGGGATCTGCCGTTCGGTCCGTTCGTGATTTTCGAAGATCTCTCTGCAAAAATTCATCCTGCGGATCGGGACAGGGTTCGTGCAGCGTTTGCTGCAACGCGCGCGATAGTTGGCGCATACGAGATCGACTTTCGGATTATGGTCGGAGACGATGTGCGATGGATTTCGGCTCGAGGCCAGGGAGATGATGCCGACATCGAGGGCCGAACGATGTTTGGAGTCTTTCTCGACGTCACCGGTCGCAAGCAAGCCGAAGAGGCCAACGAACTGCTTGCGGGAGAAATGAGCCATAGGGTCAAGAACCTGTTGAGTATCGCGACCGCGCTCACCACGATTACATCGCGCTCAGCCAAGTCAACGGAGGAGATGGCGCACGAACTAACCAGTAGGCTCTCGGCGTTGGGCAGAGCTCACGATCTGGTGCGCCCTGTGCCGGGACGTAATGAAAATGGCGCCCTGCTTGGGGATCTCCTGACGATCCTGCTGGCACCGTACGACGATATGGGCGCTTTTAGCGGCCGCGTGCGGGTGTCTGTGCCGCGAATGTCGGTTGGGGAAGCTGGCGCCACCACGTTGGCAATGATCATCCATGAACTTGCGACTAACTCGATGAAGTACGGTGCATTATCTGCCGCGACCGGAACGCTCGACGTTTCCAGCACTGTCGACGAAACTGACGTGACAGTTGTGTGGACTGAGAGGGGCGGGCCGCCCGTCGTATCGCCCGCAGAGCTTGGCGGTTTCGGGAGCAAGCTTCTTCGGCGCAGCATAACCTCTCAGCTCAATGGTTCGGTCCATCACAATTGGTCGGACGAAGGCGCGATCATCACTCTACGGATGGATAAGGACCGATTATCAATCTAAGGCGACGGCGGATTGGCCATCGTCACCTGCCCATGAGGAGCAGGCTGCCATGCCGTTTCGCAGCGCCAGATGGCGCCAGCAAGCATGGTGGCGGCGATGATCCCCATGCGTGATAGCGATTTCTACTAGGGCTTTCGGGTTAGAATGCGCGCTTCTCGTATGAGCGATGACCAATTGTGAGTCCCAAGGAAGGCGATAAGCGCGCGAGCTTGTTCTTCGGTGATGCCTGTCTCTTTGACCAAGCGCTGAACTGCACGGTTTCAGCGCTTATCGGTACTTCGGTCATGCTAAGGGCGCAACGTAGCGAGGGCTTCTAGTTCCGTAGATAAGTGACTCGCTGGTGCATCATCTCGTATTCGCGGCTGGCCTGCCTCTTAGGTCTGACCCTGGCAAGCGATTGTCGCCTACGAGACGGTCTTCGGA
>NZ_JBFUDZ010000072.1:0-22261 GCF_056404455.1 Mesorhizobium sp. P2_D1
GCCTATGCCGGCTCCAGAGGGCTGATTGCAATAGTCGGCAACGCGCGTCATACGTCTCGATGTCGGAGTCTGCTTGGTCTACGCGCCAGCTGACATCAGGTCCAGCTCGAGAGAACCGTATCCATATCGACCGTCTCAACCTGCTGCGCGAAGCGCTGGTGATAAACGGTCAGCAGCGCGTCATGCGTCGCGTCGGAAGAACTGCACAGCGCGTCCGTGACGAGAACCACGCGGTAGCCGAAATCGATCGCTCCGAGCACCGTTGCCAGGACGCACACGTCGGTTTCGCCGCCGGTGATGACCAGTGTATCGATGTCACGCGCCATGAGAAGGGTTCTGAGGCGCCCTTCAAACCATGGCGAGTAGATGTACTTGTCGATGATCGCTGCCGGCGGACAGTAACCAGCCAATGACGGCAACAGTTCAATCATTGCGGGATCGATGTTCTCGATCGTCATCGAGGCCCAGCGCTGATAGTAGTGCTTCCATGTGCCGACGCCCTGGCCCGGCTTTTGCGCAGGCAGGAAGCGCGTGAAGACCGTCTGTAGCGCGCGTCGTTCAACCAGAGTTTCAATCTGGGGAAGGACGCGGGTAATCCAGGGAGTCGCCCATTGCGACGGCTCTGCAAACAGCCGCTGCATATCCACACAGATATGCATGCATCGACTTAATGGCCCGCAAGGACGCGTTCGGCGTCTCATATGCCCACATGAAATCGTCGGCCGAGGCACCAACTGCATGGACACGCCAGTAGCTCGCTGTTCCTTTCAACGGGCTCTGGCTTGTGGTGTTTGTCTTTTCGAAAAGGTCGAAATAGATATCCTGGAAAGGAATGAAGAAGACGGGCTCGTGTCCATCTTCCCGGAGCACTTTTGCTCGTTCCGTGGCGGCGACTACGGCGTCGGAAAATCGCACCGTCACCGTGCCGGCAAACGGCTCTATGGCCAGTTGACCAAAGTGATGTTCCGAATCGGTTAAAGCGTGCATCTGAATACTCCCTGGCTGCGAGCTGATTTGCGATACCCAGAGGACGAAATGCATGGCAACGCGTCAGGTTCCGGTACTCCCCGACGAAAGCCCTCGTGCGGCCTGGTTCGGCTTGGGCCGACCTTGCACAGGCGTGTCGCGCCAACGCATCGGCACCGATGATGAGTCCGGGATAAGTTGAATGCCTTATTGGTTTGTTTGCCTGGCAGCCTCAGCCTCGGCGACATCAACGGTGTAAAGCACCTCACCGCTTTCGTTAAAGACCCGCACCAGCCAACCAGATAGTTCGTCCGTGCCCGGTTGAAGGTCGACCAAGAGATCAGCAGCGCAGCGCATAGCTTCCTCGCGGGCAGCCTCAAGGCTCGGCATGTGAGATGGCGGTATTCGTCGGCTGGTCCCGCCGTCGCGACATTCAAAGACATACATATCGCTCTCTCCATCGCTCGCCGACGTCGCAGCAACTTCATCGAAATTGCCGTTGCTTTTCGCGTCGTAGTCATTGGCAGCGATACCGAACGTGGCGGTCTGCACGAGAATCGCCTTCGCCCGGTTCAATGCGGCCTCGCTATCGCCGTCCACATTCGCCATGTCGACGGTCACGCATTCACTCCCCTCGCCGCAAAACATGACACGAAGGATCGCGTGGCCATTTAGGGCGGTAGCATTCACTACTTCGGTGCGAACGATCTGCATATAAGGCTCCTGAATGACTGTCCGGCCGAAACCGGGCCTGGTTCTCAATCCTGGTGCTCTGGCATGTCTTCGAGCTGGTCTTTGGTCCAGGCGGTGACGGCGTGAACATCACCATCCTCGTCGCGCATGAATTCCAGTTGGTTGGCTGGCACGGCCACAGGTTTAGCGCCGATGCCGAGGAAACCGCCGACATCGATGACAATCTGATTTCCGTGCATGTGAGAGACTGCGCCAACTTTCTCGTCGTGCGCGCCATATATAGCGGCGCCGTCGAGTATGTCGGGAGTCAATTCATTGCTCGTAAGTCGAACGTGCTTGGTATGGTCCATGGTCGCATCTCCTGGTGGATAGGCTGTCCCAACCTTCGAAGCGCCGAACGGTTCCAACTTGATTCGACCCGACAGCCCGGACAATGAATGCGATCGCACGGCACAGAGGCGTCGCATTTGCCGCCTCTGGTTGCATGAGGGAGGTCTATCTTTGAAGTTCGAGCGTGCTGTATCGAATTATGGTCAGAACGACCCGCGCGCGTTTTGTCGGCAGCCTCAAACGCCTTGAGGGGGACGCTTGGCCATCGATTCACTGGTCGGACATTGAGCGGTCGGTCGCCGGCCTCCAGTATCAGCTTGCGAGTCTCTTCAGCCGTAAGGCCGCATAGGCGCGCGAAATAACGGCAGTCGCCATCCCCGGCCGCCTCTCCGTAGGGCTTTGTCATCGCACAACAGGCGCTAGCGCGCTGCCTTCCTCGACGATCGTCTCGGCAATGTATTCCTTGAGATCACCGACCTCTTCCTGGATGTCCTCGGCGGATATATCTTCATCTTGTGCATCCGCGATGCACTGGCTCGCGAGTTCCTCGGCTACGTCGACGCCGGCCGGAACGACGGTCAGGTTTTCGATCACGTGCTCGTCAATCCAGTCTGAGACAAAATACGCGGTCCGATTGACCAAAATGTCGGCAGCTTCGGGCAATTCCGTTTCGGGTTTGAGATCCCTTTTCATTGGGCTCACCGTTCAATGGACTGACCTCCAACTCCCGTCAGCCTCAAAGGATGCAAGCTGTACCGATAAATCATTGTCAGCTGCGAGCCTCCCCTTCGCGTCGCCGCACAACGAGAGGCGCGTGTCTGCACGTCACACTCCCACCGATCAAAAATCTGATCTCGCCGATTGCCTAGAGCCGACCCCAACGAAGCCGGCGTCATCGTGGAACCGTCGGGCAGATACCAAGTTCTATGAATCGGGCTCGGCAGGCTGATCGGTAACCTGAACAAAATTTAGTACGTTCTCGAATGCCTTTTCACTTTGCCGACGGATCATCGCGGCTGAAGCCCAGCGACGGGAATCGCGCCGATATGGGTGAGACCACATCGGGCCTCGCCATGCAAACGAGGACAGAAATGACATCGAAGACAAGATCAGCCACCACCAAACCGTACGGCGGACCTGCCGGTGGCTGGGGCTCAGCGAAATCCGTGGCCGCGATCATCGTGAGAGAACAAGTCCCTTTGAAGGGGCCAAGGATACTTTCGACCCAGAACAAGCCCGAAGGTTACATGTGTGTCAGTTGCGCCTGGGCAAAACCTTCTCGGCCGCATCCGCTCGAATTCTGCGAAAACGGGGCGAAGGCGACCGCTTGGGAAATCACATCCCGGCGGGCCGACCCAGCATTCTTCGCCAAACACACGCTGAGCGAACTGGAGCTCTGGCCAGATCACAACCTGGAGGATCAGGGTCGGCTGACCCAGCCCATGCGCTGGGACGCGACCAGCGACAAGTATATTCCGGTGGCTTGGACAGAAGCGTTCGACGAGATTGGCAGGGAGCTGCGCGCGATCGATCCGCACCAGGTCGACCTCTACACGTCTGGCCGCGCGTCGCTCGAGACGAGCTACATGTACCAGCTATTTGCCCGCATGTACGGTAGCAACAATTTGCCTGACAGTTCCAACATGTGTCACGAAAGCTCTTCGGTGGCGCTTCCGGAAAGCATCGGCGCCTCTGTAGGCACCGCGATTCTGTCGGACTTCGAAAATACCGACTGTATTTTCTACATTGCCCAAAACGTGGGAACATCTTCGCCTCGCCTGCTGCACGACCTCCAGGATGCCGTCAACCGAGGCGTGAAGATCGTCACCTTCAACTTGCTGCGCGAACGCGGCCTGGAGCGCTTCGTCAATCCGCAGTCGCCGGTGCAAATGCTGACCGGCAAAGAGACAAAAATCTCGTCCGAATATTACCAAGTCAACAATGGCGGCGACATCGCGGCGCTATTCGGTGTGTGCAAGGCGCTCATCGAAGCTGACGATGCCTGCAAGGCATCCGGCAAGAGCCGCGTGGCCGGAGAGGACGGCAAGCCGAAAGACCCTGACAATGCGGCAATGGTCGCTTTCGCAGCCTCGATAGCCTCCGCCGACGAGAAGCACGTGCTCGATCATGATTTCATCAAGGAGAATACGGCTGGATACGAGGAATTTGCTGAAGCAGCACGAGCATATCAGTGGTATGAACTTGAGAGAGTCTCGGGGCTCAGCCGTGATCAGATGATGCAGGCCGCGGCCACCTACGCCAAATCCGATGCCGTGCTGATGGTATACGGCATGGGCCTTACGCAACATCTCATGGGCGTCCAGAACGTCCATATGGTCTGCAATCTGGCACTGCTGCGCGGCAATATCGGCAAGCCCGGCGCGAATATCTGTGCCGTCCGCGGGCATTCTAATGTGCAGGGGCAACGGACGGTCGGAATCACCGAGAAGCCCGGTCTAGCCCCCTTGGACAAGCTTTCCGAACTCTACGACTTCGATCCGCCGCGATGGACGGGCCGCTCGACAGTCGAGACGTGCGCAGCCATCATGAACGGCCAATCGCGCGCGTTCATAAGCCTTGGCGGGAACTTCCTGAGAGCGGTGCCCGAGACCGCTGCTATGGAAGAGGGATGGCGCAAACTGCGTCTGAGCGTGCAGATTGCGACGAAGCTTAACCGCAGCCACATTTTGCATGGCGAGATCGCCTACCTCCTGCCCTGCCTCGGCCGTATCGAACTCGATCAGCAAGCGACTGGTCCGCAGGCCGTGTCGATGGAGAGCTCCATTGCCCATTTCCACGGCTCGCGCGGCAAGACGAAACCCGCCAGCACCGCACTCCTATCGGAGCCTGCGATTGTTGCCGGCATCGCCAAGGCCACTCTGGGCGAGACGAAGGTTCCATGGGACGCCTGGGTGGGCAACTATGCGGAAATCCGAGACGCCATCGAGCGGACGTACCCAGAAACCTTCAAGGATTTCAACAAGCGGCTTTTCAAGCCAGGAGGATTTGCCCGACCGCTGCCGGCGCGCGAACGCAAATGGGTGACGCACAGCGGAAAAGCAAATTTCATTACGCCAGACAGGCTTTTTCCGGAATTGTCGACGTCGCAGAATGCCGACGTTCTTCATCTCGCGACCCTTCGCTCCAACGATCAGTTCAACACTTCGATCTATGGCTACAGCGACCGCTTTCGTGGAGTGAACGGCACTCGCACCATCGTATTCCTGAACCCGGAGGATATTGCCCGCCTGGGATTCGCCGATGGCGAAATTGTTGATCTGACAACAGCGATCGATGAGGCTACCGCGCGTAAGGTTACGGGATTGAGGGTCGTTTCCTACAACATCCCAAAGGGTTGCTGCGGGGCATATTTTCCCGAAACCAACCCGCTCTTCCCTCTGGCTCACCACGACCCGAAGTCGAAGACGCCGTCATACAAGCTTTTGCCAGTCCGCCTTAGCCGATCGCACTTAACTCCAGATGGCTGATGCCATGGGGGCAGAGAACCGCTTGACAGAAAGGGCCATCGCAAATCCGAAGTCGGCGCTGATGGCTGGCGCGCTTCTGCTCCTCGTCGGTGTGGGCGGCCTGCTCGGCTGGTTGCGGCAGCCGAGAGAGCTTCGCCTCGATCCGCCGGCTGCTGCCRACCTCAACCGATTCCGGCTTATGCAGAACGGCATCAGCGGAACACCACCCGAGAGTTATTTCGCGTTCGGCAAGCCTTATGAAACGGACGCTTACAATCTGAGTCTGGGCAAGCGTCTTTATGCCTGGTTTGGCTGCCCCGCGTGCCACGGCGACGGTCGTGGCGGTGTTGGGCCGAGCTTCCTTGACGGCTGGTGGCTTTATGGCCCTGAGATGGTTTCCATAGCCGCTTCCATCCGGGACGGCCGCCCGCACGGCATGCCTGCCTTTCGCGACAGGATGACGATCGAGCAGATCTGGCAGCTCGCAGGATATCTCCAGACAATCGGTTCCTATACGCCGAAGATAGCCGCGCCCAGCCGCAACGATGACAAACACACCCGCCCGGCCGAGAATCGCGGCCCTGCGATAATCCTCTTCAACGAGGGACCGGTCGGCGTCCACCCAGACCAGGGACCTTCGCCATGAGAAAGGTCGGCGCTCTTCTGCCGGCGATCACTGCCGTCGCGTCGGGCTGCAGCGGCAATCAGTCGGCGCTTGACCCGCGCGGCGCTCCCGCCATCCATGTCGAACACCTGATCATCGCAACAGTCATCCTCTGTACTGTGGTCTGGATCCTGGTAATGGTCATGCTTGCCTTGGCCCTCGTGCGGGGCCGCCGCCCGGGGGCGGACAGCGCGAAGTCCGAGGCACGGCTGACAATGGCGGTGATTGCCTCGGTCACGGCCACCGTAGTCATCATCGCCGGTCTGACGATCGCAAGTTTCTATACCACCCGGAATATCGGCGTCCCGGAAAGTGCCGCCCTCACGATCACGGTCAAGGGACAGCAATGGTGGTGGCAGGTCTTCTATGCCGGTACCGACGCAAAGCCCGGCTTTCAGACTGCCAACGAAATTCACATTCCCGTCGGTGCGAATGTTCACCTCCGGCTCGAGAGCGCCGATGTCATCCATTCGTTCTGGGTGCCTAGCCTCGCCGGAAAGCAGGATCTTGTTCCGGGCCGGTCCAACAGTTTGCTGCTGCGAGCCGAAAAGCCCGGCGTTTATCGGGGCCAATGCGCCGAGTTCTGCGGCGTTCAGCATAGCCATATGGCGATCATTGTCATCGCAGAGGCGCCGGCGGACTACGAACTTTGGGCGGCGTCGCAGCGTGCTGAAGCGATGAAGCCGAGCGATCCGGACGCGGCAGCAGGAAAGGCAGCTTTCCTGGCTAGGCCGTGCGCTGCCTGCCACACGGTCCGGGGTACGCCGGCCAACGGGACGACAGGACCGGACCTTACACACATCGGCGGCCGGCAGACGATCGCCGCCGGGCTGCTGGAAACCACGCGCGGCTCACTGGCGGCCTGGATTGCCGATCCGCAGACGCTCAAGCCTGGAAACAACATGCCGATAGTCGCGCTGACCAGCATCGAGCTTCAGAATATCTCCGCCTACATGGAGAGCCTGAAATGACGCGCGATGACCGCGGCGTCCGTGACACGGCATTCGACGGAGCCGAGCTGGACCGGCGCCTCGCGGTAACGTGGGCAACCCAGCCAGGCCTGTGGGGTGCCCTTTCGACGGTCGATCATAAGATCATAGGCCGGCGCTACATCACCACGGCGTTTGTCTTCCTGGCGCTTGGCGGGTTGCTGTCCCTGCTGATGCGGTTGCAATTGGCGCAACCTGAAGCCCGCTTTATAGGGCCCGATCGGTACAACCAGATTTTCACCATGCATGGCACGAACATGATGTTCCTCTTTGCCGTGCCCGTCATGCAGGCGATGGCCGTCTACCTCGTGCCTTTGATGGTGGGGACCCGGAGCATCGCTTTCCCGCGCCTCAACGCGTTCTCCTACTGGATGTATCTAGCCGGCGGTTTGCTGTTGTGGATCGCCTTTGTGCTGGACACCGGACCGGATGTCGGTTGGTTCGCCTATGTCCCGCTCTCCGGCCCCCAATATGCGGCTGGGAAGCGGGCCGACATCTGGGCACAGATGATCACCTTCACCGAAGTCTCCGCGCTCGCCGTCGCGGTAGAGATCGTCGTCACCGTCTTCAAGCAACGCGCTCCAGGAATGTCTCTGGAGAGGATCCCGTTGTTCGTCTGGTCAATGCTGGTCACGTCGTTTCTTGTCATCCTGGCGATGCCGGCGATCATGATCGCGAGCACTGCCCTTATTCTCGACCGGCTTGTCGAAACACATTTCTTCAATCCGGCCGAAGGCGGCGACGTCCTGCTGTGGCAGCACCTGTTCTGGTTCTTCGGCCATCCGGAAGTCTACATCATTTTTCTGCCGGCCGTGGGGATGGTGTCGACCATCGTCGCGACATTCACGCGTCGGCCAGTGTTCGGCTATCTGGCGATGGTGATGGCGTTAATCGCGACGGGTATCCTGGCGTTTGGACTATGGGTCCATCATATGTTCGTGGCTGGCCTGCCCCGGCTTGGAGAAAGCTTCTTCACCGCCTCAAGCATGGCGATCGCGGTTCCAGCGGGATTGCAGATATTCTGCTGGCTGGCGACGATGTGGGCAGGCAGGCCGACTTTCAAGACGCCGTTTTTGTTCGTCATCGGCTTCATGGTCATATTCGTCATTGGCGGCCTGACCGGCGTGATGGTGGCGTCCGTCCCGTTCGACACACAAGTCCACGACACCTATTTCGTGGTCGCGCACTTTCACTATGTCCTGATCGGCGGCGCCGTATTTCCTCTGCTCGGCGCGATCTATTATTGGTTTCCCAAGGTGACGGGCCGGATGATGAGCGAGACACTCGGTCGCTGGGTGTTCGGTCTGACCTTTGCCGGCTTCAACCTGACCTTTTTTCCCATGCATATTCTCGGGCTGCGCGGCATGCCGCGCCGCATCTACACCTACCAGCCCGAGATGCCATGGGCGGGCCTGAACATGTTTATCAGCCTCAGCGCCGTCATACTTGCCGCCGGCTTCCTTTTGTTTTTCGTCGATGCCATACGCAGTGCCCGGTCAGGTGCCGTTGCGCCATCCAATCCGTGGGGGGCCTCGACGCTCGAATGGGCGACCTCGTCGCCGCCGCCGCCGTACAACTTCGCACGGCTGCCGGTGGTCGGCAGCCTCGAGCCCCTGTCTGACGACCCAAAGATGCTAGGTGTCGTTTCGGGCCTGCGCGTCGACCGTCGTGAACTGTTGATCAGCAGTGTCGTCGAAGCGCTTCCGGAAGCGCGTGAATCGTCGTCCGGGGACTCGATCTGGCCACTATGGGCAGCACTTGCCACCTCCGCGACGCTGATTTGGTCGATATTCACCCCATGGGCGGTTGTGTGGGGCTCGCTACCAGTTGCGATCGCACTCATTGGCTGGTTCTGGCCAAAGGGCACGCCGGAGGATGACTCATGAAGGAAAGCGTCGCACTCGACCTGACGGAACTTCCGCCCCATGGCCTCGGCACGGCGAGTGTTTCCTGGTGGGGAACGCTCGCGTTCATGCTCATTGAAGGGACGGGCTTCGCTCTTTCGATCATCGTCTATCTCTATCTCATGAGCCTGGCACAACACTGGCCCCTGGATGCCCCACCGCCAGATCTGCTCGCCGGAACGACCCTGACGGCTCTCCTGGTGGCGAGTCTCGTCCCCAACATCTTCCTCGCCCGCTGGGCGCGAGCCCAGGATTTGTTCAAGGTTCGTATCGGCCTGATTGTCATGTCCGTGCTCGGCCTAGTACCGTTGATCCTGCGCGCGTTCGAGTTTCCGGCAATGCATATCAAGTGGGATCAGAACGCCTACGGGTCGATCGTGTGGGTGATGCTCGGCCTGCATACGACGCATATCGTGACCGATCTGGTCGAGACGCTGGTGCTGACCTGCCTCATGTTTTCACGGCATGGGGACAACGGGCGCCGCTACGGAGACGTCAGCGACAACGCGATGTACTGGAACTTCGTGGTGGCGACTTGGTTGCCTATGTATGCCTGCCTGTATTGGGTTCCACGCCTTTGACCAACATTAGGCTTCGATACGCCGGACTACTCATACCGCCAGTGACCTGGGCGCTGAGCACTCAGCTTGGACAAATCACGCCCTACATCGATTGCCGCCAGAGTGTTTCCTGGACCGCGGCCTCTTGCGGGACACTCCTCGTCGCCTCGATTGCAGGCCTTGCTGCATCACGGGCCACTTCGACGGGATTGGCCAAGCCAGCCCGGTTTATCGTCGATACAGGTTTTCTGATCGCACTGGCGTTTGTCTTTGCGCTGTCGCTGCAGGGGGCGGCTACTATGCTGCTTGACCCATGCCTGCGCTGATCTGCGCCCTGATCTCCTTCATGATCGCCACCCCGGCAATGGCGCACTGGGACGAGACCCATGGTTCTGGGATTCCCTGGACATTTGATCCTTGGATCGTCGTGCCTCTTGCAATACTTGCCGCGCTGTACGGCATTGGCGCCGTGAGGCTTGGGTGGCGAAGCAGACGGAGCTTGCTCATCCCCGCCTTGCTGTATTGGAGCGGCATACTAACACTGGCGGGTGCGCTGCTTTCGCCGCTTCACTGGCTTGGAGAGCACCTTTTTACCTTTCATATGATCGAGCATGAGATCGTCATGGCTATCTCGGCCCCCTTGATCGTGCTCGCGCGACCGGTTGGTATTCTGTTATGGGGCTTGTCCGGAAGAGCCCGTCACATCGCGGGGTCGCTGATGGGTTCACCCCTGATACGCGGGACATGGGACTGGTGTGCGAGCGCCACAAACGCCACCATCATCCATGGCGTCGCCATCTGGGCCTGGCACATGCCGGTGCTGTTCGACGCGGCCTTGACCAACACGGCCCTGCATCGCCTTCAGCATCTCAGCTTCTTTGCGACAGCGATATTGTTCTGGTGGGCAATTGTCTGGCGAAGCGATTACGGCGCCTCAGCCTGGCACCTATTCGCCACCATGGTCCACACCGGCATTCTTGGCGCCTTGATGGCGCTCGCACCACGCGTGCTCTACCTCGCGCAGACCCAGGACGCGAAGGCTTGGGGGTTGACACCTTTGGAAGACCAGCAATTGGCCGGCATGATCATGTGGGTGCCAGCTGGCACGATTTATGCGGCGGCGGCAATGACCATGCTGGCGCTTTGGATTCGTGGATCAAGCGAAAGGAGGTCGCAAAATGCCTGACCTTTTTGCGTCTCCCGCTGGCCGCGCCACCTTGACGGCCGTTGTTCTTCTGGCGGCATCGGCCGCTTTTGTCACGGCCAACATCACGCGCGACAACCTCACCCGGGCGACCGTAGCCAAAACGATGACCGGCGGCGATACCGAACGCGCTCCAGAAATCTTTCGCCGCTACGGCTGCTCCGGTTGTCACACCATCCCCGGCATACCGGGAGCGGACGGCCAGACCGGTGCACCGCTCACCGGACTATCAAAGCGTGTGTATATTGCAGGCGTGCTGGAAAACAATTCCGACAACCTGGTCGCATGGATCGTTTCGCCCCGGAGCTTCTCCCCTCAGACGGCGATGCCGTCAACTGGCGTCTCGCAACAGGAAGCCAAAGACCTCGCGGCCTACCTCTACGCCCAATGATCGTTGATGTTTGCTTTGACGCAATTCCGGGCGGAAAGCCAGGTCACTTTCCTGGAATTGCCTTAAGGGTGCGGCGTGGCGATCGGTGCGAGACCTTTAATGTAACGTGCGATCGCCTGGCGGTCGCTGTCAGGCAGCATTGCCGTATTGGCCACGACATCGGCCATGGAAGATCCCACGCGACCGTGGTTGGGCGTCTCGCCCGTTTTGAGCATCACTGCGATGTCGTTCTCGGTCCATCCAGACAACCTGTCCTGGGTGATGTTCGGCACAAATCCCGTGCCTTGCGGATCGATGCCACCGGCAAAGCGAGTGTCCGGTTTGATTGCGCCAAAAGCGTTGCGGGTGGAATGGCACTCGGCGCAGTGTGAGACGCTCTCGACGAGATAAGCACCGTGATCATGCAGAGGGTCTCCGTCGAGATGCGCAGAGGTGGAGCCTTCGCGAAAGAACATCATTTTCCAAATCCCGACCGACCGCCGGATGCTGAACAGGATCGCGGGACTATGCGGCGGCGCACGCCCGGCTACTTTGGGAAGCGTCTTGAGATAGGCATTGAGATCCCTAATGTCCCCGGCCGTCATGCCCGTAAAGCTCGTAAAGGGAAAGGCGGGATAGTAATGGTCATGCCTTGGCGACACGCCGCCGATGAGCGCATTTGCCAGGTCGATGACGCTCCATGCGCCGATGCCATCGACGGGATCGGGGGAAATGTTGGGAGGCCGAAAGGTCCCAAATGGTGAAGCGAGCGCCATACCGCCGCCAAGCCTCAGGCGGTCGGGCTGTCCCGGTGTTGCATGACAGGAAGCGCAATCTCCGGCATCGAAAACGAGCTCACCATGCGCGACATCGCCCGGGCCTTCAAATTGCCGATCCCGATCCGCAAACGGAGGCCTCGCCGCGGTCATGTACCACAAGACCGCGCCAGCGCCGGCTGCACACAGCAAAACTCCAAGAGCAAATTTCCACGCAGCGCTCGCCATTCCCCCCCGCAAACCGTCAGGCAAGCGCGGCTCGCTCTTGTCTTCGATTCCCGCCTTCATGTGAGAAAGTTGCTCAAGGGTGCATCGCAGCCGTGGTCGGAGTGGATCGGAGATGTCCAGCTTGTCCCAGGGAACGCGGTACAGGCAATCGCGGTGGCGCAGGCGAAAGAAGTCCAACATGGCGATGCCTATCGCCGAGGCGGAGAGCCGCTCGAAAGCAGCGAAGATGCCGATATGGAATTCGGTAACGACTACATCGTCACCGTGACGGTCCGCGACTAGCTCCTCTATGCGACCGACGCTTTTGCCGCGCAGCGAAAGCACCCGCCGGCCAGCAAGATGTTCGAGGTTGACGGTGGCCATCGTCAAGCTCCCGGGATGCGGCCGATGACGTGGTCGCGCAGCCAGTCCTGCCAATCGAAGATCGCGGTCCTTCGCACCTCAATGTCGACTTCGATGTCGACGCCGATATCGCGCACCTTTTTCCACGCTATACGGTGCGGCTCGGCATGGCGCTCGCCGCCAAGCCTTGCCGCAAGCCATGTCATCCAGCGCCCCGGTCTTGGACCAAGGCGGCGCGCCAGCGTGATCGACCCGAGCTCGACCGCGACGATCCTGGGCGGCACGTCTGCCCCCAACTCAGCGACCAATCCGTCAACCTTGCCGATCTTAACCCGCTTACGGTCAACGACCTGTTTGTCCAGCAGATCGCGCAGCAAATCCATCACGAACCTCCGAACAGTTGCAAGGGAATGCTCACCACGGCAAGGACGAAGCCTAGCGCGATGATGAAGATCACCGCGGCATTGGAGACCATGCCGTTGCGATGCTCGCCGACATAACGCTCGTCATTGAGCAAGAAGAGGAAGGGGACAACGGTCAGCGGCAGGCTGGCAGCCGTCACCGCCATGGAGAAGATGGTTAGCTTGAGCGGGTCGAGGCCGAGCGCGATCGGGATCGCGGCAAGCAGCAACGACAGCGTATAGACACCACAGAAGGCGGGATCATCGCGCGGTTTCAGGTCCTCGCCCCAATTCCATCCGAAGCCTTGGGCGACGAGATAAGCCTGCTGCAGCCCGATTTCGAGTGCTGCGCCGAAGCAGGCTATCGCGAGCGAGGCAACGAACAGGACAAACCCCCAAAAACCAAATATCGGGGTCAGCATCAGCGGCAGTTGGTGGTAATCGTTGACCTGGTTTATGCCGTGCGCGCCGAATACGAGCGCGGCCACGATCAGCACGCTGACCGAAATCGTGCCACCGAAACTCATGCCCATGCCCGCAATGGCGCGATTGGTGCCGAGATAGGTTTTGTCCCAGTGATCCTCGACGGCGCCCGAAGAATAGAACATGAAGAGGTAGGGCGATATCGACGCGCCCAAAATACTGACGGCCATGAACCAGTAGTTTGCCGCGTCGTGCTCCGGCAGACTGGGCATCGCACCAGCGGCAACCTCTCCCCAATCCGGTCTCAACATCACCGCCGCGACCACGAAGCAGAGTGTGACAAGACCGAGGATCGCCACGCCCTTCTCGATGACTCCGAAAGTTCCTTTCCACAGAAACAGCCACGCGAGGAACGCCAGTGGCAGTGCCCACCATTGAAAGCCGATCCCGGTCGCAAGTTCCGCCGCGATAGCAACGCCGCCGATCTCTGCCGACATCACCATGAGGTTGACGAGTAAGGTGGCCAACAAAGGCCACAGGAAGGCATTGAAGCCAAACCTCTCGCGAATTCCGTCGGAGATCGTGTGGCCGCTGACGGCAGCGAACCGGCCAGCCATCTCAACCAGAAAGATGATGCAGATGGTACCAAGGAGGATTGCCCAGATCAGCCGGAAGCCGAAAGTCGCGCCAGCTTGGGCGGCCGTCGCCATCGATCCGACCTCGAGGAAGCCGCCAACGCTGGTCACGATACCAAGCGAGATTTCAAGCAGCTTTTTCATGATTTCGGCGGGGAATATCGAGCATGGGCGGCGGCGAGATCGCTCGCGGCCGTTCGAAGTTCCTGCAGCGCGTGGCTCACCTGACGGGGGTTGCCAGCCACCACCCCCACTTGGGCGTGCGTTGCCGCAGCCGACAGCCGACCCACCGCCGTGATGACATCATGCCTCTCGGGAGATTCAGGAGAATCTTCGGACTGCATCTGCCTGCTGGCATTGGCAAGCGTTTCGGCCGTCGATTGCAATGTGGCCGATGCATAGTGTGAAGGGACGGCGCCAGCGGCCCACGCGTCGACGACCATGGCTGCCGTCTGCGACGCCGACGCCGCGATTTTTGATTGCTGCTCGATGGGCTCGGAAGACGAGCACGCGGCCAGAGCAAGCATGGTCGCCAACACGAATGAGCGGCAAAGCAGATAGCCTTCATTTTTAATAATGGCCAGTATTAGCTGCATGGTGCCGATGTCACTCCGTCCGACGCGTATCTGAAGATGGTCAGAACAGGCGGTGGATCAGGGACCCCGCACTTTGGATTTCGCTTTCCTAGGAAAGCGGATCACATCCCTGGGCAAGCGCCGATTTGAGATCCGGGAAGGATTGGGACCGGCCTGCTCTCCACTGCGTGGCCCACGGGATTGCAACTCCCTAACGGTTGGCCCGGACAACACGGCCCTTTGTCTGAAAAGACGCACAAGTTCGGGGTGGAGTCCGTCACTTCGGAGAGAGGCCACGTTGTGGAGAAATACGAAGAAGTCCATTGCATGCCTTCCCACGCTCGTATCACAACCGAGGCTGCTACTTCTGGCCTCCATTTGTCCCTCTCATGGGAGTAAAGTTGCTGGGGCGGGAAGGTTCCGCCGCGCTCGCAAATTTGCCTGCCGGGCCAATCACATGATGCTTGTTAAAGCGCAGGCATGGACCTCGTCGTCTGAAGGTCGCTGACCTCATTTCTGCTTCAATCACGGTCATGGCAGCCGTATTTCATGATGCTCCACCGGCCATCACGTTAAGACGTTGGGAACGACTACCTTGCTCGATAGTTAGGGGGTCGAAGGCTGCTCTAGCCGCGTCCCGAAGAGAGTCTAAATGTGTCTCGGACAACCGCCATCGCTACTTCCTCGACACAGGGTATGGCGCGGCTGAGCAAGCACGGGGATGTTAAGATGAAAATGCCGGCTCGCACAGACGCCGCCCTTCGAGGAGCAGAGTGTAAAAACGCGCTTGCCCCCTATGTCCAGGAGATCAGGCACATCGCCCTTCGTGCTGGCTGGCAAGCTCCCGAAATCGGCATCGCCCTGCTCGCGCTAGCGGCCGACCAACTGAAAGAGCTCGGATACGGCCAAACGTTGAACTGACGCATCCGAAGGGCGTCGAATGGAATTGGAACTCCCGGCTTTTCTCTGAGTTAGGAAATACCCGGCACCGGGTCATTTCAAACAATGAGGACACAGCAATGGCAACCACCAAAAAGGCAACCGCCAAAACCAAGGGCCTTGAGGATCTGCTACTCGATGGTCTCAAGGATATCTACTATGCCGAAAAGAAAATTCTGAAGGCCTTGCCCAAGATGGCCAAGGGCGCAGATGACGAGCAGGTCACCGCAGCCTTCGAAAAGCACCGTCTCGAAACCGAAGGCCAGGTCGAGCGGCTTGAGGAGGTCTTTGACATCCTTGGTGCAGCGGCGCGCGGCAAAACCTGCCCCGCCATCGACGGCATCCTCGAGGAAGGATCGGAAATTCTCGAGGAGTATATGGGATCGACTTCACTGGACGCCGGTCTCGTAGGCGCTGCGCAAGCTGTCGAGCACTACGAAATTGCACGATATGGCACTCTCATTGCGTGGGCCACCTCGCTTGGCAAGGATGATATCGTTGAACTTCTCAACGCGACCCTCGAGGAGGAAAAAGCGACCGACAGGGCGCTGACGTCGCTGGGCAAAGCCGGCGTCAATGACCGGGCGGCCGAACTGCAAGCAGCGTGAATTTGGGCCGGTTTTCAATGGTCCCGGCGTCCTCGCCGGGGCCATTTCCGCTGCGCGGAGACACCGTGGCAGGCATTGAGCTCCCTTCATTGCACTGACACGCCATCATCCGGCGAGGTCGAAACCGGAACCATTATAGGGTGTCGACGTTTCACAAGGCTGTTGAGGGTCGGGTTGGGATAGTGAATTCATGGAAAGCGCAGTTATGACGGGGCACATGTCCGGGCTGGGCCTTCCGCAAATTGATTATCAGGACTTTTTCGAGAACGGTGGAATTGGTCTGCATATCGTAGATGGCGCCGGACGTATTCTCCATGYCAACAAAGCCGAATTAACCCTTTTGGGCTACGAAGCCCCTGATTACATTGGTCGCGACATCGCCAGCTTTCACGCCGATGAGCGCGCCATCAACGATATCCTGGCCCGCCTATCGAGAGGCGAAGCAATCGAGCGTTATCCGGCCAAACTCCTCGCACGCGATGGCTCCATCAGGCACGTGGAAATCAGTTCAAGCGGTCAATTCGAAAACGGCCAACTGGTGCATTCGCGCTGCTTCACCGTCGACGTGACTCAACTGAGGTCTGCCGAGCAGGCGAGCCACCAGAAAGACGCCCGCTTCCACCAAATCCTGGATGCTTTGCCGGTCGCGGTCTACACGACCGACGCACGAGGTGTAATTACCGATTGTAACAGGGCTTCGGCCGAACTTGCCGGCCGGGAACCGAAGATCGGCCAGGATGAGTGGTGCGTCACCTTCCGCCTGTTCACCGTCGATGGCCAGGAATTGCCGCACGACCAATGCCCCATGGCAATCACGCTCAAGGAAAATCGTCCGATCCGCAACGTCGAAGCCATCGCCCAACGCCCCGATGGGAGCTTTTTTCCATTCTTGCCATTTCCGACTCCGCTCAGGGACGAGCATGGCAACCTCACAGGTGCCGTCAATATGCTTTTAGATCTCACGGACCGCAAAAGAGGCGAAGACGCCGCCCAGCATCTGTCCGCGGTAGTCGAGTCCTCTTTCGATGCAATCGTGAGCAAGGATTTGGACGGGTTCATCAAGAGTTGGAACAGAGGCGCCGAACGGCTTTTCGGCTACGCTCCCTCTGAAGCCGTTGGGCAGCATGTCAGCATGCTGATCCCACCTGAACACCATGACGAGGAGCCGCGGATCCTCGAGCGTCTCCGGCGCGGAGAACGGATCGAAAGCTACGAGACGATTCGCCAGCGCAAAAACGGGGAACAAGTGCCGGTCTCGCTCACCATTTCGCCGGTTCGCAACGCGGCGGGCCGCATCGTCGGCGCTTCGAAGATTGCGCGCGACATAACTGCGACCAAGGAGAACGAACATCGCATCCGCATGCTGATGCGCGAGGTCAAYCAYCGKGTGAARAACCARTACTCGGTSATCCTKTCRATGATCCGSGAGACSAACAAGCGGTCACTAAATCCAGACGAATTTGAAAAACAGGTCCGGGAGCGCATCATGGCGCTGTCGAGGTCGCACGACCTATTGGTGTCGGCTGACTGGAAAGGCGCCACCATTTCCGATCTTATCTTGGCCCAAGCCAAACCATTCGGCCGGGAAGAGGCAATCACCACGGTGGGGCCGCCTGTTACGCTCAACCCCAATGCCGTCCAATATCTCGGTATCGCATTCCACGAACTATGCACAAACTCCGCTAAGTACGGTGTATTGTCCGGTCACCGTGGCAGTATCGCCGTGACGTGGAGCATAGCCGGCCAGCTTGCCAATCGAACACTCAAGCTGACATGGGCGGAGCAGGACGGGCCTGAGATCAAGTCAATCGGGAACCACGGTTTTGGCAGCGTCGTGCTCAAGCGCGTTGCGCCGCAGGCTTTGAGCGGGACAGGGGAACTCAAGTTCGGCTTCAATGATGTGATCTGGACGATCGAGGCGCCGATCTCTTTCGTCGAGGCCTCGCTTTTGGATAGCCCCGCGGTAAGTTAAGTGCGGCTCATTGGGCTGTTTCGCCAATCAAATGCGAACGGCGACCGATGCTGAGATCCGTGTGGATAAATCTACATTGGGACGATGCAGGAGTGAGGCAGCCACATCTGATGGTGGAACATCCTTTCTGCATCCCGTTCTTCCTGTTACAGAAACCTGTGACCGCGGCCGGTAGGGCTTGCCCTCGTTATCGACTGGGAGATCGAGATGGGCAGGGCCAGTTCCCCCCTCCAAAAAGCATTGGCACCAGGTAAGCCGGTGGCTACCCGAAAGCAGCGTCCCGCAGCCGCCGATCCCCGTAGCGCGAACCCGGACGAGAACGACCGCGGCCCCTTCCCGATGTCGGCATCGGCATGTCGGCTGGCGGCCTTGAGGTCGCGACTGAGTTCCTGAGGGCAACGCCGCCCGACAGTGGAATGGGCTTCGTCGATGCCAATCTTGGCGGAACGAGCAGTGCTCCGATCGCGGCGGAGGTGGCCTCGCGTCGCCTGCCCTTCGCCGTCGTTACCGGGTACGGCAACCTCGAGCTCTCAACCGCCGCCCTCCAGTCCGCTCCTCGGGTCAACAAACCCTTTACCCCTGCCGACCTTGTCGCAGTCCTGGCAACGACGGTTGCATCATAAACGACAGTCAGCTTTGGCCGTCGTACGCAGCGAACGAGTATCGTCTGCGGCACGTCGGGAATCCACGTGTAGTGGAAGAAATCGGCGCCGCGCGTGTTCTCAACCCCGGCCTTTTTGAAGAAGCCTGGCCTCGCGCAGGATCGACGCCCGGTCCGTTCCCACCAATGAGACGATCTCAAGGATTTGCTGCTCTGTGACTCCGCTCTCGTGGGCCAACCCCCGCACGCTTTGCGGGCTATGACCGGCCGTCTGGTTTCTTCCTCAGTCACTACTGTTTCCCTTTCATCTCGAAAGGACTTATCCGGCAGGCGATGGCCTGCCGGATAAAGCTCACCTATAGCTTGACGCTCGCCTCCCGCGCCCACAGTCGCAATTTGCGGCACGCCTCGATATACGTTCCGGCTGCGTCCCCATCGGGCAGAGGAATAAGGCCCTCGTCGGCTGCCGGGTCGACGCCCGCCTTCGCCAGAAGAGGCACCGCCCCGGGCGTAAAACCGATGAATTTGCAGTGCGCAAAAGCGTCTGCCACAAAATCCCGGGCCGCTGCCTCTCCAGTCAGAAGTTCCGCGGCTTCTTCCGTAAGCAGAAGGGCCACCGCGTCGAACAGCACCGACGGCCCCCCGTCAATCATATGCTTGGCAATGATCTTGGTGCCATCGTCGGCCTGCACGCCACCGACTTTCAAAGCAATGACCTCCATCGTCGCCCCTTCGCCTTCGATAGCGGCTTGCAAGGCGTTGAGCAGCGCGGCATCGACGCCATTGCCCACCAGAACGCCGACCTTGCGGCCTTCGAAACTGTCGGGTCCGTTTTCGATGATGCTCAACGCCGGCGATGGCTCCAGATCCGTACGCGGCGGCACGGCTGCGTCCGCGGCGTTCGGCAAGTCGGTGATACCGAGTTTGTCGGCGACCGTGGCGGCCAACCCCTCGTCGATGTTGAGGAGATGGGCGACCATGCGTTCACGTATGACCGGCATTTCAACCTTGCTCAATTCGAACGTCAGCGCCATGGCGATATGGCGTTGCTCGGTCGGCGTCTGGCTGTTGAAAAATTGACCAGCTTGACTGTAGTGATCGGAGAAACTCTCAGGGCGCAGCCTGACCTTCTGACCTTCCTCGGCATCGGCGAAGGAGCGGAAGCCGCGCTCCGGCGACTCTCGTGGCCCCTCGCCGAACGAATTGGGCTGATAGTGGGCGCGTCCGACGGGATTGCGCATCGCCATATGCCCGTCCTGCTGAAAATGGTGAAACGGGCATTTCGGAGCGTTGATCGGCAGATGGGTAAAATTGGGACTTCCAAGGCGCTTCAGCTGCGTGTCGAGATACGAAAAGTTCCTGCCCTGCAGCAGTGGATCGTTGCTGAAGTCAATGCCGGGCGGCACGTTCTGCGTCATGAACGCAACCTGCTCGGTCTCGGCAAAAAAGTTGTCCGGCATGCGGTCGAGAACCAGCCGGCCGACGGGAATCGGCGGCAGGATCTCTTCCGGGATCAGCTTCGTCGGATCGAGGACATCGAAATCGAAGCTGTCTGCGAACTCTTGGTCGAAGAGCTGCAGGCATAGTTCCCACTCCGGGAAAGCCCCGGACTGGACAGCGTTCCACAGATCCCTGCGATGAAAGTCAGGATCGGCGCCGTTGATTTTGACGGCCTCGTTCCAGACCACCGATTGCATACCAAGTTTCGGCTTCCAGATGAATTTCACGAAGGTGGACTCGTCGGCGGCATTGAGCAGGCGGAAGGTGTGCACTCCAAAGCCCTGCATGAAGCGGAACGACCGCGGGATCGCGCGGTCCGACATCACCCACATGATCATATGCATGGATTCGGGCGTCAGACTGATGAAATCCCAGAACGTGTCATGCGCTGACTGGGCTTGAGGGAAATCACGATCGGGCTCAGGTTTGACCGAGTGCACGACATCGGGGAACTTGATCGCATCCTGGATGAAGAACACCGGGATGTTGTTGCCGACGATGTCCCAGTTGCCTTCCTGGGTGTAAAGCTTGACAGCGAACCCGCGCACGTCGCGCGCCAGATCGAACGAGCCCTTGCTGCCGGCTACGGTCGAGAACCGGACAAACGCCGGCGTCTTCTCACCAGCGCGCTGAAAAACGTCGGCACGGGTGTACTTGGCGAGCGATTTATATGTCTCGAAAAAGCCGTGGGCGCCGTAGCCTCGGGCATGGACGACGCGCTCGGGAATGCGTTCGTGGTCGAAGTGAAAAATCTTTTCGCGGAAGTGGAAATCTTCGATCAGGGTTGGGCCGCGTGGCCCGATCTTAAGCGTGTTCTGATCATCTGCGACCGGGCCGCCCTGGGCTGTGGTCAGAATGTCTGTCTTGCCGGCTGCAATCTGATGCAGCTCTCCGCCCTCCCCTCGAACAAGGGTTTGGTCGTGGATCGTCGCGGAATTGGGATTGGTTGCTGCCTTACGCGCCATGCGGTCCTCCTTTGGGGCTTGCTCTGGGAATGAGCTGCTCAGCAACCTGCGGCGACGCCAGATGTTCCCTGGAACGGTGATCGCAAACCGATTTCCAGGATCGCATCTGGAGCAGGGAGACAGAGGCATGCCGGAAGGTGGCATCAGCTGAGCGGTGTGCCTTTTCGTCGCTCTTCCCGCTTGATCCCGACAAACTTGGTGTTGGCAATCAATTTATGGGTACGTTCGTCGACCGAAATGCATTGGCCTTCGTCATCTCAGGTACCACCGTGACACTGCCCACAGGAACAAATCCCGCCCACGCAAATTCTTGAATTAGTCTCAGCTGAAATGCCCGATCAAAAGGAGGATAGGATGGGGTTTTTAAGCAAGTATTTTTCAGGCCTTCTAGGGAAGAAACGGCAGCCCGAAACGCGCAGTGGCGACATGCGCAAGGCGACTGGGGCAGGCCCAGCGTTGGCTGCCCACTCGAAAGACGCTAAGACAACGGCTGCTACCGGCCAAAATCCAGCAGCGGCGAGGAAGAAATCCAATGGCTGACGACAAGAATAAGCTCGGCTATCAAGACCGTACTCGCGTCAGCGGAGACGAGGAATATGAGGTTGGCTACTTGGCCAGCAAGTTCGGCCTTTCAACTGATCATGTGCGCGAGTTGATCAAAAAGCACGGCGACAACCGCGAGACACTGGAACGCGAAGCTAAGGCGCTCGGAACCCGCTGAGATACCGGGTTAAGCTATCGTATTCCGATCCGCCGTCCCCCGACAGCGAGCATGCGAGCGAGCAGTTTTCTACTCGTCCTTGGCCTGCGCCCAGATGGTCCGACATGCGCGACATGCGGCTGGCACAAGGAGGTAGGCATGAGCCTCTGGAACTGGACACCCGCCGAATGCTTCGGTCAGTTGGCCTCCGCCGGCAGGAACCGCGGAAGAACGCGCTGAAGCTCAACCACCCGTGAGCATCGATGTTCCGGCCAAATGAAAAAGCCCGCCGTCATGGAAGCGGAGCATTCGACATATGCAGCGGAACATCGCGGCTAACCGCGCTGTCGTGCGCGCTCGCAGGTCTCGCCAAGCTTCAGCCGAACCCGCATTGGATCGGCCTGGCAGGTGGTGAGATGGACGCGGCCTTTAGCGCAACCGCGCACGCC